>JBILKV010000016.1:0-39984 GCA_044376515.1 Chthoniobacteraceae bacterium | reverse complement strand
TCGCACTCAACGCAGGCGCCGTCATCGACGTGGCGTCAGGTGCGCTTTTGAGAAACGGCGGCTGGCAAAATATCGACTGGAGTAACAATTATGCTGATCTGAACGTGGACGGAACGCTCGACTTCTGGGATGGAAGAACCATCTCTGCGGCGGCGCTGACCGGGGGAGGATCGGTGCTCTCCAACTTTGTAGGATCAACAGGGATTCAGGTCGGAAAAAACTCGGGTTCCGGAACCTTCCGTGGCACGATAAAGGACGCCGGTTTTTTCGAGAAGACTGGCGCGGGTATTCAGGTGCTTTCGGGTGCGAATACGTACAGGGGAGCGACACTTGTCACCGGGGGGACTTTGCAAATTGGAGCCGGCGGAACGACCGGGAGTCTGAGCGCCAGTGGTTCGCTCAACATTGGCAACGGAGCGTTGTTGGCATTCAACCAGACGGACACCGTGGCGCAAAAGACGGATTTTGGACCGGTGATTTCCGGTGCCGGCAGTGTGTTGCAAATGGGGAGCGGGACCCTAGTGCTTTCGGGAGCAAACACTTTTAGAGGGGGGACAACGTTGGGAGCCGGTAGATTAAATCTGAACTCCAGCGCGGCGCTGGGCACCGGTTCTTTGACGATCGCCGCTGCGACAACGCTGGGTAACAGCTCTGGCGCTGCGGTCACGCTCAACAACAATGTGCAGCTTTGGAATGGCAGTTTCACATTTGCCGGGGGCAATGATCTCAACCTTGGCACGGGTGTGGTGACCTTGGTTGCGAGTCCGGTGCTGACGGTCAGTGCGGGAACGCTGACGGTGGGCGGCGCGATCAGCGGGAGCTACGGCCTTACCAAGGATGGGCCTGGCTGGCTGCAACTCGGTGGCACGAACGTTTACACCGGGGCGACCACGGTGAACGCTGGCACTTTGCAACTGGGTGCGGGCGGGAGCGCGGGAAGCCTGAGCGCAGGGGGAGGTTTGAACATCGGCAACGGTGCGGCGCTGGCGTTCAATCAGACGGATACGATTGTGCAGGGAACGGATTTTGGACCGGTGATTTCTGGTTCCGGCAGTGTCATACAACTCGGAAGCGGAACCCTTGTGTTGTCGGGCGTGAATACCTACAGCGGCGGGACGACGCTGGGTGCCGGCAGGTTGAATCTGAATGGGGCTGCGGTGTTGGGCACCGGGGCGTTGACGATTGCCGCTGCGACAACGCTGGGCAACAGCTCTGGCGCCGCGCTCACGCTCAACAATCATGCGCAGGCTTGGAACGGCAGTTTCACGTTTGCCGGCGATGCCGATCTGCACCTCGGTACCGGTGCGGTGACTTTGGGTGCTAGTCCGACAGTGACCGTGAGCGCCGGCACGTTGACGGTGGGCGGTGTCATCAGCGGCAACTACGGACTGACCAAGGCGGGGGCTGGCTGGTTGCTTTTGACTGGAGCCAATCTCCACACGGGGAGCACAACGGTCAGCACGGGAACGCTGCAACTCGGGGCGGGCGGGACGGAGGGAAGTCTGGGTGCTGGAGCCTCCTTGAGCATCGGAAGCGGAGCGGTGCTGGCGTTCAACCAGACGGACACGGTGGCGCAAGGAACGGATTTTGGGACGGTGCTTTCCGGTGCCGGCAGGGTGTTGCAACTCGGGAGCGGAACCCTCGTGCTTTCGGGAGCGAATACCTACGGCGGCGGGACGACGCTGGGTGCAGGCCGCCTGAATCTGAACTCGAGCGCAGCGCTGGGGACGGGCTCCTTGACGATTGCGGATGCGACGACCTTGGACAACGGCTCCGGCTCGGCGCTCACCCTCAACAACAACCCGCAGATTTGGAACGGCAGCTTCGCGTTCGCCGGGAGCAGTCATCTCAACCTCGGGGCGGGTGCTGTCACGTTGGGGGCGAGCCCGGTGCTCACGGTCAGCGCAGGCACCTTGACTGTGGGCGGTGTCATCAGCGGCAACCACGGTCTGAGCAAGGCGGGTTCCGGCTGGCTGCAACTGGACGGCGCGAACGTGTACAGCGGAGCCACCCTGGTCAGCTCAGGCACTTTGCAAATCGGTGCGGGCGGGACGGCGGGAAGCCTCAGTGCAGGCGGCTCTGTGAGCATCGGGAGCGGAGCGGTGTTGGCCTTCAACCGGACCAACACAGTGGAGCAAGGGACGGATTTTGGACCGGTGATTTCTGGCTCCGGTCGTGTGCTGCAACTTGGCGGCGGCACCCTCGTGCTCTCCGGGACGAACACGTACAGCGGGGGCACAACATTGGGGGCCGGCAGGTTGAACTTGAACTCAAGTGCGGCGCTGGGCACCGGGTCTTTGACGGTTGCCGCTGCGACAACGCTGGGTAACAGCTCGGGCGCTGCGCTCACCCTCAACAACAACACGCAGGTTTGGAGCGGCAGCTTCACGTTTGCTGGGAGCAATGATCTGAACCTTGGCACGGGTGCGGTGACACTAGGAGCGAGTCCGGTGGTAACGGTCGGTTCGGGTACGTTGACGGTGGGCGGAGCGATCAGTGGCAGCTACGGTCTGACCAAGGCCGGTTCCGGTTGGCTGCAACTCAGCGGCACGAACCTTTACAACGGAGCCACTACAGTGAGTGCTGGCACCTTGCAATTGGGGGCGGGTGGGACTGCGGGGAGTCTGAATGCGAGCGCCTCTTTGAGCGTCGCAAGCGGAGCGGTGTTGGCGTTCAACCAGACAGACACCGTGGTGCAGGGCACGGATTTTGGCTCGGTCATTTCCGGCGCTGGCAGTGTCATGCAGTTGGGAAGCGGGACGCTGGTGCTGTCGGGAGCCAACACGTTTTCGGGCGCGCTCAACGTCAACGCCGGCGTGGTGCAGATGCAGGGGAACGCTTTTTCTACAACCTCCCGCACCTACAATATCGCCTCCGGGGCGGTGTTGGATATCACGGGAAACACCGGCGTACCGGTTGGAACCTCAGTGATTGGCGGGAGTGGCACCTTCAGGATTTCCTCTGGATATTTCAGCAACGAGGCCCCGAACAGCCCGGCCGGGTCCGGCCAGAACGTAAATGTCAACCTAAGTTCCGGAGCTTTGATTGACGTGGCACCGGGTGCCTATCTGAGAAATGGCGGTTGGCAGAACATGAACTGGTCCAACAACCGTGCGGTGTTGAATGTGGACGGAACCTTCGATTTTTGGGACGGAAACGCCGTTTACGCTGCGGCTCTCACCGGGAGCGGCACCCTTCTCAACGCGACGGCATACGCCACAAGAAGCATTCAGGTGGGCAGGGACTCGGGCTCCGGAACCTTTAGTGGTGTGATTCGCAGTGCCAGTCTGTTTGAGAAGATAGGCGGAGGCACGCAGGTGTTGTCCGGCGCCAACTCTTACGCGGGAGCGACAACGGTTACCGGGGGCGTGCTCAACATCCGTAACGGAAGTGCGCTGGGTTCCACTGTTGGAGCCACGACGGTGGTCAACGGTGCCGCTCTCCAGATTGAGGGAGGCATTTCGGTTGGAGTCGAGGCGCTGACCTTGAACGGAGGGGGTATCGCCACTGACGGGGCTTTGCGTAACGTGTCCGGCGCAAACACCTATGGTGGTGGCATCGCTTTGGGGGCTGCGAGCCGGATCAACTCTGATGCCGGGACGTTGACTCTCACTGGCGGGGTGTCCGGCGCTCACTTGTTGAGCGTTGGGGGAAATGGAGGGGTGACGTTCACAGGCGCAGTTGCAACCTCAACCGGAGGACTCTTGAAAGACGGATTGGGACGTTTAATTCTTTCAGGCCAAAACACCTACACGGGCGGAACCACCATTTCCGGTGGAACGTTGCAGCTTGGAGGCGGCGGCACCACCGGCGCCCTCAGTGCCACAGGCTCATTGAGTATTGGAAGCGGAGCGGTGTTGGCGTTTAACCAAACGGACATGGTGGCACAAGGGACGGATTTCGGTACGGTTATTTCCGGCGCCGGAAGCGTCTGGCAACTGGGCACCGGCACCGTTGTGTTGTCGGGCGTGAACACCTACGGAGGCGGTACCATCCTGAGTGCAGGCAGCTTGTTTTTACACTCCAGTGCGGCGCTTGGCACGGGCACCCTCACACTCGCCCCCGCGACCACGCTGGGCAACAGCTCGGGCGCTGCGGTCACGCTCAACAACAACGCGCAGGTTTGGAGCGGCAGCTTCACGTTTGCCGGAGGGAGCGACCTTAATTTAGGCACAGGTGCAGTGACGTTGGGCGCGAGTCCGGTGGTCACGCTCCACTCGGGTACATTGACCGTGGGCGGGCAGATCAGCGGGAACCATGGTCTGACCAAGGATGGTTCGGGTTGGCTGAAACTCGGCGGTGGCAATGTTTACAACGGGGCCACCACGGTGAGCGCCGGCACGTTGCAACTGGGTGCGGGTGGGGCTGCCGGGAGTTTGAACGCGAATGGTTCATTGAGCGTCGGCAGCGGTGCGGCCTTCGCGGTCAACCGGACGGACACGGTGGTGCAAGGGACGGATTTTGGACCGGTAATTTCCGGCTCAGGCAGAGTGCTGCAACTGGGGAGCGGAACGCTTGTGTTGTCGGGAACCAATACCTACAGCGGCGGAACAACGCTGGGCGCAGGCAGGTTGGCGCTGCGCTCGAGCGGCGCGCTGGGGACAGGCGCTTTGGCGATCGCCGCTGCGACGACGCTGGACAACGGCTCGGGCTCCGCTCTCACGCTCAACAACAACGCGCAGATTTGGAACGGCAACTTCACTTTTGCCGGAACCAACGATCTGAACATTGGGAACGGAACCGTGGCGTTGGGGGCAAATGTGACGCTCACCGTGACGCAGGGAGCTCTTTTCGTCGGTGGGCCAATCAGTGGCGCGTACGCTCTCACCAAGGAGGGAAACGGAACGCTGACGCTCGGAGGCGCGAACAGCTACACGGGAGCAACCACGCTTTCCGCTGGAACGCTCAATTTGAACACTACAAACGGCTTGGGCAGCAGCTCTGTGCTCACCCTTGCAGGCGGCATCATTGATAATACCAGTGGTTCGGCTCTGACACTCACCAACAACCCGACCCAAACCTGGAGTGGAAACTTTTCCTTCAAAGGGACGGACGCGCTCAACCTTGGAAACGGTGGAGTGACCCTGACGGCAAGCGCGACGGTGACCGTGGGTGCCGGGACTCTTACGGTAGAGGGTAGCATTGGCGGTGCGTACGGAATCACAAAGGCGGGCGGCGGAGTACTCACCCTCAGCGGCTCGAACACCTACAGCGGCGGAAGCACCCTTTCCGCGGGGACATTGAATTTGAACAACTCCGCGGCGCTTGGCGCGACGTCAGGTTTGACCATCGCCGGCGGTGTGCTCGACAACACGAGCGGGTCGGCGTTGACCCTCGCCAACAACCCCACGCAAACATGGAGTGGAGACTTCATTTTCAAGGGCAGCAACAATTTAAACTTGGGCACCGGAGCGGTCACCCTGAGTGGCGACCGTATCTTAACGGTAAGCGCGGGAACATTGATTGAGGGCGGCAACATCGGTGGCTCCTTCTCTTTGTCAAAGCAGGGTGAAGGCGCCCTGACTTTGTCGGGAGCCAACACGTTTACGGGCGGCCTGACGCTTTCCAGAGGGCTCCTGAACATCAACAGTCCAAACGCACTAGGGGCGGCGCAGTCGGTGTTCACACTCAATGGTGGCACGCTCGACAACACAAGCAGCGCGCCACTCGCACTCAGCAACAACAACGCTCAGGTTTGGAACGCCAACGTCACTTTTCTCGGGACCCAAGATTTGGATCTCGGGTCTGGCACGGTGACTTTGGGCGGGAACAGGACGGTGAACGTGAGTGCGGGCACGCTCACAGTCGGTGGAGTGGTGCAGGGTGGCTACTCGCTCACGAAGGCGGGCGCGGGGATCCTGAGGTTGACCGGAGCCAATAGTTATTTCGGCCCTACGTTGGTGGGTGCGGGGACGCTCCAAATCGGGAATGGTGGAAGCACGGGGGCGCTCGCAACCATGAGCCCCCTGACCAATAACGCGACGCTGGCTTTCAACCTCTCGAGCACGCTCACGCAGGGAACCGACTTTGCACCCACCATCGCCGGTACCGGGACGTTGCTCCAGATGGGGCCCGGCACGCTGGTCTTGGCGGGTTCGAACACCTACACGGGAGTGACTTTGATCAGCGGTGGGACGCTTCAGATCGGCGCGGGTGGTGACGCCGGATCGCTTTCCCCGGGCGGGACGATCACCAACAACGCAACGCTGGCATTCAACCGTTCGAACTCTGCCGTGCAAGGTGTCGATTTCGCCGGAACGATCGGCGGTACAGGCGCTTTGCGGCAGGTGGGCTCAGGCACGTTGGTTTTAAACGGCTCGAACACCTACACCGGGACCACGTGGATCGAGTCAGGCGTTCTGCAACTGGGCAGCGGCGGGTTGAGCGGCGCCCTTTCTGCCGGGGGGGCGATTACAAACAACGCTGTTCTGGCGTTTAACCGCTCGAACGCAATCACCCAGGGTGTCGACTTCGGAGGGACCATCCTCGGCAGCGGGCAGGTGCGACAGATTGGGGCCGGGACACTGACCTTGAACGGGACGAATGCACATTCGGGAGGCACAACCCTCTCGGCGGGCCGCTTGAATGTAAACAGCGCGGGCGCCTTGGGGACCGGGCTATTTACCATCAGCGCTGGCATGTTGGACAATACCAGCGGGGGTCCTGTGACGCTCATTTCCAACAACCTGCAGGCGTGGGCGGGAGACTTCACATTTTTGGGGAGTTCCGACCTGCATCTCGGTGCGGGCAACATCACCCTGGGCGCCCAAAGGGTTGTGACGGTGAATGCCGGCACTCTGAGTGCAGGCGGCACCATTGCCGGTCCGTACGCGCTGACCAAGGCCGGGCAAGGCACGTTGGCGTTGGGCGGCAGCAACACATTCAGCGGAATGACTTCCGTGAATG
The DNA here is from genome assembly GCA_044376515.1 of Chthoniobacteraceae bacterium. GTDB lineage: Bacteria > Verrucomicrobiota > Verrucomicrobiia > Chthoniobacterales > Chthoniobacteraceae > Chth-196. The sequence continues at coordinate 33,078 of JBILKV010000016.1, read as the reverse complement.
CGGGGACACTCCTCCTGACAAACAACAATGCATTGCAAGCCAGCGTGTATGACTCCAACGCTTCGGGTTCCCTTGCGTTCGCAGCCTCTGCGACCGACCCGGTGCTCGGAGGCCTGACGGGTTCGGGGGCGTTTGCACCGGGGGTGGGTGTGAACACCCTCACGCTGAACCTCACTTCAGGCGTGAGTCAGACTTATTCGGGAGCCATCTCCGGCACGGTTGCGCTGGTGAAGTCTGGCGCAGGAATGCAAATTCTGACGGGTACAAGCACCTACAGCGGACACACTACCGTCTCCGGAGGGTTTTTGAAGCTCGCTGGGGAGGCGAGTATCGCCAACAGCTCCGGGTTGACCATCGGGCCGGGGGCTCGCTTTGGATATGAGCCGAGCGCGGTCTCGCTTGCGGCAGGCACTTTGAACATTGCGTCCCTGTCGGTGGGAACCGGCAGCAACCTCGGTTTAAAGTGGGGGAAAACCATCGCGATTGCCACGACGCCAAGCCTCACGGGCGTCCTCCGCATCAACATGACCGGCCCCTACAGCAGCGGTGTAAACTACACCGTGCTGACGGCGCCCGGAGGTTTGCATGCCGGTTCCTACGCGCTCAGCGGAGTCTCGGATTACGTGTACACCTTCACCCGTACCCCGACTTCGGTGATGGTCACGCCCACAAGCGTCAGCGGCCTCTCGGCCGCTTACTGGCTCGGCGGAGTCGTTGCGGACGACCCGCTGACATGGACTTCCAGTAACTTCACGGTCGACAGCAGTTTCAATTTCGCCAGCGGCACTTCCAATTGGAGGACCGATCCATCGGGAACCGTTGCCACGACGCTGATCCCCGGGGTCTCAACGGAGGTGTATATCACCAACATCGCGTCCGCCGGCTCGCTCTCGATGCGCGCGGACGCAGACATGGCCCTGAAAGGACTCACCGTTACGGCCAGCAACCCGGTCACTCTTTCGGATGTGGGCGGCAGCGTGCTTTTTGTGGGTAGCGGCGGCATTTCCATTTCAGGCACAGCGGGTGCGGTGACGTTGGCACCGGCCATCACCCTCACCTCGAATCAGACATGGACCAACGACAGTCCAAACGAACTGGTGTTTCAGGGCATGGTCGACTCCGGCACGGCTTCGTTTGGGCTGACGATTGGCGGTGTTGGAAACACAACCTTGCAGGGGGTGGTTTCTGGAGTCAGTGCGCTGACTCTGTCTGGCACAGGGATGCTCACGCTGACTGGAGCAAACACCTACACGGGGCCCACCACGGTCGCCAGCGGGACGCTGCGAATTGGCGCGGGCGGGGTCGGCGGTTCCATCAGAGGGACGACTTCTATCACGAACCGTGGCGCACTCGTCTTCAATCAAACCGACCTCTACGGCGGGTCCATGACCACGGTGATTGACGGAAGCGGTTCGGTTTCCGTGTTGGATGGAAGCTTAACGCTTTCTGGAGCAAATGGTTACACCGGAGGAACGACACTGGGAGGAGGGCGGTTGAACCTCGCGGATGGAAATGATCGGCTTTCGACCAGCGGCAGTCTCACCCTTCTTGCTGGGGTGCTGGATTTGGGCGGGTACTCGCAAACCACCTCTGGGAAGGTGTTTCTGCTTGGGGGTGCCTTAGAGAATGGCACCCTCACCGCAGTGCAGAACGATTTTGTGGCAGAATCGGGCGTCGTCTCCGCGGTGTTGGCGGGCACTGTCGGCCTCAGTAAAACTGGGGACGGTATCCTGACACTGCAGGGGGACAACACTTACACCGGGGGCACCACGCTACGAGCCGGAACGTTGCAGCTTTCCGGCGGGGACAACCTGCTTTCCTCCATTGGTTCCCTCGCCATCCGGGGCGGCGTGTTGGATCTTGGCGGGCGGAGCCAGGCCACTTTGGCGCCGATCCTGTTTGAGGCGGGAACCGTGCAGAACGGCATTCTTGAGGCAACGGGAAGCAATTTTGACGCGCAGGCCGGAAATGTTTCGGCAGTTTTGGCTGGGAGCATGGCATTGGTCAAAACGACGACCGGCGCACTCACCTTGAGCGGAGTGAACACCTACACGGGCGGCACGGAACTCAGGGCCGGTTCGCTCCTGCTCCGCGGGGGAGTCAATCGCCTGCCATCCAGCGGTTCACTTTTGCTCACCGGCGGGATCATGGACTTGGGGGGATACAGTCACAGCACTTCGGGCCCTGTTATTTTTCTTGGCGGCGTCGTACAGAATGGAATTTTGACGGCCACCGGAACCGCGTTTCTGGCGGGGGCAGGGAGCGTGGGGGCGGAACTCTCTGGGGCGCAGGGATTGGTGAAGCAAGGGTCTGGAGCGTTCAGCTTGAACGCCTTAAACACGTACACTGGAGGGACAACCGTGCAGGAAGGTTCCCTGTTCCTGGCGGGCGGGAGCAACCGTCTTTCGGTGGCCGGAGCCATTACGTTGAGCGGTGGGGTATTGGATCTCGGAGGCAACAGCCAGTCCTCACTTGGAACGGTCACCTTCGCAGGCGGTGTGGTCCAGAACGGTACGCTCACGGCGGTCGGAACTGCGTTTCTTGCGGAAGCGGGCACGGTGAACGCTGTACTCGCGGGCACCATGGGACTGACGAAAACTGGGACGGGGATGCTCACGCTAAGCAATGGGAACACCTACTCCGGAGGAACGACGGTGGAGGGGGGATCGCTTCTCTTGACGGGTGGAGACGACCGCTTGTTTGTGCCTGGAGACTTGAAGGTTGAGGGAGGCGTGTTGGATCTCGGCGGAAACATCCAACGGAGCGCGGGTGTGATTATGCTGGATGGAGGAACGGTGCAGGGCGGAACCCTGATCGCGACCGGTGCGGCGTATGACGGGCGTGCGGGGAGTGTCACCGCGGTGCTGGGGGGCACGCAGGGCTTGGTGAAGAGCGGTTCGGGAACGCTGGCGTTGGGTGCGCCCAACGCGTATGGCGGCGCCACGACCATTCTCGACGGCACGCTGTTGCTGAGTGGTGGGAGTGACCGCCTCTCCCCTGCGAGCGACATTGCCGCAAGCGGCGGGGTGCTCGATTTGGGCGGCAATTCTCAGACCTCGTCGGGCATGATCCGGTTGGATGGGGGGACAGTGCGTAACGGCACCCTCACGGCAACCAGTGCAGCGTTCGATGGACGCGCGGGCAGCGTCACGGCGGTGCTGGGGGGCACGCAGGGGCTGGTGAAGAGCGGCCCGGGAACGTTGACGCTGGGGGGGCTCAACACGTATAGCGGAGCGACGACCGTCCTCGACGGGACGCTGTTGTTGAGCGGTGGCAGCAACCGCCTCTGGTCTGCGGGCGACATGACCACAAGCGGCGGAGTGCTCGACCTTGGGGGGACTGCGCAGAGTACTTCGGGCGCCATCCGTTTGGATGGAGGCAGCGTGCGCAACGGGATGCTCATCGCGACCGGTTCGGCCTTCAACGGATTCGCGGGGAGCATCAGTGCGGTGCTGGCCGGCGCGATGGGGGTGGTGAAGAGCGGCCCCGGGACACTGAGTTTGAGCGCGATGAACGAGTACGTGGGCGGGACCACGCTCCTCGATGGCACACTCCTGCTCCTCGGCGGCAGTGACAGGTTGTCTGCCACGGGGGCGATTACTGCGGGTGGAGGGGTCTTGGATTTGGGAGGTAACAGCCAACGCACCGTTGGGGCGATCACCTTCGCAGGTGGTGCGGTAGAGAACGGAACCCTGATCTCCAACGGATCTGCTTTTGGAGCACAGAGCGGAACCGTGAACGCATCGCTGGCGGGTTCTCAGGGCTTGGTCAAAAGCGGATCCGGAGCGGTGACCCTCGGCGGTTTGAGCCGTTACGCAGGAACGACGGTACTGAACGGCGGCAGCCTTCTGCTCTCCGTTGGAGACGACCGACTGCCCACGACGGCTGCGCTCACCATTAACGCAGGCGTGCTGGACCTTGGAGGGAATAGCCAGAGCACCTCGGGCACCATCACAATCAGCGGCGGAGTGGTTCAAAACGGGACGCTGCGGGCGACTGGCAGCTCTTTCCTGGCTGAAGCTGGGACGGTCAACGCGGTGTTGGCCGGTGGACAGGGTCTGCTCAAAAGGGGACCCGGAACACTAACTTTGGGTGGGGCGAGTACTTATACCGGTGGCACCACCTTGCAGGAGGGGACGCTCCTGTTCGCCGGAGGAAATAATCTGCTTTCGACAAGTGGTTCCCTCAGATTGCTCGGAGGAGCGCTCGACCTCGGCGGAGGAACCCAGACCACATCCGGCTTGGTCACGCTTGCCGGCGGGGTGATCCGTAACGGATTTTTGTACGGAACAAGCGCAGGCCTGGCACTCGAAAACGGGACCGTATCCGCCGTGATCAGCGGGAGCTACGGCATCACCAAGACCACGGATGGAACACTGATTCTGAGTGCGCAAAACACATACAGTGGCGGAACAACCGTTGCCGCCGGAACGCTGTTTTTGGATGGCGGGAACGACCGGCTTTTCACAAACGGCGAACTCCGGGTTCAAGGGGGCGTTTTGGACCTGGGAGGCAACAGCCAGAGCAGTTCGGCTCTGATCCGTCTCGACGGTGGCATCGTACAAAACGGGAGCCTGGTTGCGATCGGTTCAGCATTTGACGTGCGTGCGGGAATGGTCGCCGCAGTGCTGGGCGGGACGCAGGGACTGATTAAAAGCGGCCCCGGAACCCTGAGCCTGAGCGGGTCCAACGCCTATACAGGTGGGAGCACCGTGCTTGATGGAACCTTGTTGCTGGAAGGCGGTAACGACCGGTTGTTTGTTGCTGGAGACTTGCAGATTCAAGGGGGCGTTTTGGACCTCGGTGGACACACTCAGACGATTTCCGGAACCATCAGTTTGGCTGGGGGCGTGGTGCGCGGAGGGACGCTTGCCGCAGCGGGTTCTGACTTCGATGGGCGCGCTGGGAGCGTCGTTGGTGTGCTGGCCGGACTGCAGGCGCTGGTCAAAAACGGTACCGGGACCCTGAGTTTGAGCGGGGTGAATGTGTACGCGGGAGGGACCACTGTCTTGGACGGCACGTTGCTGCTGTCCGGCGGAGACGAACGTTTGCTTGCGACCGGAGATTTGCGGCTTCTGGGAGGTGCGTTGGATCTGGGGGGGAACAAGCAGACGACCTCCGGCCTCATCAGATTGGACGGGGGCATGCTTCAAAACGGCAGCCTGTTTGCCACGGGACAGGCATTCGATGTGCGGGCGGGGAGTGTCAACGCGGTGCTTGCCGGAACGCAGGGACTGGTGAAAAGCGGTGTCGGAACAGTGAGTCTGAATGTGGTGAGCACCTACACGGGTGGAACCACGGTGCTCGACGGCACGCTGTTGCTGGGGGGCGGTAACGACCGGTTGGCGGGTACGGGGGACATTACGGCGAGCGGCGGCGTGCTGGATTTAGCGGGTAACAGCCAGCAGACTCTGGGGGTGGTCCGGTTTGACGGGGGTTCGGTCGTGGGTGGAAGTCTGATTGCCAATGGAACGGCGTTTAGCGGTGTTGCCGGGAGCGTGAGCGCGGTGCTCGCTGGGACGCAGGGATTGGTGAAAAGCGGCGTCGGCACTTTGAGCTTGAGTGGTGCAAACAGTTACAGCGGCGGAACCAGCATTTTGGATGGCACCTTGTGGCTCATGGGCGGCAACGACCGGTTGTCTTTGGCCGGGGATCTCATGGTGAGCGGTGGCGTGCTGGATTTGGACGGCAACAGCCAGAGCACGTCCGGGAGAATCAGGCTGGACGGAGGCGTGGTGCGGAACGGGAGCTTGATCGCTCTTGGATCGGCGTTTGAGGGACTGTCGGGGACCGTTACAGCGGTGCTCTCCGGGACGCAACGCCTTGTAAAAAGCGGCACTGGAACACTGACTTTGGAAGCGGCAAACGCCTATCAGGGAGGCACGACAGTGATGGATGGAACGCTCTTGCTGGCCGGCGGCGACAACCGGTTGTTCTCGGAAGGGGCGCTCACAACGCTGGGGGGAGTCCTTGATCTAAACGGCGGCAGTCAGAGCACCTCGGGGGTGATCACGTTTGCAGGGGGAGCGGTGCGCAACGGAACGCTGGTATCCGTTGGCGCCGGTTTTCTTGCTCAAAGCGGTACCGTGCATGCCGCGCTTGCGGGGCCACGAGGCTTGCTCAAGAGCGGGTCGGGAACACTGACGCTCGAAGGCCAGGGCACTTACGCGGGCGAAACCCGCGTGGAGGAGGGAGTGCTGCGATTGTCGGCGGGAGACGACCGACTGCCGACCGTGGCCGATCTGACCATCAGCGGGGGCATTCTCGATTTGGGGGGCTACCGACAAAGCACTGCGGGCGCCATTCTTTTCTTGGGAGGGGTGACTCAAAACGGAACGCTCTCGGCTACCGGAAGCCCCTTCGAGGGCCGGGCGGGTACCGTCTCAGCCGCAATGGAGGGAACGCAGAGCTTGGTGAAAAGCGGGGACGGCGTCCTGATTTTAAGCGGATCCAACAGCTATTCGGGCGGGACGGTAATCAACTCCGGTTCACTCGTTTTGGCAGTGGGGGGTGAAAGGCTGTCGAGCGCAGGTGCCATCACTTCGAACGGAGGAACCCTCGACTTGGGAGGTTACAATCAGACCACTTCGGGGGCCGTGACATTCGCTGGTGGGGTGGTTCAAAACGGAACGTTGTCGGCCACCGGCGCTTGGTTCCGTGCGCAGAGCGGATTGGTGAGCGCAGTGCTTGCCGGTTCACCCGGCTTGGACAAGTCCACTGCTGGAGTGCTCTCTCTCAGCGGACGGAACACGCACTCTGGTGGAGTCTCCCTTGCGGAGGGGCAGTTGAACCTGAATATATCGGGTGACGCCTTTGGCTCTCCTCTGGGCACCGGCCACTTCACGATCACAGGTGGTTCAATCGCGAACACCTCGGGCGCGCCGGTCACCTTGAACACGAACAATCAGCAGTCGTGGAACGGGGATTTTACGTTCGCCACCGGCAGTGATTTGCATTTGGGCACCGGGGCGGTGGCCCTCGGTGGAGACGTCAGCGTGACGGTCCTCTCCGGGACACTCACTGTCGGCGGTGTGGTTGGCGGGGCGGGTTTCCAGTTGACCAAACTCGGCGAGGGTACACTGAGACTGGAAGGTTTCAGCACTTATGATGGAGGCACCAATGTGACCGCGGGGGAACTCCAGTTGGCGGCCGGCCAAGACACCCTTTCCTCGAGCGGTTCACTTACCGTTTTGGGAGGCACGCTGGACCTGACCGGTGGGAGCCAGACGACGGCCGGTGTGATCACCTTTGCCGGTGGTGTGGTGCGAAACGGTTCTTTGGCTGCGAGTGCGTCTTCTTTTGACGGGCGAAGCGGCGTGGTGACCGCCGTGTTGGCCGGCACTCAAGGTCTGGTCAAGAGCGGCGTTGGCGCTCTCACCCTCGGAGGAGACAACACGTTTTCAGGAGGCGTGCTCCTGCAGGACGGCCTGCTGAACCTTGGCTCCAAGGGAGATGGGCTCGCGTCACCCTTGGGACTGGGGCAGCTCACAATCTCGGGCGGTTCGATAGCCAACACCTCCGGTTCGGCGACGACGATTGCGACCCACAACCTCCAGCAGTGGGACGGGGATTTCACGTTCCTTGGAGGGAGTGACCTGCACCTTGGTACCGGCGCTGTCACACTGGGAGGTGACCGCACGGTCACAGTACGTGCCCGGACACTGACGGTTGGGGGACCCATCGGGGGCGCGGGACTGGCGCTCACCAAGCAGGGCGAGGGGACGCTCGTGTTGACGGCCTCCCATTCCTACTCGGGCGGCACCCGGGTGTTTGAGGGTTCTCTGGTGCTCTCTGGTGGGGGCAATCGTCTGGCTGTCTCGGGACCGATCGAAACACGCGGGGGGGTGTTGGATTTGGGCGGGGAGAGCCAGAGCACCTCGGGCGTGATCACTTTTGCGGGAGGCACCGTACAAAACGGCACCTTGACCGCGTCTGCCTCGTCCTTTGTGGGCATCGCGGGAACGGTCAGCGCCCAGCTCGCGGGAACACAGGGATTGGTCAAAGGCGGCACAGGTGAACTGCATCTGAGCGGGGCGAACTCCTTCCTCGGTCCGGTCCAGATCAACGATGGCACGCTGGCGCTTCGCGGAGGTTCCGCTTTGGCTGACGCTGTGTCGCTGAACCTTGGCGCGGCAGGCCGCCTCTCGCTTTTCGCCGATGAAACCATTGCCGCTTTCGCGGGGTTCGGCTCTTTGTCTCTCAACGGGTATAGGTTGACCACAGACACCCCAATCGACACCATGTTCAGCGGAGCTCTCGAAGGGGCAGGGATGCTTGAAAAAAGGGGCGCAGGGACTCTCACCCTCAACGGCTTTTCCCCGGACTTCACGGGCGTGCTGACGATTGCCGGCGGAACAGTAGCGCTCGACTCGGGACTGCCGCTCGGGATGGGGCTTGTGGAGATTTCAGCTCCGGGCGCGTTGTCCCTCCTTTCCTCGGGCACGCTCGGAGCACTCTCAGGGGCCGGCAAGGTGTTGCTTGCCGGAGCAAACCTGACCCTTGGCGGTTCCCAGAACACAACCCTGACGGGAACCATTTCGGGACAGGGGGGAATCATCAAAGACGGGACGGGAGAATTGGTTCTCACCGGCAGCAACAGTTTCAGCGGCGGCCTCACGCTCAGCGCCGGAGCGGTGCGGATGGGAAGCGCAGCCGCCCTCGGGTCGGGCACGATCTACCTCTACGGAGGAACCCTTTCCGCCAGCGACGCAGTTGCGGACCGGGTGATTCCAAATCCGGTCATCGCTGCAGGGTCGGCCTCGCTTGGAGACCCGGTACAATCGGCCAAGCTAAGCCTATCCGGTTCGGTGCAGCTTGAAGGCACGGCGGTCTGGAACGTGAACAGCCCGGTGCTTGTCTCCGGAAGCATCACGGAATGGGCTCCTGCTGGATTGTCCAAGAGCGGTTTGGGGATCCTGACGCTTGCCGGGGAAAACCAGTATTCGGGAGGAACGACCGTCACCGGGGGGACTTTGATGTTGGCCCCGGGTACGGGCCGGTTGTTGGTGAGCGGTTCGCTCGCACTCAACGGTGGCGTGCTTGATCTCGGAGGGAATACGCAGGAAGCCGCCGGACTGATCGTTTTTGGAGGAGGCACCCTGAGAAATGGCACATTGCGGGCTACCGGTCTTTCGATCGCGGCGCAGAGCGGAAGTGTGGATGCTGCGATCACGGGAGGTGCGGGACTCCTCAAGAGCACGCGAGCCGAGTTTAGCATTTTCATCCCGGCATCTTTCACAGGCGGAACCACCGTCCAGGAGGGTTCACTCCTCCTCAGGGCTGGCAATGATTCGCTGTCCGTCGCCGGTGCCCTCACCTTGGCTGGCGGGGTCTTGGATTTGGGTGGCAACAACCAGGCAACGTCCGCTCCTGTGAGCATTCAGGGTGGCACGGTGCAGAATGGCACTCTGATTGCGACCGGGAGTCCGTTCGACGTTCGCGCCGGGGTGCTCAAAGCGGTGCTCGCGGGAACGCAAGGGTTGATCAAGTCCTCCTTGGAAACCGTCACTCTCACGGCGGGAAATGCGTACAGCGGACCGACTGTCGTCAATGCGGGAACTTTGCTTGTGTCCGGGATAGGGTCCCTCTCTGCCAACAGCAGTCTTTCGGTGTTTGCCCCGGGAGAGTTCAAGTTCCTGCCTGCGTCAGCCGGCACGCTTACCATTGCCAGCCTCTCGCTGGACGACGGTTCGGCCGTGGGCCTCTCATGGGGCAGCTCTCTTGTGGCGACCGGACCGGCAATCGCTTCGGGATCCATCAGCATCAACCTGAGCGGTGCCTACATCAGCGGCAATCGGTACCTTATCGTTTCGGGCGGGTCTGCCAGCCAACTCAGTCTGGCGTCCTACACCTTTGGCGGAGCGGCTTCCTATGATTACTCGCTGGTGGCGGAAACGGATCGGCTGAGCCTCATTCCGCAAACCCCCTCCCCGATGGGAGACCTGTATTGGCTCGGAGGACGAGCCCGGTCCAAACCGGGTCAGTGGAGTTCCTCAAACTGGGTTTCCAATGCGGAGGCGTCGGTCTTCACGGCGCGGACACCTGCGGCAAACATCACCGTGATTCTTTCCGCTCAGGGGGCCCTGGCGTCCAACGTGAGCGGGATGACTCTGGGCGCCGAGACGCATGTGGCTGGAGTCCTCGGTAAATCCGCGGCGACAGCAAGTCTTGCCGATGACGGGTTCACGCTGCACGTGGGAACCCTTGGAGTGGTGCTTGAGGTGGGGGCCGGGAGCTTGAGCTTCGCGCCCACCGTGGCGCTTGCTGGAAATCAAACGTGGAGCAACTCGGGACTCGGAGTGTTGTCCCAAAGTGGGAGTCTTCTGCTCGGAGGCAGTGTGCTCACCATTTCCGGAACCGCTCCTGTGGAGTTTTTGGGGCAGGTTCAGGGTGCGGGCGGGATTCGTCTGCAGAGTCAGAGTGTGTTGGCGTTGAGCCCCGGAAACACCTACACGGGAGGTACCACGGTCTCCTCCGGGACGCTGTTGCTCCGGGGCGGCGCAAACCCACTCCCGACCAGCGGGCCCCTCCTGCTCGAAGGGGGCGTACTGGACCTTGGAGGCAACCACCCAACTACATCGGGAACAGTGGTCTTGAGCGGAGGGACCGTGCGGAATGGAACGTTGCAGCCGCTGGCGAGCAGCTTTGATGCGCGGAGCGGTGTGGTTGAAGCGGCGCTTGCCGGAAGCCAGTCGCTGGTGAAAACCACCGGGGGTACGGTGACCTTGAGCGGCCTCAACACGCACTCCGGCGGTACCACACTCGCACAAGGGCAACTCAACCTGAACGCAGGGGGTAATGCCTCCGCTTCCCCTCTGGGCACGGGAGCCTTGTGGATCACCGGAGGCACGCTGGGGAACACTTCAGGCGCACCGGTGGCCTTGGCGACGCAGAATCCGCAGCTTTGGAACGGCGATTTTTCTTTCAACGGCCCGAGCAATTTGAGTTTGGGGCAGGGTCCTGTTTCTCTGGGTTCGGACCGGATGGTGACCGTGACAACCGGCACACTCGCCGTGCTCGGGGTGGTGAGCGGGGGCAGCTTCGGAATCACGAAAGCCGGCGCTGGAACTCTCCTGCTCGCGGCAGGATACACCTTTACCGGGCCCACGCAGATCCACGGTGGTCGGTTGGAGATTGGCGGCGGAGCAGCCATTGGAATCGGAACAATCTCTCTCACGAACGGCGCGGAAATCGCCTTCCAACTCGGGAGCACGGATCTCTTCATTCCCAACAAAATCATCGGGGGCACCGTGCTTACCTTGGATCCCTTGCACAACGTGTTCTGGGACGGCGGCACCACGCAGGCTGACCTGAAAATTGAGGACCGACCGGGCGGCATCGTCGATGGGGGAACCCTGTATCCGTTCAGGACGGTTCAGATATTCAATGGCGGAACGCTCACGGTCACGGCTGGGACTTCAATGCTTGCCAACAAGATCGTGCTCTCCGGTTCAGGCTCGGGCGGCGGCGGTTCCGAAGTGAGCCTGCCGCAGAACCAAAGCCTCCTCCTCAGCGGTTCCTTGTCAGGCGACGGGACCCTCTCAAAAACCGGCGCGGGAGTTCTCACGCTGAGTGGCACCAACACCTTTACAGGAGGGGCGCTGGTCCGGGAAGGAACGCTGGAGATTGTAGCTTCCAGTGCATTGGGTACGGGCCGGGTGGAGCTTAGCACAGGCGGAACGCTGGCTCTCACCGCAGGCAGCGCCGGAACCGTTTTGGCCATTGAAAACCCAATTTCCGGCACAGGGGGATTGCTCAAAACCGGAAGTGGCCTCGTCGTGGTCACCGGAACGACGAACACTTATTCCGGAGGCACGGAAATTGGTGCGGGTACGCTTGAAATTCGCCGGACTGGCGCCCTTGGGTTTGGCGAAGTCCGGATCGGAAATGCCGGTCAGTTGGCGGTAAATGTGGGGGCGGGCGAGCGCGTCACTCTCGACAACGCGATCGCTGGTGACGGCTATTTGGTGAAGGAAGCAGAGGGGGTTCTGACGATCGGTTCCAAGAGCAATACCTTCATCGGGACCCGTTTGGAGGAGGGGGTTCTGGAGGTGGGTTACGCGGCGGCCCTGGGCCGTTCGCTGAGGCTCAACGGGGGAACACTCAGTGTGTTGGGAGATACGAAATTCGCGGTTCCAGTCACCGTGGGAGGCTCTCTCGCGGTAAATCCAGCGGCAGGAAGTGTCACGGAAATGACCGGCCTGTTGACCGGAAACGGCGTGCTTTCCAAGGCCGGCGCTGGCGTTCTCCGGGTGAGCGGGACGCTCGACGTTAGTGGTGGCGTGCTCGAGGTGGTGGGCGCGGAAAGCGGTGCAGTGGGACTGGTGAAGGCTGGCGCGGGCACCTTGCTGTGGAGTGGCACGGGTACGGTGCAGGGGAGGGCACAGGTTCAGGCTGGGACTTTGGAGGTTGGTGGCGACCAAGTGCTGCGTGACCTCACAAAGCTGGGATCCGGCAAACTGGAACTATCGGGCAATTCCAAGTTTGTGGGCACAACCTTGCTACAGGCAGGTACCGTCGTGGTAGGTACCTCTTCGGCCTCGGCCTTTGCGGAGGTCCCTCTCTTGGTGGTGGGTGGAAAAGACTCGGTAGGTTCGGTTTTGGACGTTTCCAGATTGGCGGGTGGGCTTGTGATTGGAGACAGCACCAATCAAACGCTCCGGGGGCGGGGTTCCATTTATGGGAGCGTTGAGATTCGTGCTTTTGGGGTGCTCTCGCCCGGTAACTCCATCGATGTTCTGACCGCGGGATCTATCGCCTTCGGCAATGGTTCGGTCTACGAAGCGGAGTACCTTTTTGCGGGCGGCACCCACCAGAGCGACCTGCAGCGTGCGACCACGACTGCGGGAGGTCCGGGTACCATCACGCTCGCCGGTGGTGCGGTGCGGCCGAAGGCCATTGCGAGGCTTCCCGATTTTGATCCGCACACCTTCCCCATCATGACGGCTTCCAATGGCATCACCGGAGCGTTTGTGGGGGTGGCCCAGACTGCAGCCATCCGGGCGGAATTGCTTTACACGGACGGCCGGGCAAACGACGCCACGCTGCTTGCGGGCACCAACACCCTGAGCATGAAGCTCACCCGCGTCCCCTACGAGTGGCTCGGGGGCAGCGGAGCAGCGCGTGCTTATGGCGCCCAACTGGACCGCTCGCTCTCCACCACGGACGCTTCCTTGGGCGTGTTCATTGATGCACTCGACTTGTTGCCCACGCAACCGCTTGTGCAACTCGCTCTCGGCGCCTTCACGCCGCGTCCGCTTGCGGAGGTCGCTCCACTGGCATTCGCCCGTTTGCAGGATATCCAAAAGGTCCTCGGCGACAGGGCCTCCCTTTTGGGAGCGGATCTTGCCGCCAGGCACAGGGCGTCGGATGTGGAGGGACCCACGGAGCCCGAGGCCCTTTGGACCGCTTGGACCAACGCCTACGGGAGCACTTTCTCCAGGCGTGCGGATTTTTCCGCTGGCTCGCCTTCAGCCACCTCCAACACTTTCGGAAACCTCACGGGGATAGAGCGCCGCTTCGGCAGTGCTGTGTTCGGGTTGGTCGGCGGTGCCGGTGGCGGCCAGACCCAGATGGCGCTGCAGTCGGCCACGGTTTCGGCGGAAACCTGGCATGCGGGCGGGTATTCCAGCGTGCCCTTCGGCTCGCGGTTTTTCCTAAGCGCAGGAGTGCTCTACGGGCAGGCGTTAAACACGGGCAACCGGACGGTCCCGCTTGGTCCGGACCAAGTTACGGCCCGCTCCAAGCAGGAGAGTCAGGAGTGGTTGACGCAGCTTGGGGTGGGAGCGCTGCTGACCGCGCCGGATTCTTCGTGGAGGGTGATCCCGACGCTGCAGGTCGTACACGCGGAGCTGAATCTGGAGAGTGTCTTGGAGAGCGGCTTGGGGGCAATGGGAAGCCAGACACAGAAGGCTGGGCATGCGATGTCTTTCTCCCGCATTGGATTGGATGTCGCAAAGGAGATCCGCGGTGGTGCCATGCCGTTGCGTTTTGGGGGCAACGTCGCTTGGGTACGCCAGCTGAAATCGGACCCCTTGGATTTGGAGGCCCGCTTGCAAGGGGGACCCGAGAGTTGGAGTCTGCCCGGCGCTCCTGTTTCGGGAGACGCTTTGCGTCTGGGGGCCTCCATTGAGGTGGATCTTTCTGACCGGCGGAAAATTCGCGTCTACGGCGAACAGGAGTTTTTGCAGGGCAACGAGATCCTGCGTGGGGGAGTCACCTTCTCCATCGGTTTTTGACGCAGGCTTTTCAGGAAGGGTAGGCCGGGCGGCTTGGTCTCTCTGTGGTTCGCCGTGAACCATCGGCTGCGGTGCCCGCTCCAAGGCACCGTTTGCTTTTCATACCAAGTATCTGAGTTTTCTGGATTATGAGCGATGGGAACCCCGTGAATTCATCGTTCCGCCTTGTTGAGAAAAGCGGCGTGGATTTTCGCCAAATCTGACGCCCCGCAAGGGGCACTTCTCTTTCAGCCCATGGCAACGCCATGGGAAAACCGTCCCCAAAAAAGAATACGCCCTGAAAGGGCACACTCACCTGCCCGGTCCATCCGAAAGCGTGGCTTCCTCATCGAGAGCCCTTTCAGGGCTTCCTGTTTGATAACGGATCAAACCCAGGGCGTTGCCATGGGCTGCGAGTGGCCTCCCCCTTCGGGGCGGAAACACTCCGGTTACCATTAAGAGTTGGTATCACGCGTCGGTTTTCCATGCTCGCTCCACGCTGTTCGCCGTGTAGCCATGCCTTGCGCAGCCGCATGCCCCTGTTGGGCGCTTTTGCGGATCACGGCGGCCTTCGATTCTGCGATGGCTGCCTTCGGCGTGGGCCTTCCTCATTCTGGAGGCCATGTTTGGTTTGCCACAACTCACCCAGCAGACTCCCCGGTGAGGCACGCCTCGAAGGGCCTCAAAATCAACGTAGGCCTTGTCGAACACGACGATTTCATCCGGGGAAACATGCGCACCGACAGCGTGCCCGCCGGGAGTCATGCCGCGCGACGGTGTTCACCCACGGGAGAGGAGACGAAAAAGCCGATGGATAAGAGGTTCCTGAACTTTTTGGTCACGACGCGCTGCCTGCTTTCTTCTTCTTTTTGTTCTCCTTGGCTGGGGCTGGGAGTTCGACCTTTGCGAGCTCGCTTGCATCGAGGCGGCCGTCGTTGTTCACGTCGAGCGCTTTGAGGGCCGTTTCTCCCTGCGCGAAGGCCTTCAAGAGGGCGTCGCGTTCCTCCGGGTCCAGAATGCCGTTTTCATTCACGTCGAATTTCGCGCACCCGTAGGTGCCGGAGGATTTTTGATCCTTCTTGCCCTTGGCTTCGGCGACGTGGCTGGCAAAGAGAACAGCGAGAACGGTGAGCAGCGTGAGGGGACTTTTCATGGCTGGTTTTTCGGGGATTCCTCCGTGGGTTGTAATTTTCCGTCCGCGGCCTTCCAGACGAAAATACGGCCGTCGGCAGCCCCAGCGGCAACCAGCGCTCCGTCACCAGTGATGGCAACGCTCTGCAGCAAGGCTCCCACCGCGTCGAGTTTCTGAATTTTGGCGGTGTTGGATTGCTGTTCGCCTGTGTGTTTCTGAATGGCAGAATACACCGCGCCGGTTCCGCGCTCGGTCACTCCGACGAGGCGCGAACCGTCCTTGGACCAACTAATCGCCGTCACGACCTGTTTTTTGTCGCCCAGCACGGCGTCCTGCTCTCGGCTTTCGCGGTCCCAAACCTTGATTTCGCGGTCGGCGCCAGTGGTGGCCAGCCTGGGGGTGAGCGAGTCGAAGGCGACTCCGAGCACGTGGTTGGTGTGGCCCTCGTAAGTGGCTGCGAGCGAGTCATTGGCGGCGTCCCAGCGGCGGGCAAGGCGGTCCGCGCCGGCCGAGGCCAGCCAGCGTCCGTCCGCGGAAAGGGAGAGTGCGTAGATGGAGTCGTCGTGGGCTTTCCAAGTCTTGAGGATTTGCTTTTGGCGCGGGTCAATCTTGTGGAGGTAACCGCCGCGGCTCGCCAGAGAGTCGGCGATCCAGAGGGTGTCTCCGGTGCCGGCAGAGACGAGGGCCGTCACCTGGCCCACGATGTTTGTGTTCCATTGGCCCTCGGAAACCCCGTCCGTAGCCCTCCACATGCTCACTTTGCGGAAGCCACCTGCAAACAGGCGGGAGCCGTCGGAGGCCCACTCCAGAGACTGTATGGCTTCCGCCTGCGCATCAAAGGCGAGGCTGACGGGAAACTTGGCCTGTTTCGCATTCCGTATTTCGATGCGCCCGCCGCGTGCAATCGCCAGCTGTGAACCGTCCGGGGAAAACAACAGGGCCAGCACCGCTCCGACGGTCCCGGGAATTTTGCGCAGGGTGACCGGCTGAGGTTTGGGCGGCTGGTCCATGACCAGCTTGTCCCACGGCGCACCCGCGTCGATCCAGGCTTTGACTGCGTCGGTTTGCCGCTGGGTCAGCTGCTTTTTCGGCGGCATGTGGGGGTCGCCCTCCTTGAGCAGGACTTGGTGGAGAAGGCTTTCGTTGGACTTGCCCGGAAGGACGACGGGGCCGGATTCCCCTCCCTTTTTGAGGTCGTCCTCCGTGCTGAGCTTGAGGCCGCCCTTCACCTTTCCCGGACGGTGGCAGGCAATGCAGTTGTCGCGCAAAACTTCGAGCGCAGCGACACTCAGCGGATTTTGGGCGGCGGGAGCGGGTGCGGCAACAAGCGCCGGATCGACGGTTGGAGCGGGCGGTTGGACGTTTTCCAGGCTCTGCGCGGCCACGGAAATTTGCAGGGCGATCCCCACCAAAAGGGCGAACGCAATAAACGCTGCGGGTGCGCCGGTGCGCATCTGGTTCGGGGTGTCCCTTGGCATGAAAAGAGGGGAGGCGCCGGGTAGGTGGCTATTTTTTGGCGGGAGCGGGTGGCGGTGGAGTCCCGGGTGGGGCTACAGTGATCCAAAGGTCCCTTGCGAAATCAGATTGGGAGACGCCCCGGCGCAGTTCGCTTCGGAGGGGGAAGGCGACCCCGAGCATTGTGGGGGGAGTGGCCTTGGTCCAAACGGAGACCGACGCAGCGCCCGTCGCTGCGGGGGCGTTGGCGGCAGCCTGCAGGGAAATTTCAAAATCGCCGCCTTTTTCCGGGACGGCCACCTCCGGGGCAAAAACGCCCTCCGGAAGTCCGGCCAGGCGCACCACCAGAGGCTCTTTCCAGCCGTTGGTGAAGGTTGCCTTGGCCTTGACGGCCAGTGTTTTGCCGGCGTCGATTCGGAGGGGTTTTCCGTCGGCAAGATCGATCGAGTAGCCGGGGGCTGGCGCGGCGATCTCGAGGACAAACTCGGCCGAGGGGCCGCCCCGCTGGAACAGGTCGCGCACCACGACAGTGTAGTCGCCGTCTGCGGATGCCGTCCACGCGACTGCTGGCTCCTGAAAGACGTCGGAAGGATTGGGGTTGGCTGCCACTTGTTCGCCCGCCGGATTTTTTACAGTCAAATCCCCGTCCAACCCGAGTCCGATCGTGCGTGACCAGAATCTGGCCTGAAGACGTTCCCCCTTCTTCATGGAGACCCGGTAGGCAGCCGAGGCTCCGGGGTTGGCCAACCGGCCTCCGGTGACAAAGGGCGGGGTGTGGACGGCGGGATTTTCCAGCGAAGCCTCGGCGGGAGGCTGGATGGGGTGTCGTGCGCGAACCACTGCGATCGGAGCCGCCGCGCCTTTCGGAAACACCGTTCCCAAGTCTGCAAATCCCGTAAGCCGTAATGGAGAAAGTTCCACTGTGGCGCCCTCCGACTTGAGCGCCTGTCCAAGTGTTTTAACCGAAGCCTTTCCCTCGGCGGGGATGGCGGCGGGATACACTCTCTGGACCATGGCGGCGTCCGAAACGGAGAGTTGGTATACGCACAGGGCCGAGCCCGTGAAATTGATATCAGAGGAGGGGGGATGCCCAAACCCAGCCACCTGCAAAAGAAAAACGCCGTCCTCTGCGGGGGTGAAGGAAAGTTCCGGATCCAGGTTTTGGTTGTCGCTGGAGGTGGCCAGTTTGGTGCCGCGCTGGTCGAGAAGATGCAGGTGCATGTCGACCGGGGAGCCCAGGCTGTAGGCGTCTGCCTTGCAGAGTACAGTGACGCCCTTTTTGAGGGTGAGGGCGAAGCCGTCCACATCGTTGGCTTTTTCCAGACGGCCTTGGATCCAGGCGGGCAGTTTGGAGACGGGCTGCGGAGCGGTGACGTCGTCGTTGGGTTCCTTCTCTTCAATCAAGGGGAGGGGACCGACGGCAAAACGCACGGGCAGGGTCGCGCCCTCGCTGTTCACAAAACGCACCAGATGCAGTCCGGGGGCGGCGTCGGGAGCGACGACAGCCGTTGCACCGCCTCCAGCGTCCGGCAGGGAAAAGGTAATCGCAGGATCGTCGCACCAGACCCGACGCCCGGGACCGTCGAGTTTTCCGGCGAATTTGACGGCAACGCTGGTTCCCGGATGAAACGCGTTGGGGGAGACGCCTGTCAGCGTGGGAAACGCCGCAACCGCGGGTCCCGTAGCGCAAAGCACGCTCACGGCCAAGAGTCGCCGGAACAGGAGGGAGGCGGAGGAGGCGCTCAACGGGAGCGGTTTGCGAGGACGTTCGCGTCGGTCAGCGGCGTCACATGCGGCGTTGCCGCGACTCATACAAAGAGTTCCTTGATCGGGCGTCCACCGTTGACGAGTTGGGAAGGGCGGCCGCTGCTGGCATGCAGCACCTGAGTCGGATCGACGCCCAGTTTCGTGTACACCGACACCGCGAAATCCTCCGGGGAATAAATGTTCTCCGAGGCGTAGTAACCCTTCGGATCGGTTGCGCCGACGATGAGGCCTCCTGGAATTCCTGCGCCTGCCATGAGTACCGACATCGCGCCCGGCCAGTGGTCGCGGCCGGCGTCTTTGTTGACCTTGGGGGTGCGTCCGAATTCCCCGAGGCAGAGGACCAGAGTGTTGTCGAGCATGCCGCGTTGCTGGAGGTCGATGAGGAGTCCGCTGAGGCCGTCATCGAGTTTCTTGGCGTAACCGTCGCGGAAGGTCTTGAAGATGGTGCGGTGGTGATCCCAGCCACCCCAGTACACAACGCTGAAAGAGACGCCCACTTCGGCGAGTCGTCGAGCCAGAAGGAGGCGCTGCCCGAAGTCGGTTTCGCCGTAGAGCTTCTTGATCGCCTCGGGTTCGCGGGAAAGGTCGAAGGCTGCCTGCGCCTCGGTGGACGCAAGCAGTTTGGCGCCCTGGGTGTAGGCTTGGTCAAAGGCGAGGAGGGGGTCTTCGGCGGCCTCGTCCTGAATGCGTTTCATGCGGTCAAGCGAGGCCATCAGAGCCTTGCGGGATTGCGCCCTGCCTTCGCTGATGTCCGCCGGCAGTGTGACATCGCGCACCCTGAATCCCGCCTGGCTCGGATCTCCGGAAATCACGAACGGCGCGTGCTGCGACCCCAGAAAACTGGGCCCTCCGGAGCGGGACATCGAGGGCAGGCTCACGTAGGCGGGCAACCCGTTGCGGACGCCGCGCTCACGGGAAACCATCGAGCCGATGGAGGGATGGAAGCTGACAAACGCCCCACAGCCCACCGGCACCGGAGTGGGGCTGCCTGTCATCATGTAATGGTTCCCTCCGCCGTGGTTTGGATCCTTGTGGCAGATGGAGCGAACCACGGCGAATTTGTCGGCGATCTTCGCCAGATTCGGCACTGTCTCGCTGAAGTGCACGCCCGGGATGGCCGTCGGGATCGACTTGAACTCCCCGCGGATGTCCGAGGGGGCTTCAGGCTTGGGGTCAAACGTCTCGTAGTGGGAGGGCCCGCCGTCCAGCCAGATTAGGATGCAGTTGACGTTACTGGTGGAAATGCCACGCGCCTTCGCCGCGTCGGCCTTCAGCCGAAGAAGATCGCTGAAACCCAGTCCGCCGATTGCTCCAAACCCGAGTTGGATAAAGTTGCGGCGTCCAAGTCCGGCGCAGTTGAGAGGGGGAGTGGGGGTGGCCATAACGTCAGTGGTTGAATACAAACTCCGGGGTGTTGATGACAGCCCAAACGAGGTCCTGAACAGACTCTGCGCGGGGCGCCTCTGTGCGGCCAAGGTGTGCGAGCGCAGCCTTGAATTCCTCCGCGTCCGGG
Source organism: Chthoniobacteraceae bacterium (assembly GCA_044376515.1). Classification (GTDB taxonomy): domain Bacteria; phylum Verrucomicrobiota; class Verrucomicrobiia; order Chthoniobacterales; family Chthoniobacteraceae; genus Chth-196. The sequence continues at coordinate 12,995 of JBILKV010000016.1, read as the reverse complement.
TGGCGCGCGTAGGCGCTCAGGTAGATCTCGCGGACAACCTCCTCCGGCGGTTTCGCCGCGGCCGCCCAGGCGGCGACACGGCCCGAGGGGGCCGCGAGCTTCGCTTGGAGGCCGTTGGCGTTCATCAGGTGCAGGGACTGCACCACGGTGGGCTTGCGCTCCCTTTCACAGGGGCATTCCAGACTGGGGTTCGGGCGGCCGAAAGCATCCATGAATTCCGAGGTGAGTTTGTGATTCCAGGTCTGTACGGCACGCGAACCGGCGGCCAGTCCTCCGAAGGGTTCCCGCGATCCGGTCAGATCACCCACGGCGTCCAGAAGGACTTCCGCTGGAAGCCGGCGACGCAGGGAGCGCGCAAAATTGCGCTGGTCCGCCGCGTTGGATGCGTTGGCGAGGGAACTGCGCTGGTAGACGGCTGTTTCCATGATGCGGCGCATCAGGTGCTTGAGGTCGAACTGGTGCGCGACAAAATCGGCGCTCAGCCAGTCGAGCAGTTCCGGGTTGGAGGGCGGGTTACTCGCCCGGAAGTCGTCCACCGGATCCACGATTCCCTTCCCCAGGAATTCACCCCAGATGCGGTTGACGATGGCGCGTGCAAAGAAAGGGTTTTGAGGATGGACCATCCAATCCACCAGCTGGGCGCGCGGATCGACTCCGGGGGTGTAGGGGATTTCGGGCCCGTCGGGCACCTTGGGGGTGAGCAGTGCCTCGGTGAGCGGATGGTTGACTCCCTTCCCCGCGGGGTCGTACCACCACATTTCCACCTCGCCGGAAATGGGGGCGGAAATGCCCTGCCCGCGGGAGCGCATTTTGCCGAAAAAAGCGGCGAACTGGTAGTAGTCCTCCTGCGCCCATTTCTCGCTGGGGTGGTGGTGGCACTTGGCGCATTCCATGCGGACGCCTAGAAAAATCTGGCTCACGAAGGCGCTCGCATCCACCGGTTCGCGTTTGTCGCGCACCACTGCCACCGGGCCGAACTGGTGGGAGTTGCCCTGCGCGGTAAGTAATTCGCGCACCATTGCGTCATAGGGCACGTTGCGGCGGAACATGTCGCGCAGCCAGAGGTCCAGCAGGAACACCGGCTTCACGCCCACTCGTGCGGGGTTGGGCCGGATCAGGTCCCCCCATTTTACCGCCCAGTGGTCGGCATAGTTTGGATCCGCAAGAATCTTGGAGATCCACTTGCTGCGCCTGTCCGGCGCGGCATCGGCCAGAAACGCGCGCGCCTCCTCCGCCGTGGGCAACCTTCCGATGCAGTCCAGCGCACTGCGGCGGATGAATTCGGAGTCGGAGCACTGCTCGGAGGGCAGCAAGCCAAGCGACTGAAGGCGGCGGTGAATGAGCGTATCGGCCTCGTTCTGGACCGGAAAGCCGGCGAAATCCGCCGCGGCGAGCGTTTTCACCGGCGGAACGACCGGACGCGCCACATCGACTGCCCCCATATAATTGACCACCACCACGGCCTCGCCCCGCAGCGAGCCCGCTGTCAAAAGACCGTTTCCGTCGGCGGTGAAAAGCGCCTTGTCCGCCGAGTCGTAGAGGGCCAGCGCCGTGACGTCCTTCCGGCTTCCATCGGAAAAAATGGCGGAAACGTTCAAGGCCTGCTGCGCCCCCGGCTGAAGCACGGGTTCTCTGGGTTCAACGCGGATTGAGTTGAGGCGCGGTGTGTCGGGCGGATCGAACGGCGCACCCTGAGAAATCCACGCGACGATACGGCGGTAGGGGGCGGAGTCTTTCTCAAACCGGCTCCCCCCTTCGTGGGGCACGCTGCCGGTGGCCTTCAACAACAGGAGGCTCTCTTCCGGCGCGGCGAAAAAGAGCCGCCGGCCGTGCGCATCATGAACAATCTCGTTGAAATCAAGCTGCGGATCGTACCCGAAGACGGAGAGCTTAAAGTTGTTCTGGCCTTCGGGTTTGGCGTGGCAACCTCCGGCGCTGCACCCGGCTTTGGCCAGCAACGGCATGATCTCGTTGACGAAGCTTACCCGGTCGCCATGGGCCGCGGTCGCCGGTCTCTCCGGAGCCTCAGCCAGAAGAAGGCCGCCCGACAGATTCCACAGGGCGCAAAAGGCGGAGAGGACCCGGGTGAATGAACCGGCTCGTGGGGAGGATGACTCTGGGGAGAGCGATGACATGCCGTAAGGTTTACCCTGGGGCACCCCAAGTCTTTGCCTGTAAAATCATCCGGTCACCGGCTGGCTCAAGGAGCGCATCACCCGGTCGGATTTGCGTTGCCAACTGGGTTGCTTGCCCGCCTGTTCGACGGGCGGTGTGATGCGTTTGCGGGGAGCCGGATTTTCCGCACTCTGGTTCTGGTGGGGGCGTTTCGTTGTCGGGAATAGGGGCTGCGCCCCCGCCACACGGGACGGAGGGGACCCGTCATTGCAAGGGGGCTTGAGGGGCCCTCGTTTTCGGGGAAGGCCGCGCCAACCGGCAACTCTCTACGGGCAGGCGGCCGCTCCAGCCTGCGGCGCCAAGGCGATCTCCTTGAAGAAAGCCTGGGAGCCGTTGGCCGAGTCGCTGGCCGGCCGATTTTCAGCGGGTGCGGTAGACGCCGCGTTTGCTGACGCGAAACCAGTTGAAAAAGGTTTTGCGAAGAGCTTCCAGTGGCCCGAGGGGAACACAGTGCAATTGGGTTCCATCCTTGAGCGAGTCCAGCACAGCGCGCACGGAAAGGCGGGCAGCAGGGAAAAGGGTGTGGGAACGCCCGATGGCTGCATGGTAGTGGGCATCGCTGCCGGCCGTCATGGGGAGCCCGCGTTTTTCGGCGTAAGCGAGTGCGCTCTGGTTGTGGCGCGCGAGGGCCGTGGCGGCGTTGAACACCTCGAGGCCGTCCACCTCCAGTTCATCGAGGTGCATTTCCCGGATACCCGCACGCATCCGGTCGTACGGGTGTGCGGGGATTGCGAGACCGTTCTGTTCCCGGACCATTGCGATGACCTCTCTGGCGGGGGCTCCTTTGAGACCGTTGGGAAGCCAAACCCCGAGGCAGAGCAGATGGCCTTCCTCGGTGGACACCTCCACTCCGGGAATGATGAGAAAACCATCTACCGCCTCCCCATCTTCACGCAGCAGTCCCTCATCCCTCAGATAGCGGCAACCGTCACAGGTGTTGTGATCGGTCAGAGCGAAGCCATCCAGCCCGGCCTTCTTCGCTGACTTGACGAGCCGCTCCGGACTGCTCACCCCGTCTCCAGAAAAAAACGAGTGCACGTGCGGATCAATGCGGAAGGGCATCCCGTAGGGTGGCCTAAATGGACCGTTGAGAAAAGGCTTTCGACCGCCGTCCCGCCCCGGTCCGCAGATTCTGTCCAAAGCTCCCAATCCATGAAACGGACGCCGATCCGAACCCTCAAAAGCTGTCAGATCCGGATCCTCTGCGGATCAATTCAGCCGCAGCGTAAACAGATGGCGAAGATCGCGAGCGCGTGGGAGGACGATTTTTTCTTCAGGCCGGGTTCTTTCGGACTATTGCTGAGGGATGAACATCGGTTTTAAAGAATGGGCCTTGGTCTGCCAGGAATTGGCCGCCGGCCGTCAGAGCATCATCCTGCGGAAGGGGGGAATTGCCGAGGGGCGCGAGGGGTTCCGCTTTCAGCATGCGGAGTTTCTGCTGTTTCCGACCCTGTTCCACGAGCAGGTCGCAAAGTTGAAGCTTCCTGCGGACACGCCGCTCCCATCGCTTTCTTCCGGAGAGCACACGCTGACCCACCGGGTTTCCGTAGAGTGGACACGGGACCTGACCGACTGGGATCAGATCCGGCGGCTCGCCCCGTTTCATGTCTGGACCGACCCGGTGATTCGCGAACGTTTTGAATACGAAGAAAAGCGCATGGTGAGCCTCGCCTTCGTGCGCGTCTGGCGTCTTGCGGAGCCTTTGGTTTTCCCCGACGCCCCCAAGTATGGCGGATGTCGCTCGTGGGTGAACATCCCGGATCTGCCGGGGGCAGCTTCTTACGGGGCCGTTCTGGAGGATGCCACCCATCAAAAGGTGGAGAACGACCTGCTGCAGGTTCTTGACGGTAAGGTCTTTTCAGGCCGTCCCGAATAATGGAAACGCACGGCCGGCCGGTCGACAGCTTGCAGGGCTGCGGGAAAGCTGGGGGCCTTCGAGCCGTTTTTGCGCGTTCGAACGCGGTTTACGGCCACGACCTTGTTTTCTAAACGGGGCGGAGAGCCTGATTCGCGAGATTTGTTTTTGGGATTTGGGATAGACGGGGTGAGGCTGAACTTCGATTCCGAGTGTCCCCGCGAATCCCAAGAAAAAGCGCGGGGCAACGTTCCCTGATGATGACTCCCGCTCTGATGCTTCAAAAAACGGCCGGCTTTTTAATGATGCCCGCCGGGCTGTTGTGGGTTGGTTTGATCGCGGCGACTCTGGCGGCTTGGCGGCGGACGGGACGCCTCATGGAGGGCAGCCCCTTCCGGGGTGTGGCACCCCTTTTGGCGCTGACAATCGGATACACCGTCGCGGGAAACGTCCACGTTGGACATGCTCTGATGCGCAGTTTGGAGGCTCAGGTGCCCAATCAGGGGGAGCCCCCTGCAGCCGCCTTCGACGCCGCTTTTGTGTTTGGTGGTGCCACGGAACTGGATTCCTTCGGCCGCCCGCAACTGGCCTGCAGCGGGGACCGCGTGATGGCGGCCGCGCGGCTTTACCATGCCGGGCTGGCCCGGATGCTGGTGGCCAGCGGGGTCTCCTCCGATGATCCCGCCGGGCCAAGGGATCTGGGCGGGGAGGCGCGAACCCTGTGGCTCTCCGTTGGGATACCAGAGAGCGCGATTGTGGTGGTGGACACCCCCTGCCGGGTGACGAGCGAGGAGGTGGCTGCGTTTCGCGGCCTCAAGGAAAAGCACGGATGGAATCGGGTGGCCCTGGTGAGCTCCGCCTGGCACCTCCCCCGCATCCTGCGTCTTGCGAGTCGGGCCGGGCTGGAGGGGGTCCCGTACGGAAGCGACTGGCGCGGACGGCGGCATGTGTTCCATTGGCAGGACTGTGTGCCTCAGGGTGCCGGTTTCTGGCGGGTGAATCTGGCTGTGTGGGAGTATGTTGGCCGGCTCTCGGGACGGTAAACCCTAGCGGGCGCAGGCGGCGGTGGGCTTGATTAAACGGGGGGGCTCTCGTAGAAAAACGCATCCTTATGACACGCCACCTCCTCCCCCTTGCCTCCCTTCTGATCGCCGGGACTGCCCTGGCCCAGGACAATCAACTCGTTTATTTCGGCACCTACACTAACCCGGCTTCCGGGAGCAAGGGGGTCTATGTTTCCCGCTTCAATGCCGTCACCGGGGAGATTTCAAAACCCGAGCTTGCCGGTGAAACGCTCAGCCCGAGTTTTGTGGCAATCCATCCGGCTGGAAAATTCCTCTACGCGGTGGGCGAACAGGGGTCGGGGCAGAAGAATACGGGGGCGATCAGCGCCTTCCGGATTGTGCTGCCCGGTGGAAGACTGGAACTCGTCAACCAGGTGGACGTGGGCGGGGCGGGGCCATGTTATGTGAGCCTCGACAAGACCGCAAAAGTGGCGATGACCGCTCAGTACAGTGGAGGAAGCGTTTCATCGTTCCGGATCGGAGACGATGGCGCTTTGAGCAACGCTGTGTCGGTCATTCAGCATCAGGGCTCCGGTGCTGATCCAAAGCGTCAGGCGGCTCCGCATGCGCATTCGATCCGGATGGCACCCGACAATAAGTATGCAGTCGCCTGCGACCTTGGACTCGACAAGGTACTCATCTATAGGGTCGATCTGGGCACGGGCGAGTTGGTCTCCCATGGATTTGGAACTGTGCCTCCGGGGTCTGGTCCGCGGCATCTGGCGTTTCATCCCAATGGCCACTTTGCCTTCGTCAACAACGAGATGAAGATGACGGTGAGCACCATGGCCTACGACGGAGTCAAGGGCGCCCTGACCCTCGCGGACACCGTTTCGACCATACCCGCCGAGGACCGGGGCATGGCGGGGTTGAGCACGGCGGAAACGGTGGTTCATCCAAACGGCAAGTTCGTCTACGTCTCCAACCGCGGCCACGACACGGTCGCCGTGCTGCGTTGCGACGCCGCCACCGGCAAGCTGACTCTGGTCGCCAACGTGAAGACCGAGGGCAAAACCCCGCGCAATTTCGCGCTCGACCTCACAGGGAAGTGGATGATTGCGGGCCATCAAAACGGCAATTCTGCCGCCGTCTTCAAGGTGGATCCCGAAAGCGGCATCCCGTCCTTCACGGGAGCCAAAGTCGAGGTTGGCTCGCCAGTCTGCATGCGGTTTCTCGCAGTGCCGTAGGGGCCACGGTGGGGGAGGCGCTGCCGTTTGCCGACTCTGGCCTTTCTCATTCCACCCGTCGTAAAAAGCGTTTGTTTTTCGGAGTGCTGGGAATTGGGCGCGGGTGGGCGCCCGTCAAAAGGCCGCCTGGTTGAACGGGCTTTCGCAATCCACAGCTGCTCTCCCATCGGGCTCGGCAACTTCTGGGGGACGGCAAAAAGCGGATGGAGTGCACGCCCGACAAAGCCTTCGACAGCCCCAACGGAGCGGTAGTAGTGCTCGGGCCTCAAGTCGTTTTTCCAATGGTCTCCCTGCGCGATACGCGAGCCCTTGCTCACTTCGGAAAATGCAAGGCAAGGTTTGGGCGCTCCGCGGTTTCGCGGTGTGCATTGGGCCGGGCTCTCCCTTGGAAGCGCCCGGCCCAAGCGGGTGTGGCTGGAACGGTCGCCGGGCCGACTAGAACTTGCCGGCGGTGGCGGCGGGAAAGTCGTCGGTCCGGAAGGGACTGGCGGGCAGCCCGCTGGCGTTGACCAGGTTTGGCTCGGCCGATTCGTCCCAACCGAAACGGACCGCCACCGGCTTGGGCACCTCGGCCGAATGCACCACGATGGATTCCCCGTCGACTTGGGCCTCGGCGGGTACGAACTTCTGGTCTTCGCCGGCGATTTGGAAGTGGGTGAGGGCCTTGCCGTCCCGCGCCTTCATCCCCGCCGGGTGCTCGAAACTGACCCGGATCTTGCCGGCCTCCACCTTGGCCGCCTGGTAGACAGGACCGGAATAAGCGATGCCTGGTTTGCCGTAGTCCTTGCTGAGGGCCCAGTTGGCTAGGCGCAGGCCGACGTCCTGTTTGTTGCCCGGGTGGATGTTGGTGAAGTTGCCAATGTCGGTGGTCACGACCATGCCGGTCTTCGGGACGGTTTTGAGGGTGTGTAGTTGGGCCTCCCACAACTCCGCACAGGCCAGAGGGTTGTTATAACGAAACGGGGCGATCTGTACAAAATGGAAGGGAAGGTCTGGCTGATTGAAGTCGTCCCTCCAGTTGCGAATCATTAACGGGAACAGGGTGCGGTACTGCTGGGCGCGGCCGACATTGGACTCGCCCTGATACCAGATGGCTCCCTTGAAGCGCAGCGGCAGCAGGGGGGCGATCATGGCGTTGTACAGGTTTGCGGGACGTCCGGCGCCAACGGCCGGGGAGGAAGGGGCCCCCGGTGCCCGGGGGACAGGTTGGTTGGCCGCCTTTGCCTCGGCCGCCTTCTTCTCCCAGTCTTCCTTGGCCTTGAGATACGCTTTTTGCGCACTCTCGGGATTGTAATCCGCAACTGACTTGTCCCAACGCTCCAGCATGGGTTTGAGCGAAGGATCCGCCTCCATGCCGCGGCGGCTGGTCCAAGATTCCGCCGGCGTGCCGCCCCAGTTGCTGCCGATCAAACCGACCGGTGTGCTGCCGAGTTGTTTGTGGAGTTCCCTGCCGAAAAAGTAGGCGACGGCCGAGAAGTTTGCGACGGTCTCAGGCGCGCACACCACCCAGTCCCCCTTCAGGTCATCCTGCGGGGTGTCGGCGGTCTGGCGCGTGACCTTGAAGTGGCGGATGAGCGGATAATTTGCGGCGGCGATCTCGGCTTCCTTCTTGTCGGACTGGGCCACGCTCCATTCCATGTTCGACTGGCCCGAGCACAGCCAGACTTCTCCGATGAGGACGTCCTTGACTGTCAGGGTGTTCTTGCCGGCGACGCTCATCTCGAGCGCCGTACCCGCTGCCGGAACCTCCACTTTCACACTCCACTTGCCCTCGGCGTTGGCGGCCGTCGTGGCTGACTTTTTGCCGAGGGTCACCTCGACTTTTTCTTGGGGATCGGCCCAGCCCCAGATGGTTGCGGGTTGGTTTGCCTGAAGCACCATGTGGTCGCCCAGGATTTTGGGGAGACGCACATCCGCAAGAGCTGCGGGGGCCAGGGCAACGGAGCAGGCGAGAACGAAGTGGTAGGGGGAGTGTTTCATCGGCTTCTTGTGTGCACTGAATTGATCGGGGGCAGGAAGGATTTATTTGGGGTTCTCCGGTTTTCAATGGAGGGCGGCTCCCGGCTGGCCTCATTTCGGCGGCAGCGCGCTGATTTGGGAACGGGCCGCCGATTGAAAGGCCTCCCACCGGTCCCAAGGGAATGCGGGCGCGTGGGCGACGTGGCGCAAGAGACTGCGCCACTCCAAGAGCGCGCGTTCAATGTCGCCAAGGCGCAGCGTTTCCGAGACAAACTCCTGCTTTCCATGGCGCTCTTGGATAATCCCCCGGATCACCTCGCTCGCACCTGCACCGTAGGTGGTGGGGATCCCAAACTCCAAATAGCCCGCGTGGTCTGCGTTGCGAAACGTGCGTTGGCAAACGAGTCCCAGACGTCCCGAGGCTTGGTTGTCTTCTTCGGCGAAGCGTGGGCCGCCGCGCAGGTCGGACAGGTCAAAAAGGAGATCGTCGATCGCGTAGTCCGGGTCCTCGAGGGCCGCCGCGATCGCAAGGCCCTCACCGTGTTGGAAGAAGGAAAAGAGGATGCCTCGGCGGGTCGGGGTTCCATCGGCCAGCGTGAGCTCCAGCTCGCGCCAGGCCGCCGCGGCGGACCGGGTGATCGGTGCGGTCTCGCACCATGACTGCTGGACACAGCCCGCACAGGGTGGGGGGAGGATCTTTCGGGTTGGAGGATCCAGTAGAAAGCGCCCCGCCGCATCGCGCCACGCCTTTAACCGGAGGCTGCCGTAGTCGAGCTGAACGAAGAGTTGCTCGCCCCTCGGCGTCAGGGCGACGGGGACTCCACCCGCCGTGAGGGCCGGCAGTCTCGCAAGGACCTTTTCTGCAAATTCTTCCGCGGTCGCGGAAATTAAACCGAGGGATTTTCGCAGTTTTGGGGAGAGCGCGAGAATTCCTTCGCCGCGGCGCTGCCCCAGATGGATTTCCCTTCCGTACCTTCTCCCGTTTCCGGGAAGCCTGCAGAGCGGTCCGGAGCCAAAGCGTTGAACGAAAACCGGCTGGCTCAGGGCTGGAACCCAACTGGTTTCTTCCGGAGGGAGGTCGGGGAGTGGCACGGCCTTTCTCGCCGGAGCGGTCTGTACGAGGATGTCTGTGAGTGGAGCCTCCTCCGGTTTGGCGGGGCGCTCTTCCCAGCGCCCGGCGCTTCCCCACATTTGCGTGGCTCCTCTACGCAGGAAGCGGGCCCGCTCGGCATCAACGGAAAGGCCGCACGGGGCGGGGCCCGTCTGGAGCGAATGCTCACAACCGAGGGGAACGGTGTCGGTGGAGAAAAGCCTTTCGTTCAAGCGCGTTGCGGCCTCGTAGGGGGCCTCGCCCCGCAGCGCCGCGTGGTGCATCACGGAGATCAGCGTGGGCCAGTCCAGCTGGGTGCTGCGTCTCAGGGGTAGGGGTTGGGCGTCATGAAGGCGGGGCGGTGCCTGGGAAACCAGTGCGTAGCCCGTGTCGTCAAGTCCCCGCCTTCCGGCGCGTCCAAACATCTGCAGCAGCTCGGCGGCGCTCACCTTGCGTTCCACGCCGCCCATCAAAAAGGTCGTGCCCGAGACTGCCACCGATCGCATGGAAAAGTTGATCCCCGCCGCGAGCCCCATGGTGGCCACCACCACCCTCAACTGTCCGGTCTTCGCCAGCGGTTCCACCAACTGCGCCCGCTGCGCAAAGGACAGACCGCTATGGTGGAAGGCCACCCGGGCCCGGAGGAGTTTGGTCAACTGACGGCCCGCAAGCTGGACCTGTGCTTCGTTCAGCGAGAGCGGCGCGCACGGAGGAAGCGTGGCGGCCAACTCGGCGGCAAGCTGTTCGGCTGCCTTGCGTCGCGGGGCGAAAAGCAGGACGGGCCCCATGTCTTCGGCGAGGGCGTTGCGGATCATCCGTGGCCACCAGGTCCTGAGCCCGGCGGGCGAACGGTCGGGAAGCCCGGGCAGATCAACCTCCACCAGTGGCACGGGACGCTCATGGTGTTCAACCAGAAGGGCGTTGCGTCCGATGCGCTGAAGCCAGCTCACAATATCCCGCGGGTTGGAGACCGATCCACTCAGCAGCAGCAGTTGGGTCCCGGCCGGTGCCAGCGCGATGCTCAGCTCATAGTGCACCCCCCTAACGGGGTCCGAGATGAGTTGGTACTCGTCGATCACGAGCAACCGCGGACCGTTGGCTGAGAGCAGCCGGTTGCGCTGCGTTTCCAATGTGGCGACCAGAATTTTGCGGTCCAACCCCTCGGCAACATCGCCCGTGGCAATTCCCACTTCCCAACCTCGGCGGCGCCACTCTGCCAGCTTGTCATTGGCCAGCGCCCGGGTCGGGACGGTGAAAACCGCCTGCCCCTTGAGGGAGGGATGAAAGAGCTCGAAGACCAATGTTTTCCCTGCCCCCGTCGGCGCATGGACCACAACGTCCCGGCCTTCCCTCAGAGCCCTGAGCGCTTGCTGCTGCCAGAGGTCGGGGATGCACAGGCTTTGGATCAGGGCGGGATGGGTCACTGGCACGCTACGATGGTGGGACGGCGCCCGTGAGGTGCGCCGGAAAAGAATCCACGGACGGCGGGGCGCAGCCGGAGGGCTCCAGCCGCCCAGTCAACAGAGCGCTGACCGCCCTCCGATGGCCTGCCGGCAACGCAGCCTCGTCCAAAACCCGCTCACGCGCAAACCACCTCTGTTCCGCGGAGAGCACTTCCGGGGCCGGAGCTTCGTGCACCTCCAAGGTGACCTTGTGGTGCGTGAAGGGATAGACGGTTTCAAAAAGCGCCGGGCGCGACGGCGGCGTGTTCAACCGGGGCAGGCTCCAAAGCCCGCCCGAGCGGCGTCCGGTCTGGCGTTCGAGAAGCAGTCCCTCCGCCCCCAGAATCCACGCGGCAAACTCCCGTTTCTGGACGGTCGCCCGGCGTGGCGCCTTCACGGGAAGTGCCTCGGGGTCCGGCGCGCGGCAGAAGGCACGCACCGGGCAAACCAGACACATGGGCTTTTTTGGAAGGCACACCAGCGCACCAAGTTCCATCAGCGCAGAGGTGTGCAGCCGGCCACCCTCTCCCTTGGGCAGAAGGCCGGCGGCAACCGACCAGATCTTCCGATTGCCGGCGGGCGAATCCACCGGCAATCGCACGTTGGCAAGCCGCGCCAAAACCCTCGCGATGTTGGCGTCCACGACCGGCACGGCGCGGTCGTAAGCAAAGGCGGCGATCGCGCCGGCGGCGTACGGACCCACCCCCGGAAGCGACGAGAGCGCGCCGGGATCCGCCGGCACCTCCCCGCTGAATCGCTCCAGCACGGTCCGGGTGGCCCGGTGCAGGTTTCTGGCGCGCGAGTAGTAGCCCAGCCCCTGCCAGAGCCGGAGCACTTCGTCCTCGGAGGCCTCAGCCAACGCGCCAAGCGTGGGGAAACGCTCCATCCAGCGCACGAAATACGGGAGGACCGTGGCCACCTGCGTCTGCTGGAGCATGAATTCCGACACCAGCACCGCGTAGGGCGAGGGGTCGCTCCGCCAGGGCAGGATGCGCCCGTGTGCGGCGAACCACCGGGCAAACTCGGCGCGAAGGATTTCAGCGGGGAGGGGATCGTCCTCGGGGTGGGGCACGGCCACACACTGCCAGAGCCGGCTGCCGATTTGGCAGCACAATCACGCCCAGCTCCGCCACACCCCAAAATCCGCGGAGATCCCCGTGGGATTTGAAGGCTCCCGCAGATCGGACGGATGGAAAAGATCGAAGGACGAGAGGCTTTCATCACGAGGCGTTGCCGCACCTCCGGTGAGACTGGCCTTGGGAAGCCTTCGGGGCCTACCAGCCTTCGAGTTTACGGCGGCTTTGCTGCAGGATTTTCCACTCGGCCCGGGTAAGGCTGTGGATTCCCCGGGTGGAGATTTTCTCGAGTACGGGGTTGAGCTCCGTCCGCAGAAACTCCTCCCAATCCATATCCTCCACGCGTCGGGTCCGCGGGGCACCTCCGGGCACGACCCGTTTACGGAGCAGCGGGCCCCCGAAACCCAGAGCACGCGCAAAGAGCCACCCCGTCGCGAGGCCACCCAACATCGGGATGGGCCCCGCCTCCGGGAACCACCCGGTGGCCCACCAGAACGCGCAGCACACCGCCACCATCCAGCCGAAAGCGCCGGCGGTGAGCGGAAACCGGATCCTCCAACGGGAGGCGGCCCCCACGCGCCAACCAGGTAAAATGGTGCTGTAGACGCCCGCCAGCGTGGCCAGAAGAGGAAGCGCTCCTTCCACCGGGGCCCCCTCCATGCCGGCGCCGGGGGCGGGGAATCCGGATCCACTCACGGCAGGCAACGTTGACAAGTCGGCGGCAACCGCGAGACCACAACCAGTGAGCCCGCCGGCAAAAACCCCGAGCAATGCCGCACACACTGTTGGTGCCGGACCGATGATCGGCTCGACCGCACGCCCTGTTGCGTAGATGCCAAGCGCGCAGAGGACCGCGTGCCAGACGGAGTGGTGGACGGCACAGTAGAGAATGAGCCGCCACCACTCGCCCTCCCGGACTTGCCCCCAACCGAGCGTACATTGCTCCGCCAAGGCCCGGCCCGCCTTTGCAGGGGCGGATGGCGTTGCGAAACAAACCGAGGAAAATCCCTCCCCGGCGTACAGTTGGACGAGCGCCGCCAGCAGGATGAACCCTGCGATGCCGAGTGCCGCGGGCGCCCGCATTCCCTCATGTGTCGGGTCGTGCCCGGCAAAGTGGCCGCCATCTGTTTGCATTGATTGACCTCCT
>JBILKV010000107.1:0-14372 GCA_044376515.1 Chthoniobacteraceae bacterium | reverse complement strand
TGCTCTGGGTGAGATCCGCCTTGTCTCTGGTGGATCGGAGTTCGGCTTGCAATCAGCGCTCAGGGGTTGCGCCTCCATAAAGAGGCCTGGGCGACGCTCCACTGGTATTTTCGTGCGTGCTCACGGATCAGAAAAGGGAGGTCCTGCGTGGACTCCAATCGGAAGGCCGGTTCGAGGTGGACCTGCAATCCTTCCAGAGTGCCGCGCCCCCCGCCCTCTGAGGCGATGCCTCCCAGCCAGTTGTCGCGCGGGGTGTATTGTTCCATCCAAGTGTAGGGAGAGGTCAGCACCAGCAGGCCGCCGGGTCGGACCAGATCGGGAATCCGTTGGAGGCAAAGGAGGGGGTGGCGGAGGCGGTCAATGAGATTAGCCATCAGCACCGCTTCGAAGGTTCCGAGTCCGTCGCGCAGAGCCTGTGCATCCCCCTGTTCAAAGGAGAGGCGCGCCACGTCGATGCCATCCGGAAGAGCGGCCCGCAACCGGGTGCTTCTTTCGCCTTCGTCGAGCCGCATGTAGTCGACGCCGCCGGTGGTACGGATGGATTCGGCCGCTGCGACAAACCGGTGTGAATAGTCGATCCCGATGACCTGTTGGAAATGTCGGGCCAGTTCGAAGGTGGAACGTCCGACCGCACAGCCCAGATCGAGGGCGCGAGTGCGGGCGGGCAACTGGGCGGGAGCGATGCATTCGCTCACGCAGCGGACGGGGTAGTCGAGGGCATCCGCAGGTCCGAAGGCGTGTGGCAGCACATCGGAAGGTTTGCCGTAGTGGAAGAGCAGGTACTCGTTGAGGAGTTTGTCCGTTTCGTACGGGTTGAGCGGCGGTCCGGCTGAAATCGCGGGGTTTGAGCTTCCCGAAGTTGCGAATGGCATCCCCATGAGATAGACGACAGGCCCGTTCGCAGCAAAGGCCCTTGTTTCCACCCCCCTTAGATGTTCTGGAAAGTATTCCATCGCAGGATTGATCTCAGCAGGCGCGCCCTCCTCATGGGGGTGCTCAATGTCACGCCTGATTCTTTTTCGGACGGCGGCCGTTGGGACGGTGCGCAAGGTGCGATTGCGGCGGGACTGGCCATGGCGGCCGAGGGTGCGGACATTTTGGACATCGGAGGCGAATCGAGCCGGCCCGGGGCTTCTCCGGTTTCCTGCGGAGAGGAACTCCGCCGCGTCCTTCCGGTGATTGAGGCGCTTGCCTCCCAGTCCGGGGCTCTGGTGTCCGTGGACACTTGCAAACCGGAGGTGGCCGGCCAGGCGCTCCGGCTGGGGGCCTCCGTGGTGAACGACATCACCGGCCTCCGCCAACCCGCCATGCGCCGTCTTGTGCGGGAGAGCGGTGCGGGGGCCATTCTCATGCACATGCGTGGAGATCCGGCTACGATGCAGGATGCACCCGCCTATGGGGAGGTGGTCGGAGAGGTGGGAGCATTTCTGGGCGGGAGCCTGCGGCTTTGCGTGGAGGAGGGGATGGATCCGGAGCAGATCCTGTTGGATCCCGGGATTGGTTTTGGCAAAAGCGCGAGGCACAACCTCCTCCTGCTGAGTCAGCTTGGCGATCTGAGATCGCTCGGAAGGCCCTTGGCGCTGGGGGTTTCGCGCAAGTCGTTTCTGGGTGCCGTGAACGGTTCTGCCTTGATGGAGGACAGGGAGTGGCCGACGGTGGCGCTCACCAGTTTTGCGCGCAGTCGGGGCGTCGGGTTGGTCCGGGTGCACCAGGTGCGTGCCAACGCCGAGGCACTGCGCATGACCGAGGCGATCATGGAGGCTTCGGCGTGAAGACCGATTCGATTTTGCATTTTTTGAGCGCCCACTGGCGTGACGGGTTGGAGATCAGCCTCTTGTGGCTTGGGCTTCATCTGGCGTGGGCGAAGCTTCGTGACACGCGGGGCGCGCGCATCGTGCTGGGTGTGGCGTTGGGCGCCGTCTCGGTGCTGGTGCTTTCCGAATTGTTCCGGTTGCCGGTGTTGGACTGGTTGTTGCGGAACATGGCGGCGCTCGGGATGTTCTCGCTGGTGGTGATTTTCCAACCGGAGCTGCGCAGGGCCGCAGCCAATCTTGGCAACAACCGGTTCTTTTCCAACTCCAGCCAAACAGGTGGAGTGGTGGAGTTGTTGACGGAGTTGACCTTCGACCTGGCCAACCGGCAGCTTGGCGCCTTGATTGCCTTGGAGCGGGATGTGCCCTTGACCTCGTGGATGGAGAACGGGGTTGAAATCGACGGGCGACTCTCGAGTGAACTCGTGGTGTCGATCTTTCATCCCAGAACGCCGCTTCACGACGGCGGGTTGATCCTGCGTGATGACCGGGTGTTGGCGGCTGCCTGTATTTTTCCCGTCACTGACAGAACCGACATAGACCGCAACCTTGGAATGCGTCACCGGGCAGCCCTCGGACTCACCGAGGAAACCGACGCTGTTGTGATCGTCGTGAGCGAGGAAACGGGATCCGTTTCACTGTGCCACCGGGGCGGCTTGGAGCGCGGGTTTGAGCCGGGCACCTTCGGGGCGAGGCTTCGGGAGTTGTTGTCCGCAGAGACGCATGAGAAAAATGCTTAACAGGGACGTATTGGGAAAGATCGCGACGCTGCTTCTGGCGATCGCCATTTGGTACGTCATCCGCCACCTCACCGATCAGCCTCCCGGTCGCCAACCGGATGCTCCTGCATCGGCGCAGACCGTGAGGTAGGTGAGGTGGGGGGCCTTCGCCGCGGAGAAAAGAGGGGAGAAAGATCCGCGGATGGGGCGGGTGGACGTGGATGCTTATTTTCAGGGGTTCCGCGGGGGCGGAACGAGGGACGGGGGGGAAGAGGGCGCGGGTGTGAGGTGCTTGTCGAAGAAGGCAAGGACAAGGTCGCGAAGGTCCCTCTGCTTGGGCTGGAGATGAAAACTGTGGGGCCGATCACCAACTCGGATTCGATGCCCCCTTTTTTGGCCGCTTCGTCGAGAAGGAGGGACTGTTTAACGGGGGTGGTCGTGTCGTCGGTGCCGTGCAGAATGAGCAGGGGCGGTTCGTCGGGGGTGAGGTGCTAGGCGGGACATGCCGAGTCCCATAGGGCGGAATCCTCGGCGAGAGACTTTGAGAACATCGGAAGGGCGGTATGGGGCGTTGAAGGGACGCCGCCCTCCCACGTGGCGGCGCAGTGAGGATAAAGCGGGACCGCCGCCTGAATGCGGCACGAGTAGTCGGAGTCTTCCACCGGATCGAGTCCGACCTCAGGTCCGCTCACCGCCAGCAGTGCCGTGAGGTGTCCGCCAGCGGACCCCGATGGCACCGATGTGTTGAGGGTCGATTTGGAGGCGGGCGGCGTTTTTTCTGAGCCCAGGCACGGCACGCTTGGCATCCTGGATGTTGAAAGGAAAAGTTGGGCGCCCTGCGGTGACCTGTCGGTAGTTGATGGACATGCACACGCAGCCTCTTGCTGTCATCGTGGTTCCGGTGTTGATTTCGCGGGCCGCTCCCTTGTCACCGCCCGTTCAGCCTCCGCCGTGGATGATGACATTCCCAGGATGTTTTTTCCCGGGCTACAGTTCGACTGGAAGATAGAGGTCGGCTTTTTCAGTCTTGTCGTGACCGAGAAAGTCCACGTCCTTTTCGATCCTGACCTCCGCCGCGCTGAGGCGTGAAATGAGAGCAAACGCGTGAAGGGCAAACAGCAGCGGGGTGTAGCGCATGAAACGGAAGGTGATGGACCCGGTACGGCTTTTCCAACAACCCTGATTGGGCGAAGAGAGAGGTTCACGCGGATCGGCTTGAGATCCGTTTTATCGTAAGGTCAAACGGTGCCCGAGGATCTATCCATCAGTTTTGTCATGTCCCAACGAGGATGCGAACGTTCGGAACAAAGGATGCAATCGGCAAGCAAGCCCGCCAAAGGGTCCGTTTAAAAAAGACGAAGACAAAACGGATGAGTCCAATGAATCCAAACGGATCTCGAAAGAACTCGAATTGAGGCCGTCCCCGGCAGTTGGGAGGACGCATCGCAGCGGAATGAGACGCTCAAATCCTGCAGTCTCCGTTGGGTACTGTTCGGCCGATTGTTTACGGGAAAGAAGGAGATTCAAACCCGAGCTCAGCTTTTCTGAGCTCAACTTTTGAGGCGGACGCAAACGGTGGCGAGGCAGGGAGAATCTCGGACCGCTTTAAAGGACGGCTCGAATATCGCTGATCGGAGGACCGCTGGGCGACGTTGACATTGAACGGAAGTCGGTGCCCGCAATTGAACCACCTCCAGTTTTCATTTCGCGCAGGTCGGTGCCCGAGACGCTGCCGGAGGAGGTTTCCATAGAACGGAAGTCGGTGCCTGCGATGGAGCCGCCCGTGGTATTGATGGTCCGCAGGTCGGTGCCCGAGACGCTGCCGGAGGAGGTTTCCATGGAGCGCAGGTCGGTGCCTGCGATGGAACCGCCTGTGGTATTGATGGTGCGGAGGTCGGTGCCCGAGACGCTGCCAGAGGAGGTTTCCATGGACCGGAGATCGGTGCCTGCGATGGAACCGCCTGTGGTATTGATGGTGCGGAGGTCGGTGCCCGAGACGCTGCCCGAGGAAGTTTCCATGGAGCGGAAGTCGGTGCCTGCGATGGAACCGCCCACGGTATTGATGGTGCGGAGGTCGGTCCCCGAGACGCTGCCAGAGGAGGTTTCCATGGAGCGGAGGTCGGTGCCTGCGATGGAACCGCCCGCGGTATTGATGGTGCGGAGGTCGGTCCCCGAGACGCTGCCTGAGGAGGTGTCCATGGACCGGAGGTCGGTGCCTGCGATGGAACCGCCCGCGGTATTGATGGTGCGGAGGTCGGTCCCCGAGACGCTGCCTGAGGAGGTGTCCATGGACCGGAGGTCGGTGCCTGCGATGGAACCGCCCGCGGTGCTCATCTTGCGCAGATCGGTGCCGGAAACGCTTCCGGAAGAGGTGCTGGTTTTGCGCAAATCGGTCCCCGAAACGGATCCGCTTGGGGTCCCCATCTCACGCAGGTCCGTACCGGCGATGCTTTGAACGGCTGACCGCATGGATGCAATCAAACTGGCTAATTGCGCGGCGTTGGACTGGATCACTGCCGAACCGGTCCCCGATATGGATGCGACTTTGGGTACGCTCATAAACGTTCAACTGGGGTGATCGAAAACACGAGACACCCGACCTCAGAAATAAATGAATACTAAAAATTAGCAAATAAAAAATACCGGCCTGTTCAAATGCATTTGAGCCTCATCACACAAAGGGTTCGTCCCATTTCCCCACAGCCATTCGACAAACATTTGCCGCCCGTTGTTTGGTGTCGCGGGGGGCATTAAGCAGAACGGATCCGGGTAACTTTTCTGCTTTTGAGTTTGAAGCCAAAAAACGAAACTCATGCGGGCCGCGGGGCAGGGAAATTCGTTTTTTCTGCTACTTCCCTAATCACACTACGCGCTCTCCGCGGGTCCACGTGAGATCCGTTTGATCCCTTTCGCCTCGGTCAAAAACCACGCGCTGTGCCGTTATTTTTTGCGCGGCGCCCCGGGGGGGCTTGGTTTGGGCGGTTGTCCAACAGGCGCGGTTTGGCAGTCATCCCGCAGACCGCGGCCCGCCGCGCCGAACTCATGGCGCGGTTTGGGCGCGCACTGGGAAGGCTAAAACAATTCCAGTTGTTTCGGGCCGTCCGCTTCGCGGTACTCATTTCCGGCTTCCGGGCCAACGGGCAGGCAGGAGTAAAGCGGGTGTTCGATGAGTGGCATTCTGTCGTGCCCGAAAGAGTCCACTTCGGCGAGGGTTGCGGGACGTGTCACAATCAGAAGCTGGGGCGTTGGAGCGCTCGCGTCCCATAGGCCGCGAATGACCTGGCCCTCTGGAACGTCCCCCCAGTACAAGCGACCGTCCTTGTGAGAACGCTCCGCGAAGCGGGTGGCTGGGACGTCCACGGGCAGGCAGCCTTTGTTCCTCCACCAAGCGAGCCTCTCGCTGCGGGCAAACCCTGCCCAGGGTACTCGCTCGAACTGGTTTCCCCGCCAGATGGGAATCAGGCGTCCTGGTCGGTGCTGGATTCCCGCGGATTCAAAGGTGGCACACATGGTAAACCTCGGCGGAAGGGTACCTCGAATCCACCCCTGCTTTGCCATGCTATTTTTCTTTGCTATAGTGAGGCCATGACCACGGCTGCCTCATCGAAGGGTCCAGACTTGAAGAAACAATCCGCTGCGGCGGTGGAGGTTCCGGTCGAGGTTTTGGGAGCGGAGGAGTCTTCGTCCTCCTCCCGGAAGAGTGACCAAAGTTGGAGCGCCCCAGCATCAAGCGCCCGCGGGTTTGGGAAATCCAACGTCTTCAAGTCGATGGCGAGCCTCGCTCTGGCGGTGGTCGCCGATTCGCTCGAGGCGGCGTTTCCACCTGCGTGGCTGTTCATTGATGCGGTCACCACAGTGGCTTTCTTTTTGATCTGGGGTCTGCGGTGGGAGATTGCGGTGGTTTTGCTTCCTGAGCTCGTTCCGGGAATGAACATGTTTCCGAGTTGGACACTTTTGGCGATGTATCTGGGAAAAAAAAGTTCCGGAAATGGTTAGGGACAGGGGTTTCCGTGTGTTGGAACGGGGCTGTCCTTTGGGAACGGTGTCTGCGTAGTATGGCACCGTGAAGGAGCACGTGCTTTATTTTCAGTCTGCGGGACCCTCGGCGCTCGATCCGGCGCCGGTGGTGCTCGGGGTGGGGACGCGTGAGCACTGTGAGAACGTGAAACGTGCCCTTCTGGCTTCCCCGGATTTTGTGGCGATTCTGGGGAGGGAACCGCACGGGAAGCTTCAGATCACTCCGTCTGCGGGGGCAACCCATCCGGTTCCGGTGCGGATCAAGCATTACCAGAGCCGCGTGGCGGGCGTTTCCGGAGTCCAGCCGGTCTGAGGGGGCGCCACTCTTCAAGAACCGAACCAACCAAGGCGTACCATTGCAATGCGTCAATACCACGAGCTTCTCCGTTTGGTCCTGGAAAAGGGCGACCCAAAGCAGGACCGGACCGGGACTGGAACCCAGTCGGTGTTTGGGGCGCAGGCGCGGTTTGATCTCTCGGAGGGGTTCCCGCTGGTCACCACCAAGAGGGTGCATCTCAAGAGCATCATTCACGAGTTGCTCTGGTTTTTGCGTGGCGAAACCAATGTCGCCTCATTGCGGGCTGCCGGGGTGAGCATCTGGGATGAGTGGGCGGATGCCAGCGGGAGCCTCGGGCGTATTTATGGCGCGCAGTGGACCGACTGGCGCACCCCGGACGGGCGTTCCCTCAACCAGATGAGGGAGCTGGTCTCCCGGCTCAAGGCGGATCCGGACAGCCGGCGGCACATCGTTTCCGCGTGGAACCCCGGGGAGCTTCACCTGATGGCGCTCCCGCCCTGCCACACGCTCTTTCAGTTTTACGTGGCCGGCGGGCGGCTCAGTTGCCAGCTCTACCAGCGGAGCGCGGATCTGTTTCTCGGGGTCCCCTTCAACATCGCCTCTTATGCGCTGCTGACGCTGATGGTCGCCCAGGTTTGCGGCCTGCGACCGGGGGACTTCGTGCACACCTTCGGGGACTTGCACATTTATAACAACCATCGCGAACAGGTGGCCCTGCAGCTTAGCCGCGACCCAAGGCCGCTGCCCTTGATGCATCTGAATCCGGCGGTGCGCGATCTGGAGCAGTTTCAATACGAGGACTTCACCCTTGAGGGGTACGATCCCCACCCGCCGATTCGCGCGGAGGTGGCGGTTTGACACCACGCCGGCACAGTTTCCAAGCATGCGTGCGATGATCCCGGAGCCTCTGAGATGAAGGCGATTGCCGCCATGGCGCGCAACCGGGTGATCGGTGCGGGGGGAAAGATTCCCTGGCATTTGCCGGAGGATTTCCGCTGGTTCAAGCGGGCTACCCTCGGAGGCGTGGTGGTCATGGGACGCAAGACGTTCGAGAGCTTGGGAAAACCGCTGCCTGGAAGACGGAACGTCGTGATTTCGCGGACTTCCCGGTTTGAGAACGTCGAGATGCTCCCCGATTTCGAGGCTCTTGAGGAAAGTGCCTACGCTCCCTCCCCAGTGTGGATCATCGGCGGTGGCGTCCTTTACGAACGCGCCCTGCCCGCGTGTTCCGACCTGTTTCTCTCTCTGGTGGAGGGCGAACCGGAGGGGGATACGTTCTTTCCGCTGTTTGAGCACCTGTTTGCTTTTGAATCGCTTGTGGAAACGCACTCTGGGTTCGAGGTGCGCCACTACAGGCGCAAGGGCTTGCCCGAAGCTGTGAGCACGCTTTCGCTCCCCTGAATTCGATTCCTTGCTGGGGACGAGCGGCATGGAGTCCCTTGGAATCGGCTAACAGGGGAGGGCGAATGTTTTCGTACAGGGCGCGTGGGCTGGCAGGGATGGTGGCGGTGCTTCAGGGGTTTTTAGCTCTGGTGATGTGCGTTGTTTTGCATGGGGCGTTGTTTGGGGAGAGGCTTCCCTTGAGCCGGTTGGTGTATGAGGCCGGACCCTGGGTTTTCGGAATTCTGGCTGCGGGCTTGTGGCGCTGTGTAAGCGCGCGTGGCGAGCGGGGGCCGGGTTTGGAGGAGAGCGTGGGCAGGGCGCTGCCGGCACTTGCGGTTGCTGGAATCGTGTGGACGGACCGCTGCTTTGCCGGGGATGGGCGCCTG
This sequence comes from Chthoniobacteraceae bacterium, assembly GCA_044376515.1. Taxonomy (GTDB): domain Bacteria; phylum Verrucomicrobiota; class Verrucomicrobiia; order Chthoniobacterales; family Chthoniobacteraceae; genus Chth-196. Next base: position 5,758 of record JBILKV010000107.1, on the reverse strand, counting down.
GATCCGATCGCGCTGTTTGCCGCCGTGCCGATGGCGGGTTTGCTGGTGTGTTCCCACTGGGGCCTGCCGCGCTGGCTGAGGGCCGTGTTTTTCTCGGCGGGGCATCACCACCGTGCTGTTCTGGTGGGCAACGCCGAGCAGGTGAGGAAACTCCGTGGCGTTTTGGAGAATGGGCGTTTGCTCGGGTTTCAGCCGGTCGCGTGGCTGTCGGAGGACGACGGCGTGCCCACTGATACAGGTGTGCCCTTTCACGGGGACGTGGCGGCGCTGGAACGGATCGTGGGGGAGGAGGGCGTCAGCCACGTGGTGCTCGCCGAGGCGCCCTCGAGCACCCGGCTCAAACAGAGGCTGGAACAGTGCGAACAATGGGGCGTGCGGTTGGTGATCGCTCAAAACTTGGAGGGGCGTCACCCCGGACGGTTCCGGTGGGAGACGCAGGATTTTTGGTGCTTCGGGTGCGCGTATTCCGAACCGCTCCAGAACCCGTTCAACCGCTTCCTCAAACGAGCCTTGGATCTCGGGGTTTGCGTTCCGGCGATGGTCTTTGCGCTTGCACCGGTTGCCTTTTTGACCTGGCTTGCCCAGCGCAGGCAGTCCCCCGGGCCGCTTTTTTACCGACAGTGGCGGCATGGCCGGGGAAACGCCCCCTTTCAAGTCTGGAAATTCCGCACCATGCACTGCACTCACCAGTCTGCCCGGAAGCAGGCCGTTCAGGGCGATCCCCGGATCTATCCCTTCGGCGCGTGGCTGCGCCGTCACAGCTTGGATGAACTTCCGCAGTTTCTCAACGTGCTTACTGGCGAGATGAGTGTGGTAGGGCCGCGGCCCCATTTTGTGGAGCACACCGGCGAGTTCGCCCGGGAGCAACGCTACCATATCCGAAGCTTCGTCAAGCCCGGGGTGACCGGGTTGGCCCAGGTCCACGGTTGCCGCGGAGAGGTCAGGAACCGACACGACATGGAGCGGCGCGTCCAGTGGGACATTCATTATCTGGAGAACTGGAGTCTGCTGTTGGACTGCCGCCTGATTCTGCGCACGTTCGGCGTCGTTTTTGCCCCTCCCAAAACGGCCTACTGACCAGCGGACCCGCCCCCGCAGCGGTGCGTGCCATTTTGTGTCTTGGCACGGGGGCGGAGCCCAAGGAGAGTCGGAGCACATGTCCGACCGCAGCCTTCTTTCCGACAAGCCGATTGATCCGAGGGACCGCCTGATTTTCGCCCTCGACGTCCCGACAAAACAGGATGCTTTAGAGTGGATAGAGCGCCTCGGGGAGGCCGTGACGTTTTACAAGCTGGGTTTTCAGTTGTTCATGGCCGAGGGCTATTGGGAACTGGTGGATTTCCTGCACGCCAGAGGGAAGAAGGTGTTTGTCGATCTGAAGTTTTTTGACGTGCCCGAGACGGTCAAAAATGCGGTGGCCAACCTTTCAAAGCGTGGCGTGGAGTGCTGCACCGTACACGGTACCCAGGCCATCCTCGAGGGGGCGGTTGCGGTGAAGGGGGCGATGAAGGTGCTTGCGGTCACGGTGCTCACCTCGTTGGACCGCGGCGATCTGGAAGATCTTGGATTCCAGTGCGATGTCGCGGACCTGGTCTATTCCCGCGCCAAGCGCGCGCTTGCAATCGGTTGCGACGGGGTGATCTCGAGCGGTCTGGAGGCGGAGCGCCTTCGCGGGGGGCTTGGAGAGCGCCTCCTGATTGTGACCCCCGGTATCCGGCCCGTTGAAAACAAACCGGTCGACGATCAAAAGCGCACGATGTCCCTCGCCGACGCCTTCCGCTCAGGCGCGGACCATGTGGTCGTTGGACGCCCCATCCGGCAGGCCGCCGATCCCAAGGCAAAGGCCATGGAAATGCAGGCCGAAATCGCTTCGCTTTTTGCCTCCGGCGAACCGGTGTGAGATACTGCGCCTGAACCGATGAGCGCTCCGCTTCCCTACAGGATTGGTAACGAAAAGCTGGTGAAGGTCACCGAGGCCGCCGCCGGGAAGGTGCGTTCGCTTTTGGAGCGCCAGGGGAGGCCCGGCGGCGCCCTGCGGGTGGCCGTTCTCGGCGGCGGTTGCTCGGGGCTCCAGTACAAGATGGACCTCGTGGACGGCCCGGTGGCCAGGGACATCCTGGTGCTTTCGGGTGGCGTGAATGTTGTGGTGGATCCCAAGAGCGCCTTGTTTGTGAGTGGTTCGCTGCTGGATTTTTCCGACGACCTCCAGAAGGGCGGCTTCAAGGTAACCAATCCGAACGCGGTCGCCCATTGTTCCTGCGGGGAAAGCTTCTCCGCCTGAAAAAAGCGTCCGGGCGGTTTCCGCAGTTTGATCGTCGCAGGCGGGCCGCGGTTCTCAGGGGGGCCGCTTTTTCCGGCTTGGCGGCGGTGTGAAGGAAAATTGCGCGCCCGGGGTTGCGGCCGCGAGGGGTTCGGCGTACGGACAGTGGTTATGGCGCACGCGGTTTTTCTTTGGCACATGCACCAGCCCTACTACGTGAATCCTGCTTCACGGACGGCGCTGATGCCCTGGGTGCGGCTTCATGCGGTCAAGGGCTACCTGGATATGGTTTCCATTATCGAGGAGTTCCCCGCGCTGCGGGTCAACTTTAACATGACGCCTGTCCTGCTGCTTCAGATCGAGCAGCTTGCAAACAATAGCGTCCGGGATCTGTGGATGGATTGGTCCAGAAAACCCGCCGCCGATCTGGAGGAGCACGAGCGGTTGGCGATCCTTGAAAACTTTTTCAAAATCCACACGGACAATTTGGTAAAGCCCTTTCCCCGCTACTGGGAGTTGCTGAACAAAAGGGGGACGACGTTTGAGCGGGCTGAGGCGCGGCGCGAAATCCGTTACTGGTCGGCTCAGGAGTTTCTCGATCTCCAGACGTGGTTCAACCTCGCATGGTGCGGGTACACTGCCGAGCGGCTTTATCCGGAATTAACGGGGCTCAAGAGAAAGGGGCGTCACTTTTCGGAGTCCGAGAAGCTCAGGGTGTTGGACATCCACCAGGAGATCCTGCGCAGGATCATTCCGCTGTACCGAGCTGCGGAGGAGCGGGGGCAGGCCGAGATCACGACCACGCCCTTTTTTCACCCGATCCTCCCTCTGGTTTACGACAGCAGCCTCGCCGGGCGCTGCATGCCGGGGCGGGCCCTGCCGCGGCGCTTTTACTGGCCGCAGGACGCCGCTGCCCACCTTGGACTTGCGGTCGAACAGCACCGCCGCCTTTTCGGACGGGATCCCCGGGGGCTTTGGCCCAGCGAGGGGTCGATTGCGCCGGAACTCGTTCCGTTGATGCAACAGGCTGGCATCCGCTATTTTTGCTCGGATGAGGACAACCTGTTCCGCTCCCTCGCCAAGGCGGGTGCGGAAACCGGTGTGCCCCCCGACCACCTCGAGCTGTTCCAAGGCTGGCGGGTTTCGCACGGGGGAGCGACGGCTCAGGCGGTGTTCCGGGAGAAACCGCTCTCGGACTTCATCGGGTTCATGGCCGCGAAAAACAGTGCGGCGGACGCGGCCAACCACCTGCTCACCCACCTGCGCAACATCGCCCGTGCGCTTCCGGAAAACCGCGGAATCATCCCCCTGATTCTCGACGGGGAGAACGCTTGGGAAACGTTTCCTGACGGAGGCCAGTCTTTTTTGCGCCTGCTGTACGCTGGCCTCTTGGAGGAGCCGCTTCTCCAATCCGCGACCATCGAGGAGGCTCTTGAGGAGGTGCCTCCACAAAGGACACTCACAGAACTCCACACGGGCTCCTGGATCTCGAGTGATTTTGACATCTGGATCGGAGAGGAGGAGGAGAACCGGGCGTGGAACCTTCTCGGGGACACGCGCGAATTTTTGGAGCGACGGCGGCAGGAAGACGGGCTGGAGGCGGACAAGTTGAAGGAGGCGCTCTTTGAGGTCTACGCGGCCGAGGGCAGCGACTGGTTCTGGTGGTACGGTCCCGACTTTTCCACCGAGAACGACGCGCTGTTCGACGACCTTTTCCGGCAGCACCTGAAGAACGTCTACACGTTGTGCGGTCATCTGCCGCCCGCGCAGTTGGAGGAACCCATCACCGCGATGCGGATCGCCCCGCTGTACAGTCGCCCCGAACGCCCCATCCGGAGGGAGGTGACCGGGAGGCGCTCCTCCTACTTTGACTGGATGGGGGCCGGTTGTTACGTCGCCGGAAGCGAACAGGGTGCGATGTACCGGTCGGACAGGGTGTTGAAGCAGATTCACTTTGGGAACGACTCCGAATGCCTCTACCTCCGGTTGGACCCGGCGGTTTGGAAAAACGTGCAGATTTGCATTGAGTTCCACGGACCGCGTTGCGCCAAACTTGAGTTTGCGCTACAGCCCCGAGCGGGAGCGGGCCAGTGCTGGTGGAGCGAGGCCTCGGGCAAGCGGAGCGTTGCGGGAAAACTGGCCCTCCTTGACGTGGTCGAACTGGCGCTGCCGCTCGCGCTCCTCGGGGAAGAGGGCGGGGGACCGGTTCGCTTTCAGGTCAAAGTGCTCGAAGGCGGGCTGGAGTTGGAATGTTATCCGGAGCGCGTTCCGATTGAATTTAGCCCGACAAGGAAGGACTACGCCCTGGAGCATTGGATGGTGTGAGCCCCGTCTCAGCACTGGATCCGGGGGCATTCTTTTCCATTGCTGCTGCACCCTCTTTTCTCGTTTGATGCGGCGCACATGAAACTCTTCATCCCAGGGCCGGTTCAGGTCTCAGAAAAGACCTTCGCAGCTTTCTGCAAACCCATGGTCGGCCACCGAAGCGGTGACTTTAAAAAGCTGTACGGCGGGATCCAACCGCGACTTCAGGAGCTCTTTCAAACAAAACAGCCCGTTTTTCTCTCCACATCCTCCGCCTGGGGCGTGATGGAGGGCGCCATCCGCAACCTGGTGGGGGCGGGCAAGGTGCTCAACTGCATGTGCGGCGCTTTTTCCGACAAGTGGTTTGACGTCTCCAAACGCAGCGGAAAGGAGGCCGTCGCCCTTCAAGTCGAGTGGGGCCAGCCTGTCCGTGGCGAACAGGTGCGCGAGCACCTCAAACAGGGCGGTTTTGACGCGGTCACCCTCATCCACAACGAGACCTCTACGGGCGTGATGTCCCCCTTGGCGGAGATCGCCGAGGTGCTGCGCGAGTTTCCCGAGGTGCGGCTCATTGTCGACAGCGTCTCCTCGTTTTCGGTCGTGCCGATTCCCATGGACGAGCTCGGGATCGATGTCCTGCTGACCGGTTCCCAGAAGGCGCTTGCGCTGCCTCCGGGGCTGGCGCTCTTCGCTGCCAGTCCCAAGGCCATGGAGCGCGCCGCCTCCGTCAAGGGCAGGGGATATTATTTCGACTTCATCGAGTTCCAGAAAAATCAGGCGGACGACATGACCCCCTCAACCCCTTCGATCTCGCACATTTACGCGCTCGAATCCAAACTGGCGGAGATTTTTGAGGAGGGGGTCGTTTCGCGTCACGCCAGGCACGCCCGCACCAACGCCCTGGTCCACGACTGGGTGCGGGCCCGGGGGTTCGACTTTTTCGCTCCCGAAGGCTACCGCTCCAAATCGCTGACCTGCGTCGCGAACAACCGGGGAATCGACGTCGCCGCGCTCCTCGCGGACCTGAAAAAGCGCCACGGCTTTCTGATCGACGGCGGCTACGGAAAACTGAAGGGTACCACCTTCAGGCTTTCGAACATGGGCGATGAGACGGAGTCCTCCGTTTCCGAATTGCTCGCCGCGATTGATGATTGTCTGTCCAAGTAAACAGTCCCACAAAATCCCGCCCTCCAA
>JBILKV010000106.1:0-14419 GCA_044376515.1 Chthoniobacteraceae bacterium | reverse complement strand
GCCTCCGCCTCGCGCATTTCCACCACCTGACTGATGCTGGAAAGATCCTGGCGGAAGGTTTCAGTTTCGGCCCCCGAACCGGCGATCATCTTTCCCAACTCCTTTTGGGCTGCGAGGTCCGAGGGCGTGCGCCCAGCGTCGCGTGCGGCCCGGCCAATAGCATCCGCAGCGGCTTTCTTTAAAGCGGCGTGTATTTCCAAAAGAGCCGCGGCGGCCCGCGACTGCTCCCCGGCAGCCCGCGACCAGTCGTGGTTCCGGATGGATTCGATCGCCTGCAACATCGCGGTTTTCACGCTCTCCTTGTTGAATGCTGTAGCGGCGTCCGCAAATGCGCGTCCGAGGGGTTCGTCTACGGGGAGGGTGCGCTCTCCAATTCCTTTAAGTGCGTCGTGCACGGGCGCGCACAGGGCGTGAAGCTTTCCCTGTCGCTGGGCGGCCACCTGCTCTACCGCGGGTGGAGCCGCGGTGCCGCTGCGTGCCGCAGACTCGGCCTGCAGCGAGGCCTCACGGTCCGCCAGCATCTTAACCATGGGAACCATGTTCGCGAGTTCCCAGTTTTGGCGGAAGAGGACGTACTGTTCGAGAATCTCGCCCAGACTGCGCACCGTGCGCTCCTGCGTGTTGCGCGCATCGGAAAGGGCTGTCCGTTTGGCGACCGGGTCCTCGCGGGTGGGAGCGGTTTCAGTGGCGCGCACTGCGCGAAGCATTTCGGTGTCCGCGAGCATGGCCAGCGAAAACCGAAGATTGCCCGTCGCCGCAACGAGAGCCCTCGCGGCGGTTCCTGTTCCCTGACGCAACGACTCCTGTTCTCCTGCTTGCGCACGGAGCGCCTCCGAGAATGCATCGAGGTTCGCCCTGTCGTCCCACCGCATGCCCGAGGACGGATCCAGCTTTTGGATCCATTCCGCAAGCCGGGAAACGCACTGCTGCGCACCCGTAAGCAGGCGGCGGATCTCCGCTTCAGACTGCAAAATCTGCTCGTAAAGGATCTGAAACTGCGCGCCCTCGCCGCCAAGCAGGAGGGTGAAAACATCGCTGGTGGTCCACGTATCTTTCTTCGCTGGGTCGGCATCATTCGCCCGCAGAACGACTTCTACCTTGTCGCCTTCCACCGCTCCCAGCGAGTGGAAGACCAGCGTGTGCTCCTGCTTCCATGCGGTTGGCGGCTTGGTTTGCGGCCAGCGCTCGAGTGCCTGCCAGCCCTCGTTTTCAGCCGGTTGCCGCGATCCGGGTGTCAATCGCCGCGCATACAAACCGGTTTCAGCAACGCCGTAATCATCCGTGGCCGACAGCTTGAGTGGTAACTCGGTTCCCGGGAGCAGTTCGGTTTGGCGGTCCAGTCCCGATAGGGTTACCAGCGGCGGTTGGTCGGGAAGAGCGCGTAACGCGTAGCGAACCCCCGGCGTCGCGGCCCTTGTTCCCCGCTGAACGCTCAATCTGTAACCCGGCGTTCCGTCAAACCGGATCTCCCCTCGAAACTCCGCGGGGCCGGTCTTGGTGAGTGGGTGTAACCCGGGCGCGCCCCCGTTTGGCTCCGGAGCGTTGGGCGCTTCGTCGGGCAGCAGGGTGGCGGCATCGGCAGGTTGGTCGAGGGTGAAGGTGACTTCCGCGCGGGAACCAAGCAGCGCTTCGAGGTCTCCTCCGCGGGACTCGATTTTTCGAGGAGCCATCCCCGTGTATTCCGGAAAATGGACTACGGCGGAGATTAGCGTCACCTGGGGAGGGACCGGCACCTGAATGTGGTGGAGGGGCGACACGTAATCGCCACCCGCAACGCTGTAAGTCAAGGAGCGCTGCAGGTTTCGAAAGGTGTACTCCACGGAGTCGTTGTCCTTGGCGAGGGCCATTTGCTCTGAGCTGCGAGTGGCGCCAACCGTCTGACGCACGACGATCGTTGCGGGCCGCTCACCTGTGACGCGGATGCGGATGCTGACGCTTTCACCCTGGGCAACCTCGATGTCGCCCGGGTCAACCTCCAGCGTGGTGCGATAGAGCGGCGCAATCGGCGCGAAGGGTTGGAAGATGCGAGCGGCGGCGTTGGTGAAGTGTTCGCGTTTGAGCATGTAAAAACAGAGGCCGATTGCCACCGTCACCGCCGCGCACGCGAGGAGCGCCAGCGCGGGACCGGAGTGCACGGCCTGCCGCAGGGGGACGTTTTGCAGCGAGGCATGATTTTCGCGGAGCAGGGCTGCCTCGTGTCCCGGGGAGGCGCCGCGCTCCCGTGAAATCTGGAGACTGTTGATCAGGCGGTTGTTGCTCCCGGGGGACTGGAGTTCGATGGCCAGCGCGACTTGATCCTCCGTCAGGCGGACACATTTCCAGCGGCGCAGCAGCCAGCGCGCAAGCCACAGCAGCACCGCGGCGAAGGCCGCACTCGTCGCCGCACGGCCCCACTGCGGCAGATGCAGGAGGATGTCGAGCGAGAAGACCGCCCACAGGTATCCGAGCGGCACGGCCACCAGCACGGCAAACAATTCGGCGAGGATCAGGAGTTTCCAGCGCAGAGCGTTCCGCTGTATCAGGACGCGCAGGTTTCGTAACAGTTGATCCGAGGCGGGGGCCTCTGCTGCAAACGATGGAGACGCCGGGGTGGACATTACGGGTGGGATCTGGGGTGGTCGGGGATAGACCTGCCGCAGTGTATCCCGGAGGGGTTTCGGAGGAACTCACTTTTCCACATGCCGCGCCGCGCCCTGCCAATGAGCGCGCGGTCTGCAAGTTTCATTTTGCCGGCTCGGAACGCTTTGTGGCGTCCGCATCCTTGGGCGCCCAAAGGAAGCCGCGTCGGAGAAGGCCGCCGATCTCGGCGTTGTTCCAAACGCGCACCGTGACGACGTTGTCTCCGGGTTTCACCAGGCCGGTCGCGTCGACCTCCATCTCGAGGCGTTTGCGGCCCGCCCACCAGAGGTACCATGGCCGGTGTCCGGCGTATTCCCCGTTGATCCAGACCCAGCCCTCGTTAACCACCCCGCCCAGAAACAGTTTGAGGGGCTTGCCGGCCGCCTCCGCGGGAACTTTCACGTTGAAACGGTACCAGCCGTAGCCGTCAAAGTCGTGGCCCTTTGCATCTTCGGGCGGATCTTGTGCGTCCCAAGTAAGGAAGGTGTTTTTCGTTTTCCATCCGCGGTCATCAAATCCGGGGAGATACCACTCGGCCACGACCCCCTCGTTGAAACGGTCCCGTTGGAATTTGGTTTGCAGCGGCACCTCTGCGATGAGGGTTCCCTGTGCGCCGCGGGTGTTCTGTTGCAGCTCGGCAAAACGCTGCGCCTGTCCGTTGCTGAACTCGGGATTCTTGTTGCTGCCGATGAAGAAGGAGTAGAGCTCGATGAGCTTGAGTTTGTCATCCTCCATGCGCAGGGCCTGTGTTTCGGCCTCCGCGTAGTTCAGGTTCTGTTCGGCCTGCTCCTTTGCCGCGAATGCCTCCAAATGGTCGGCGATGAGTGCAAACGCGTTGAAGCGTTCGCGCTGCTTCGGGGTCATCAATGTCTTTGAGGCTTGTTCAACGAGGGAATGGATCCGCCGGGTGAAGGCCGGGGTGTACACGTGGTTGACCAACCAGTCCTCGTGGCAGTGCATCGTCGTGGCCGCGAGCGCGTTCTCACACGCATCCCACCACTGCTGAACCAGCGGCCCGGCCTGATCGCCAAAGAATGTGTGGTAGAAGTCTTTTTTGATCGCCTCCACGTCGGCGTTGACGTCCCACATGAGCTTGCCCCGCACGTAGTAGCTGATCCAGGTCTGCATGAAGGCCTTACGGCCCTCGGCACGTATTCCCTTCATGCCGGTCGCCTTGTAGAGCTTGGCGTTGACCGCGAAATTCGCGACGTCGCGTTCCGGAAGGAACGACCCGAGCAGGAAGCCCGGATTATAGTCGTACATGTCTACGTGCGGCGTGAGCTTGGTCCACTGTTTGAGGATTTGGAGGGTTTCCTGCCGGCGCCAGCAGGTGGCGTCGTTGCACGGATGCAGCACACACGTGGAAATGGGGGCGTAGTTGACGCGTACATTTGGCGGCAATTTCACGCCTTGGGGCGGCATTTCGCGCGTGGAGTAGGCCATGGTCGAAAGCCATTTGTCTGGGAACTCCCGGGCAAGCTTTGCAGCGAAGCCAAAGAACGGCTCGCTGCTCATCGGACTGTGAACGTAGGCCGGGTAGTCGAAGTTCTGGTTCAGCGCGATGGATTCCGGTCGGTAATCGTAGGCGGTGGCGTCGGGCGGACTGATTCCAAAGCCGTTAAGCTTCGTGTTTTCCGAGTAGAGCTTCCGCAAAAACTGCACGCTCAGGTCGAACACTTCCGGGCTCGAGAGGTTGAGCATGGTGCCGTTGACGAAGTAACTTTTGCCGCGCTTGGGGGGAACGCTTGGGGTGCCGTCCTTGTTCTGGGCGTAATACTCCGGATGGTCGGGAAAGTGCTCGTTGGGGTTGACGAGGAATGCTAGAAAGCCGTCCCCCACATTGGGATAGAACAGGTCCCCTGCACCCCCGTACTCGCTCCATTTGATTTTCACCGCCCACTCGAGATACTGCGCTTTCTCCGCAGGGGTGGAGGGCACCCATCCTCCGATGGAAACGTTGCGAAGGGCAAAATCAGGTCGCGATTCCACTTTCAAATCGGGGACGGTGACCGTCTTTTTTTCGGGCACAACTTCGCCCCATTCGCCGGGAAAGTACCAGCGGCAGCCCAGTCTTTCCAGAAAGTCGTATGCCGCGTACAGCGTGCCTTGGTACGGACCGTCGGAGTTGCCTCCAATCACGATCAAATTGTCTTTTGTCTCAATGCGGAACGCCTCCTCCTCAAAGGCACGCGGGTCGCCGACGGTTCCCTTGAATCCCCGGGGAACGCGGATGCCGTTTTCCGCGGCAAGCTTGGTGTCGCCGACAGCGATTCTGATGGGCATCCCGGAGTTGTCGGGTTGGCCCTCAACGACCAGGGGCAACCGCGCACCGCTCATCTTTTCGAGGTAGGACTGTAAAGCCTCGGCAGCCCTCAGCCATTTGGATTTCGGAACGGGAGGGGCCTTTGCCTTCGGGTTGCTCGGTGGCGGCGGAGCAGGCGGTTCGGCTGGAACAATCAAGACAGCCTTCGGCTGACCATTTTTGACAAGGGTGAGGTTGGCGGCGTGCCCAAGAGGGGAGGTGGCGTATGCCACCGCGCAGGTGGCGAGCCTCCAAATGGGGAGGAGTTTCATGGCGTGTAAGGGTGGGGAAAGGGAAAGTGGGCCGCTTTGGGCGGCGGCGGGTCCCCGCACCATTGGTTATCTAACAGGGAGAACCTTGTTAGCTAAGAAATTGAAGCACAGCCATCCCACAGGAATGACGCGGTGAGGTGAAAAAAGGTGGGCTGGAAAAAGGTTCCCTACCACCCAGTAGGGGTATGCACCAAAGATCAGCCCATGTCCCTCAAAAGTCCCAAGCACAAAGGCATGTTATTGAGACGTGTGGAAGCGCTCTCTCGAATGGCCCCACCTGAAGAGCGACTCGTTGCTTCAACAGGGTAGATTTCATGGGGCAGCATCTCCTCTGGAAAAAATTTTCGTCACGAAAAACCTGCAATCGCCCATGTCCGAATTTCGCCGCCCCCTCGTTAAAAAAAACCCGTCAGAGCCTTGTTTTCCTCATGCTGTGGGACGGCTGTGAAAGCGTTTCATAGTAGTAAGGGCGACACCCGTCGACCACCACAGCCTTGTAGCGATCTCCAAACAGCCTACCCCATTCGCGATGCCGCACATTGAATCGACGCGTCACCATGTTTTGAAACCATTTCATGCCCTCCACCAGATTCGCCTCCGGAGTCTGAATGAAGAGGTGGTAATGTTTCCAAATCAACACCTAAGCATGCACACGCCAACCTGTTTTTTCACAGACATCGGCGAGGCATTGCAAAAAAATCGCCATTCTTTACCATCCACAACGATCGCCGCCCGGCTATTCCCTCGAGCCATCACATGGTAAAAAGCCCCCTCCAACTCCAATCGGATACTCCGCGCCATGTCGGAACTCCAGTGGACGCAAATGACGTCTGCAAACCATGGCTGGAAGAAAATGAACACTGACCCCTAGTTCCTCTAGCTCCCCCTGTGATTAAAGTGTTAGTGACGAATTAAATGTGGCAATCTGGTTGGATGGGGCTCTGCCCTCTGAAAGGAGGACTATGAACCGCAAATGGAAGCAACTTGCTCTTTTATTCGTCGCAAGCAATCTTAACGCAGAAGTACTGAGCAGCGAATCTGTTAAGCGCACACAGACGGCAACTCTGGATCAACCGGCACAATCGGAGAAGTCTTCGACAAACAAAACGTCCGGCGAACGACAATTGTCACCGGTTGAACGCTATGTGCTTCCGAATGGTTGGGCGATCTCTCCGGCGGGTCACCAACTCGAACTCGGGGGAATGCCCCTGAATCTGTTGCCGATTCCGGGAGGACCGTTCGTGGTCGTCACCAGCAACGGCTATACCGAACACTTCATTGCCCTCGTTGATATTTCGCAACGTAAGATTGTCCAGCGTATATCTTTAAAGGAAGGTTGGCTTGGCCTCGCAGTGTCCGCCGATGGTCGCCGGATTTACGCGTCTGGGGGTGGGAGTGATCGCATTATCATTTTTGACTTTTCCGATGGTCGACTGGAGGTCGCCGGGGAGATCGCGTTAGAGCCGGGGACATTTCCCGCCGGGTTGCGGCTAAACAGCGGTGGCACGCGCCTCTATGCCGTAGCCAATACGGCCGATGCGCTTTTGCAAATCGACCTGACGAGCCAAAAAGTTACCGCACTCTACCCTGTGGGTGCCCGGCCTTACACGTGCCTCCTCTCTGCCAACGAAAAAGTAGCGTACGTCAGTAATTGGGGAGGGGACACTGTTGCGGTGGTCGACCTTGAGTCGAAAAAAACGACCGCCAACATCCGCGTTTCCGACCGTCCCAACGATCTTCTGCTCACCAGCGACGAAAAGCGATTGTTCGTCTCCTGCGGGAACCGGAATCTAGTCAGCGTCCTTGATACTGAGAGGCGGGAGGTAATCGAGCAAATCGACGTCGCCGTTTCGCCCGGTTCTCCCTTGGGAAGCACTCCCAACGCTTTGGCCCTTGGGCCGGACGGCCGGACGCTCTTTGTCGCCAACGCCGACAACAATGCTGTCGCAGTCTTTGATATCACGCGCCCCGGCCACAGCCAGTCGCGCGGATTCCTGCCAGTCGGCTGGTACCCGACAGCCTTGTGTCTGGTTGGCGACTCAAAGCAACTGCTTGTGGCAAATGGCAAGGGGAGCGTTTCATCGCCGAATAAACTACTCACTCAAAGCGACAAAGCGCCGGGAAAGCAGGATCTCGCCGGGCGCCAATTCGGGTACATCGCCGCCCTTCAACTCGGCACGCTTTCTTTGATCGATCTGCCGGATCAGGCAACCCTCGGTTTGTACTCTCAGCAGGTTCAACAGAACACCCCGAATCCCAGCAGGCGCGCTGAACAGGCAAAGCCGCCCTTTCCTCTGGGCCGCGATTGTCCGATCAAGTACGTGTTCTATATCATCAAGGAGAACAGGACTTACGACTGTATCTTTGGAGATATGCCGGAAGGAAACGGCGCCAAAGATTACTGTCTGTTTCCCGAGTTGGTGACGCCCAATCACCATGCCATCGCACGCCAGTTTGTGCTTTTCGACAATTTTTACCACGATGCCGAGGTGAGTGCCGACGGGCACCATTGGGTGACTAGCGCGTACGCCACCGATTACGTCGAAAAACTCTGGCCCAGCATGTACGCAGGGAGAGGCCGCACCGCCCGCCGGGTCCTGCACGATGACTCCATTGCCTTCTCGACAGGAGGGTTTCTATGGGACCTCTGCGCCCGGGCAAAGATCAGCTATCGCAGCTACGGTGAATTTGCGCGGATCCGCGGCGCTGAACCGGGTAAGGTGCGCGCCGCTACACCCAGTCTGGAAGGACACATTCACCCCACTTACTATGGCGCCGATGGAATCGCGATGATGTCCGATTCGCGTCGGTTGGAACTCTGGTCGGAGGAGTTCAAGAAGTTCGAAGAACAGGGGGAAATGCCCAGTTTTACAGTGCTCTCCCTGCCTGGAGATCACTTGCTGGGAACCCGTCCAGGAGCGCAAACCCCAAGGGCCATGATGGCAGAGAACGATGTCGTGCTGGGCCGCATGCTCGAAGCGATTTCCCACAGCAAATTCTGGCCTCAGACAGCCGTCTTTGTGGTGGAGGACGACGCACAGAACGGTCCCGACCACGTGGATTGCCATCGTACCGTTGCCCTGGTTGCCAGCCCTTTTCTTCGCCGCGGTTTTGTGGACAAGTCAATGTACTCCACTTCCAGCATGCTGCGCACCATGGAGTTGATACTCGGCTTGCCGCCGTTGACACAATACGACGCTGCCGCTCTGCCCATGTGGGCAGCATTTCAATCCAAGCCGGATCTGCTTCCGTATTCCGCCGCGCCCGCCGTCATCCCGTTGGATGAGTTGAACACGGCTGCGGCCTACGGCGCCGAGCAGTCGCTGAAACTGACGCTCGAGGAAGCCGACACCGCTCCCGATGGAGTCTACAACGAGATTTTGTGGCGCGCGGTGAAAGGCCATTAGCTCCCCCTGCCGCCCAGAAAAATTGCTGCCTTCGTCATGGAGCGTTCTGCCCACACAAAGGCTGACAAGGAGTGAGGAGGGCAGCTGCTGCTGGGATCCGATGCTGTTTTTTGTGAGCGGATGGCAGGGATGGACGCTTCAGAACGCCAAATCAAAACCCCGAGCGGTCCGGTTGCCGGCGCAAAACAAGAGCGATTTACCGGCGATATTTTGCGGAGGGTTTTTCAGCGTTTTGAAACACAGCGCCGAAAGACTGCGCCCCAGGGGAGTCCTCAGTCCAAACCTTTTAAGTAGGCCATGAGGCGCTCGATCTGATCCTTTGTGAGCACTCCGGAAAAGCTGGCCATCGGTACCTGCTCATAGCCCTGCACAATCGCTGCCTGCGGTTCCAGGATGGATTGGCGCACATACGCATCGTCTACTGTCAGGGTCCCGGGTTTTCCGTTCCGGGTCACCGCTTCTTCGCGGCCCCACAATCCCTTAAAGGTCGGCCCAATGAGTCTGGTGCCGTCTGTGGAATGACACGCACTGCAAAAGTTGCGGTACAACTCCGCTCCCGAGAACTCTACAACCTCACGCACAAAAGCGTTGCCCCTCGCCTTTAGCTGAACTTTCACCTGAGCCTTTTGAACGGACCCCGCAATCTGAAGGATTCCCGGACCGCTCCACCGAATTCCCTCTCCGAGTTCCACCAACACATGCTCACTGGGATTGATCCTGTAAAACTTTTCAATCCGCTCGCCCCCCGGAAAACACAGGTCCAAGGTAACGCAATCCGGTCCGGAAGAGCGCACTTGTTGTTCCACCTGCAGCCCGTCGACTTCAAAAAGAAACGTAGGCTCTCCTGTCGCCGCATTCCGCCGGTACCCGTGGAAGCGAACCGAATCGGGAAGCGCCTCCGGGTCGCGTAGGCGGAAAGGCACCGTGTCGATACCAAGGGAACGGCGTGCGCCCAGAGGTTTGCAGCCATTGCCGCCCCGGCCGTTGGTTTCGCCATTGAAATCGAGAAAGCCTCCAAACCACACCTCCACTGGCGCACAGCGCTGGCCGTCAAAGGCGTAGTTAAACCCGCCGGGCACTCCCACAGCGACGATCCGGGAGGACGCCCCAGCCAATGCACACCGCTGGACCACCGTTTTGTCCAGAACGACAATGTCCGTCTCCTTCTGGGCCGACGCCATCCCGCCGAGCACGAGCAGGGGCAGGGGCAGGAGCGCGGAGCTGATCCGTGAAAGTGTCATGGCAACAATCGGTTGAGGGTATAAATGCCGTAGTTGTTTTCCAGAGGCAGCCCAGAACGGGAATGCAGCACGGGGAGTTGCACCTGATAAATGAACTCGGCCTTTCGTGGAAACCGGAGCGACAGGGCCTTCCTGTCCGCAGACACCGTGACTTCCTCCACGGGTACGTTTTTTTCATGGATCGGCTCCGACCCGTATCCGTCCCAGTAGTTGTATTGGTATTCGGTGACGGAAATGTCGCGGGAAGAAAGCGGCCGTGAATCGATGGCCTGCGTCAGAACCAGATCAAAGCCGGAGCGGGTCAACTCCATGCGGTGAATCTCAAAAGGCACGGTCCCCGGCTCAAAATGGACCACCTCAATGGCGGGATCGCCCGCAGTCCACCCGCGCCCGACGGACCCGACCCAGAGATTCCCCGCGCTATCAAATGCTGTGGAGTAAGAGGCACTTTTGAGGGGCCGAAGGAACGGAAAGACAGCGCCTTGGTACCGTCCGCCCACCTTTTCCAGACACACCCGAACCACGCTTCGGTGGCAGAGGTCGGCGATAAACGCTTGTCCTGCAAAGGGTCCGAAACCAGATTCTGGCGCAAAGGAGGGATGCCCCGGAGAGTTCGTCAGATCGCCATGCGCCAACCACACCGCTGGAAGCTTCCGGAGTGCGGTGAACTGTCTGGGATCCAAAGGGGGAACCTCTTTGGGAATGACCATGTTGGTCTTGTAGTCCAGTTGGCGTGGGGTGAGACCGAATTCCGGACGGTCCCAGAGAGAGGCGGGGTGTCCCAAAAAATCGCCTTCCTCAACCTGGGTGAGGTAGGAGGAAGCCACCCAGTCTCCCTGGTTGTCAGTGACAAACAACTCGTCCTTGGCGTTCATCCCGATCCCCGCAGGAGAACGCAGACCGGAAGCAAAGGGAGTCAGACTTCCAGCAGCATCCCTCCTCATCACCCATCCCCGATACCCGAGCGAAGAAGTCATTTGATTGGGGTAGCCCTCCGGGGCGGCACTGAAGTGACCGCCAGCGCTTAAGCCGGTGGTGAAAAACAGTTCCCCACGCGAGTTCATTCGGGGTCCGTAGGCGAACTCGTGGTACTGACCCGAAAAACGAAAACGGTCTTCTACCGTCTGGTAAACATCCGCAGTTCCATCGTGATCCGTGTCGCGAAGGAAAGTGAGCTCGGGCTTTTGCATGACATACACCCCCTCACCGTCGGGAGTCACCTGAATCCCATTGGCCTCATGCAAGCCCTCCGCGAAGAGCGACCACTGCTCATCTTTGCGCCGCCATACTCCGCCGGTTCGCGTCGTTACATACACAGTCCCGTCCGGGGCAAATCCGAAACCCGTGGGTTCAAACCGAAAGGGCATCGAAGGAACCGGCACCGCAAGTTCCCTGACCGAGTAGCCATGGGGCAGAGTGGGAGCGTCCTTGCGCCGATAAAACGAAATCGTGAAAGATTTCTGGTTGGGATACAGGTTCTTAAGGGTGTCCCGCTGGTTCTGCTGACCATCGGTGGACAGTCGGCGAAAATCGGTCTGGCGCACCCAATAGTTCAAATACTCCTCGGCGTGTCCGCTCGCCTTGATTTCAAACAACAAACGCTGCTGGTGTTCATCCACTGTTTCAAAGCTCTCCTCCACCTCCCAAAAAAGGCCCGCTTTTTCGTCCGACAAGCGGTAGCGGAACCAAACCTTGCCAGCACGCGCCTCCAGGCCAAGCCATGCGTGCTCAAGTTTGCGCCGCGGCTTCTCTCCGAAGGTCCAAGGATTTGCCCTCAGGGAAAAAGATTTTAAGTTGTTCATCCCCGGCACGAAGCCACCTGCAGTGTTCTGTCGCCCAAACCGCCCGGTCCAGATCGACTGCATCGCAAACTGGTTCGGATCATAGAGGTAATGAATTCCATCCGCCGAGCCGACCGCGATGCAAGGCAGCTTGCCGGGCTCAGAGGGGTCCACCTCGCGGACCACAAAGCCTTTGGTGACGACAACCTCGTTTCCTTCGCCCAGCTCAAAACTCCCGACATGGAGGTCAGCAGCAGGAAGGGAGGAGAGAGTCACCAGTGCTGCGAGCAGGATCCTCGGCCACGAGCCCGAGCAGAGAGAAAGAGGGAAAAAGGGGGAAGAAAACATTTTTGGAGAGAGACCGCGGCCGTGAGCCTTTTTGACGTTCCCCAAGGGAACCGGTTCCAAGGGACCCATAGGGAGGGGCGTAGAAGGAAGACGGTCTTCTGGGGAGGCTTCGGAGCCGGACCAAAAGATCGGGAGGCATCAGTACGGAATGATGGCGTCCAGTATTCTGCACTAGCAAGCGAACCTTGCCGGCCTCAGGAAAACAATTTTCCGAACCTTTGAGGCATGCGACCGAAGGAAATCATCCTATGCAATGAGGGCGAAGCCACTCACCGCGCAGTCGGTCATGCGCAACGAGAGACTTCCCGAGTCGAGGCACGATTGAGGGATGGTAAAGGTCAGGTAAGCGCCGTTTTGCTCAGGGTTTTCGACGGTTTGCCAATCCTCCGCGTTTGCCGAGACCGAGAGGCCGGTGGGCTTGGTTGAAATGGATGCCATGAGGACGACGCACCGCCTTGCCTTTCCTTTTGCGAGGTGGAGCGGAAACTCGTAGTCGAGCTTTCGGACATAAGTCCAATAGTTCAGGCACCATGCGGCCTGCGTGGTGCGGCGGTACGGTTCGTCGCCCTCTCCGACAAGCACTTTCCACAGCAGGTCGTCTCGATTTTCAAAGGGCAGCAGCAACGGTTCCGGTCTCTCTGCAACCTCGGGTGCGGAGAGCCTGTAACCATCCGCATCGCCCACATGGCGGAAGATACGGCCCACCAGACGACCTGCGGTAAAGCACCAGACCCAGTAACCGGGATTCTCCTTTCCCCACGAGGTGCGGTTTCCCGCAGTGATCCACGCGTTCATCACGGTTTCGCCGCCCGGGATCGAAAACTGCCGATCACGGTTCTCGTGTTCATGCCCGCCAATGAGCCAGATTTTGCCGCGCGCTCCCGCAAAGGCGGCACGCGCAGCTGACGTGATGCCACGCTCGCGTACGAGGCTTCCGACAGACGGTTGATGGACAGCGGTGATCAGAGTCCCTCCGGGGCGGTGCAACCTTTTGACCTGATCGCAAAACCACGTGTGCTGTGCAGCGTCAAGCAGTCCGCAACTCCCGCCGTTGGCGATGATGAAAGGCACGCCTTTCGTTTCGAAAGCATGGGTCACAGGAGTGTCGCCGTACACACTGCGAAACAGCCCCAGATTGTCCTCGCCGGGGTAGGTGTCGTGATTTCCGAGAGTCAGTTTCACCGGTGCAAGTCGCGCGAGTTCCTCATAGTGCGGCTTCATCGCGCGAAACTCCTCCACTGCCGTTCTGCGGTCCGTTTCGTTGGGGACGATACCGAAGGCACGCGAGGCGGCGCAGATCAGATCTCCCACGATGCCAATAAACGCTGGGCGCGGATTCATGGGAGCGATTTCAGCAATCATTGGCGGCAGAATGTCTTCCGGTTTACCGCCGCCGTAATGGATGTCCGCCATCCATAACGCGGTAAAACTGTCACCTGCGCGCGGGTCGAACCCGAGCCGCTTGTAGGCCTCTTCCAAGGTGGCGGCACGGCGTGATTCATTCCCGACTACCGCGAGAGAACGCTCCAGCGGTGCGAAGGTTCCTGCCGCAAGAACGGCCGCGGTTTGGTCCAGAAATCTGCGACGGGTGATGCCATGGGTCTTCATGCTATTTTTTCTCCAGTACAATCCTCTGCACGCGGCTTTTAGCCTCGATGATCGGGGGTTGGTTCCATTCTACAACAAGGGATTCCGTGTAGGCGGCAAGGGCGCCCGGGTAATCTTTTCGTTTCTCCAAAATCTCGCCGATGCGGTTGTAGGGCAGCGGAGTGTTGGGGCGGGCGGAAACCCAGGACTGATAGGCTTGAAGGGCGGCGACTTCGTTGCCCTGACGCTCGTGGAGATCCGCGAGGGCTTGGCGGGCAGCGGTCAGCGTGGGGTCGGCTTGGAGAGCGGTGTGCAGGAGTTTCTCGGCCTGGTCGGCCCTCTTTTCCTCGCTGGCCTTCATGGCCTCGGAAAGGGCCTGGCGGGCCTGGATGATCTGCGCAGGGGTCGTGTCTTGCTGGCCTTGGGCGATCACGGCGGTGAGGCCAGCGAGCATCAGCGAAGACTGGCCGCTGCTGCTCATTCGCACATTCGTCACGATCACATCCGGCTTCGTGTTCACCCAAAGCATACGGTACAAACTGATGGAGTCGAACACGTCATTACTGCCGGTCCAAGCGACATTACTGCGCGTGCCTTTCTCCTGGGTGAATCCCACATGGGTGGCCGTCCAGTCCCACATGTTTGCTCCCTTTTTTAAGGGCACCTTGAGAGTGGTGCCGTCTGCGTATTGCACCTGATAGCTGCCGAGATCAGACGGACTGGTAAAGGCGCTTCCATGGATGAAGTAGAAGCCTTCCGTCTTGGTCCCAATGGGGACGGTGACTTCTGTCGGTAAATCTGCGGCACCGGGACGTGCAGTATTGCGTAGGGCGATGACGCCCTTTGGTCCGCTGCCGATTCG
>JBILKV010000278.1:0-4859 GCA_044376515.1 Chthoniobacteraceae bacterium | reverse complement strand
CCCAGTCCAAGCGCCCGGATGCGCTCAGATGGAGCCGTTTTCGCCCCTCAAAGGTGGTACACTTTGAACCCGGTTAATTCGACCGGAGGTGGTACACTTTGACCGACCGCTGACACTGTTGCGCCTGATCACAGCGCGCCTTTGTGAAATTAGCGATGCTTGGGAGAGCGGAAAAGTCTACCTAAACATGAACCCCGAATCTCAACTCCTAGCCACCTGACCGACCTCTCCACCCCAGTTGAATTTACAGAAAAAAAGTTGCGTGGCCCCTTACCGAGATCCGTTGCGGCGAAACACGCTCCAACTGGGACAAGAATGGAGAAAGAACACCCGGTTTGAGCCGCGGTAGTGCCCGGTTTTTGTTGCGACCTGTTGCCACTGAAAACCCAAAAAACCCCCAAAAATGGCAAAAAACGGCTGTTTTCGCGTGACTGGGGGCGCCCTGTTTCAGGGGCTTTTCTACTGTGTAAGCCGCTCTGTTTGAGGGACTTTGAGGTGGTGCGCGATACAGGGTTCGAACCTGTGACCCCTACCGTGTCAAGGTAGTGCTCTACCACTGAGCTAACCGCGCATTCCAAAACCAATCGGGGAAGGTACTTGATCAAGCCCGCGTACCCCAATCACCAGGGCACACCCTATGCGACTCCAGAGAGATCCTCAAGAAAAAAGCCTCTCATGAACTGGCACTCGAGTACCGGTTGAGACCGCGCATCCAGAACCATCGGGTAAACCAGAGCAACAGGACGGCGCCGGAGAGCAGAGGCGCCACCGTCCGCCAGTCAGACGCCCCGTGCGCGGTGAGAATTCGCGTAGGAACGTTTGCTACTACAATAACCGGGATCAGCCAGGTGAAAACCAGCTTAAAGGCTCCTCGATAGACGGAGTCCGGGTGCCTCCCAATATTGAACAAATTGAAGTAAGCATACAACAGGCCTTGGGCACGCACGATCCAAAAACAAAGCGTCGAGAGCGAACACATCACACTGTAGTGGACCGACACTCCGACGAGGACGCAGGCACCGTACAGGAGGCAGGTTCCCACCGAAAGCGGGATGGCAAGCTTTGAGAGCGCCCAACCCACAATCGTGATGCCAATCCCCGTGTTAACGAGGTTGTCCAATCCAATCTGGCGGGTCGAGACGGCGAACTGAGCATCCAATGGAAGCGTGAGAAAAACATCCAGCTTTCCTGTGCGCACCAACTCGGGGATGTGCGTGAGGTTGACGTAAAAAAAAGCCTGGAACAACTGGGCGACAGTCTGGTGTGTGCCTACAAGGGCTACTACTTCCCATTTTGTCCAGTCACCGATCCGCTCAACGTGTGAAAAAAGCACTTCAATGAACAGGATCTGACCCAGAAACCAGAGGACCTCCACCACCGTCCAAAGCAGGAAATTTGCTTTGAAACTCATCTCTCTGATCAACGAGTTCCTCGTCTGCAGAGCAAAAACTTTCAAGTAGCGCAGCATCTCTGGCGATTCGAACCGAGGAGTGGTTGGCCGCGCTACCCTCGGCGCCCCCCGCAATCTGGGGGGGGACGGAATCCGGTTTTTCGGCGAGCGGGCAAGCGGCGGCCCTCGAAGGAGGATCGTGTCTCACGGGTTGCCGGACGGAGCACGTGGGGGAGTCCGCTCACACCATGCGGCGCGGGAGGCAGAGGGGAGCAGGGCGGGGAATCCGGGTGTTTCGAGGCGGTTAGGGAAGGCTTCGCGACGGTTCCAATAGAAGAGGCAGCCCGGGCTTCCGATAACGGATTAGACGTTCTCTTTCACAAGCGCCGATGCGTAGTCCCGGTTGAGTTGGCCGATCACGGTTGCCGGAATCTCGGCGGGACAGACAGCCTCGCACTCGAGATAGTTCGAACAGTTCCCGAATCCTTCGGCGTCCATGGTGCGGACCATCGCGAGTACCCGGCGGTCGCGTTCCGGTTGGCCCTGGGGAAGGGAGGAGAGATGGGTGACCTTGGCCCCTACGAAAAGCATGGCGCTCGAGTTGGGACATACCGCTGCGCAGGCGCCGCAACCTATGCAGGCGGCGGCTTCCATGGCGCGATCCGACTGCGTCTTCGGTACGAGGATGGCATTCCCGTCGGGCGCAGAGCCAACATGGGCGGAGACAAAACCGCCGGCCTGTTGGATCCGGTCGAAAGCGGACCGGTTGACCGCCAGGTCTCGCAGAAGAGGGAAAGCCCCGGCGCGGAAGGGTTCGATGTAGATCGTCTGCCCATCCTTGAATTTCCGCATGTACAACTGGCAGGTGGTCGTCTCGCTCGGGCCGTGCGGAATGCCGTTGATCGTAAGCGAACACATTCCGCAAATGCCTTCGCGGCAATCGTGGTCAAAGGCAATCGGTTCCTCCCCCTTGGCCAACAGGTCCTCGTTGAGAAGGTCGAGCATTTCCAGAAAGGAGCAATCCTCCGGTATGTTTCTCGCCTCGTAGTCCACAAGGCGGCCTTCGCTGTGTGTGCTTTTCTGACGCCAAACTTTGAGGTGCAGGTTCATTTGTAGCTCCGGGTTGCGAGTTTGACTTCCTCGTAGATCAGAGGCTCGATGTGGCGTTTGGGGGTCTGGCCGTAGCCCTGATATTCCCAAGCTGCAACGTGAGCGTAGTCGGTGTCGTTGCGCTGGGCTTCGCCGTCGGCGGTTTGGAACTCCTCGCGGAAATGCCCGCCACAGGACTCGTTCCGGGTAAGTGCGTCCAAACACATGAGTTCGCCAAACTCCAGAAAATCCGCGACCCTGCCGGCCTGTTCCAAAGAGGTGTTGAGAGATTCGTTTTCACCCAAAATTTTAGCGTCCTGCCAGAATTCCTCTCGGAGAGCAGGAATGCGCTTGAGCGCCTTGTTGAGGCTGCGTTCGGAGCGGGCCATGCCGCAGTGGTCCCACATGAGGAGACCGAGTTCCCGGTGAAAGGACTGGACGGAGCGCCGCCCCTTGATAGAGAGGAAGCGCTGGATCTGCGCGCGTACCTCAGCCTCTGTTTGCTTGAAGGCGGCATGATCCGTGGAAGGACGCTTTCCGATCTCGGGAGCCAGGTAATTGCCAATGGTGTAAGGAATCACAAAGTAACCATCAGCGAGGCCCTGCATGAGCGCGGAAGCGCCTAGACGGTTCGCGCCGTGATCCGAGAAGTTTGCCTCGCCCAGCACGAAGAGACCGGGGACGTTCGACATGAGGTTGTAATCCACCCAGAGCCCGCCCATGGTGTAGTGGACGGCGGGGAAAATACGCATCGGCACTTGGTAGGCGTTCTCGCCGGTGATCTGGTGGTAGATGTCAAAGAGGTTGCCGTAACGCTCGCGGATTTTGGCTTCGCCGAGGCGTTTGATGGAATCGGCGAAGTCTAGATAGACGCCGAGTCCGCCAGGTCCCACGCCGCGGCCCTCATCGCACACCTCCTTGGCAGAACGGGAGGAGATGTCGCGGGGGGCGAGGTTCCCGAAGCTCGGGTATTTGCGTTCCAGATAGTAGTCGCGCTCCTCCTCAGGGATTTGAGAGGAGGGGCGCGTGTCGCCCGTTTTCTTGGGAACCCAGACCCTGCCGTCATTGCGCAGGGACTCGCTCATCAGGGTAAGCTTGGACTGGTGGTCGCCCGAAACGGGGATGCAGGTTGGATGGATCTGCGTGTAGCAAGGGTTGGCAAACGCTGCACCGCGGCGGTGGGCGCGGTAGGTGGCCGTCACGTTGCTGCCCTTTGCGTTGGTGGAGAGGTAGAAGACGTTTCCGTAGCCCCCAGTCGCAAGTACCACGCAGTCAGCCGACCAACTCTTGATCTCGCCCGAGACGAGGTCGCGGGTCACGATCCCCTTGGCATGTCCTTCGATCAACACCAGATCAAGCATTTCGGTGCGCGAGTGCATTTCGACACTTCCCGCTGCGATCTGCCGGTTGAGGGCGGAGTAGGCGCCCAAAAGAAGCTGTTGGCCGGTCTGGCCGCGTGCGTAGAACGTGCGGGAAACCTGGGCACCGCCGAAGGATCGGTTATCCAGCAGCCCCCCGTACTCTCTGGCGAAAGGCACTCCGAGGGCCACGCAGTGGTCAATGATCGAAACACTCACCTCTGCAAGTCGGTGCACGTTGGCCTCGCGGGCCCGGAAGTCCCCCCCCTTGATCGTGTCATAAAAGAGACGGTGCACGGAGTCCCCGTCATTCTGGTAATTTTTGGCGGCGTTGATACCGCCTTGGGCCGCAATCGAGTGGGCCCGCCGTGGGGAGTCTTGGAAGCAGAAGCACTTCACCTTGTATCCAAGTTCCCCGAGGGTCGCGGCAGCCGCCGCTCCCGCAAGGCCGGTGCCCACGATGATCACCTCGAACTTGCGGCGGTTTGCCGGGTTGATGAGTTTGGACTCGAATTTGTGCTTCTCCCACTTGCCAGCCAGGGGGCCAGAGGGGGTTTTGGAGTCAAGGGTCAGGCTCATTGGGCGACGGTTTACTCCGGTTAAGGTTACTTCAGAAAACCGATTAGAACGGCCGCGGGAATCGAGGCGTAGCCGGCGAAGACGGCCGCCGAGAGAAGCACGCCGGTTTTCCTGATGCGATTGGCGCTCCGTTTGGATTCCAGCCCGAAGGTCTGTACCGCCGAGGAGATGCCGTGGCTGAGGTGGAGGGAGAGCAGGCCCACACTCAACAGGTAGAAAGCTGAGACGATCGGGCTCTGAAATCCGAGTACCACCATTCTGTACACGTCATGGGTGGATTCAAGGAGTCCCCCTTCGGCGGTGGTTCTGAAGCGGGGGTCCGTAACGCGAAGTGTGTAGTGAAGGAGGTGAAACACCACGAAAGACAAGACCGTCAGGCCGCTATAGGCCATGGTTCGGGTGGAAAGCTTCGACTGCACCCTGCCTTCAAGTTGGTAGGCGTA
>JBILKV010000105.1:0-14495 GCA_044376515.1 Chthoniobacteraceae bacterium | reverse complement strand
GCGCCAACCGGACACGCCACGTCCGGACGCGATCCTCGCAGTGGTGGACGCAACCAACTTGGAGCGAAATCTTTATCTTGTTTCCCAACTGCTCGAGCTCGGCCTCCCTGTTTTTCTGGGGCTCAATATGGTTGACCTTGTTGAGAAACAAGGTGGCGCCATCGACATCCTGCTGCTCTCGGAGAAACTGGGCATCCCGGTGCTCCCCCTGGTCGCCCCCAAAGGCACGGGATTGATCGCACTGAAACAGGCGCTCTCTTTGAGCCCACTCCCCTGCCCCGAAGTGCCGCCCCCACTTCCCGACGCCCTCCGTGCGGAGGCTGAAACAATCGGAGCCCTCCTCACCAACAACGGTGCCCAGATCGCTGAAGCCGCCCTCCTCCTGAGCCAGTCGCCCGACCAACTTAAAACCACGCCGGGTCTCCCGGAGGAGGTCCGCTCAGCTGTCGCCGACGCGCACCGCCGACTGGAAGCAGCGGGCCTGGAACCCGTCTCGGCGGCCGTGGATGCCCGCTACGAGTGGATCCACGGGATTTGCCAGACCTGCGTGCGCACCCCCGATTCAGGCGGCCTGACTTTTTCAGATAAACTGGACACCGTACTCACCAGCGGTCTCTGGGGGTGGCTCGCCTTCACTGGCGCGATGACGCTGATGTTTTTCTCCATCTTCACCGTCGCCAAAGTCCCCACCGAGTGGATAGCCGCCGCCCAGTCCGGACTGGGAACGTGGATCGAAAACATGCTGCCCGACGGTGACTTCCGCTCGCTCCTCGTGGATGGCGTTTTGGCGGGTGTCGCGGGCGTTGTCGTTTTTCTTCCGCAGATCCTCATTCTCACCCTTTTTCTGGGGCTACTTGAGGACAGCGGCTACATGGCACGCGCCGCCTTTCTGATGGACAGGCTCATGTCACGCGTGGGGCTGCACGGAAAATCCTTCATTCCGATGCTCAGCTCGTTTGCCTGTGCGATTCCTGGCATCATGGCGACCCGCACCATCGAAGAGCGCAAGGACCGCCTGGTCACCATTCTCGTAGCTCCGCTCATGAGTTGCTCGGCGCGTCTGCCCGTTTACACCCTGTTGGTTGCCGTAGTGCTGCCCGACCTCGCCGACTGGAAGAAGAGCCTGTTGATGCTCGGCATGTACCTCGTCGGGATCGCCGCCGCGTTCACCATGGCCTGGCTCTTCAAAAAGACCCTCCTACGCAGCGAGACGCCGATCCTCCTGATGGAAATGCCGCCGTACCGGGCCCCTGCGCTCGCTGGTATCCTGCTGCGAATGCGGGAGCGGGCATGGTTGTTCCTCAAACGGGCCGGAACCGTGATCCTAGCCCTCTCCGTGGTGCTCTGGGCGCTGATGACCTATCCGAAACCCTCCCAACCGGACGCCACCCGCGCCGAGCAACTTTCCCACAGCATCGCCGGAAGGCTCGGCCATGCGATTGAACCGGTGATCGCCCCGCTCGGCTTCGACTGGAAAATCGGCATCGGGCTGATCGGATCGCTGGCTGCAAGGGAGGTCTTTGTTTCTACAATGGGGATTGTCTACAGCGTTGAGAATGACGCCTCCGATTCCGACACGTCCCTGATCGAGACCATGCGGGAGGAGAAGCGTCCGGATGGGACACCCGTGTACACTCTGCCCGCTGGGTTGGCGTTGATGGTTTTCTATGTGCTCGCCATGCAGTGTCTGAGCACCCTCGCGGTGGTCCGCCGGGAGACCAATTCGTGGCTTTGGCCGGCTTTCCAGTTCGCCTACATGACTGCGCTTGCCTACGCGGGAGCACTGGTTGTCTACCAGGGAAGCAGGCTTCTGGGCCTGCAATGAGTCCCGGGGAATAAACACCACCACACCCCCATGTCGCCGGACCAATTGCTCGTCTCGTTGTGCGTCTCCTTGGCGGTCGCCTACCTTGTGCGCCGCGAGTGGTGCGCGCTTCGTCGCAGGGCAGTCGGGGGCGCCTGCGGCGGCGGTTGCGGCTGCGCCAAAAGCCCAAGCACGGGGAAAAGCGCCCCCCCGCCGCGGACTACTCGTCCATCAGGTCGTCCTCCTGAGTGACGCGCAGGATTTCCTCGATGGTTGTTTGGCCGCGGAGGACCCGCCTCCACCCGTCGGTGCGAAGTGTCCCCATCCCCTGCTGCACCGCACAGGCCTTCATTTCCGTGCCGGTCCCCTTCTTGACGACGATCCGGCGCAACTGCTCGGAGAGAACGCAGATTTCATAGATCGCCGTGCGCCCACGGTACCCGGTCCCACGGCAATGTTCGCAACCGCGTCCCTTGTAAAGGACAGTGCCGTCGGGGACCTCAAGGCCGAGTCCGCGCAGGTAATCCAACGGGTACTCAAAGGGCGCCTTGCAGTGCTTGCAGAGGGTCCGGACCAGGCGCTGCGCTAGAAAGGCGCGCACCACGCTGGCGAGCAAAAAGGGCTCTATCCCCATATCGAGCAGACGCGTGATGCCGCCCACGGCGTCATTGGTATGCAGGGTTGAAAAGACCACATGTCCGGTCATCGCCGCCCGGATGGCGATTTCAGCGGTTTCAAAATCACGAATTTCCCCCACCATGACCACGTTGGGATCCTGACGCAGAATCGCGCGCAAGCCTTGGGCAAAGGTCAGGTTGATCTCGGGCTTCACATCGATCTGGGAGACGCCCGGCAGGCGGTACTCCACTGGCTCCTCAATGGTGATGATCCGCCGGGTGACCGAGTTGATGGAAGTCAGGAAGGAGTAGAGGGTGGTCGACTTGCCCGAACCGGTCGGGCCGGTGACCATGATGATCCCGTTGGGCTGCACCAGCAGGGCCTGCACCACGCGCATCTGCTCCTCGGTCATGTCCAACCGGTCCAAACCGAACTGGAGCGTTTCGCTGCGGCTCAGAAGACGCAGCGAAATACTTTCCCCGTTGACGGTGGGAATGGTCGAAACGCGCACGTCGATGGCGCCGCCCGGAGTCTGGAGGTTGATGCGCCCGTCCTGGGGCAGACGCCGCTCGGCGATGTCCATGTGGGCCATGACCTTGAGGCGCGAAATGATGGCGCTCTGCAGGCGGCGCAACTGCGGCGGAACGGCGACTTCGTGCAGGATCCCGTCGATGCGGTAGCGGATGCGCAGGTCGTTCTCAAGCGGTTCGACGTGGATGTCGGTCGCCCGTTCGTGGATCGCTTCGCGGATGATCTGGTTGACGAACTTAACAACGCTCGCCTCGGGGTCGTCGCTGCCGATATTGTGCGCCTCCTCGCGCTCCTCCAAGTTGTCGTAGCGCGTCGACTGCAGCAGCTCCTCCAGGGTTTCGGCGCCCACGCCGTAAAGCGACTTGATCGTGCGCAGCAGGGGGGAGCGTCCACAGAGCGCCCATTCCACCCTCCGCCCGGCGAGTTGCTGCTCGGCCATACGGCGGGCCGCCGCGTTGAAAATGTCGTAGGTCGCGATCTGGACAACCTTCTCGTCGGCCTTCACCGGGAGGATGTGGTGCTTGAACACCAGCCGGCTGGGAAGCAGTTCCAGGACAGCACGTTCCACCTGGAGCGACTCCACCAGAAGGTAGGGGGAGCGCCCGAGTTTGGCGAGTTCCTGCGCAAAGAGCAGTTCGTCCACCTTTCCCGAATCCAAGGCGGCCACCGTCCACGAACCGCCCGCAGGCGGCGCAAGTGCCGCAACCTCGCGCGCCTCCTCCTCAGAGGCGACCCCGCTGGCCCGCAACACGCCCAAAATTGCCTGACGCGCGCTCATTGGATCATCCCTTTACACCTCATCCCTTTACACCTATTCGTCCGCACCCGTGTTCTGGGGCTTCGCCGTTTTCTTCTTCGTCGCCGGCCTGTCTGCTCCCTCATTCCCGCGGGAGGACGGATTATTCCGCGAAGGCTCGGCAGGGGTCGGGGGCGGCGTGGCGTTCGCTCGCATCCCGCTGACATCTGCGGTCTGGATCGACTCGCCATTCGCCCTGAAGGGCTTCAACTGGGCGGGCGAGGCCGCATTCGAATCCCCCGAACGCCGCCCGTTCTTGGAGAGGGCCGGGTCCGGGAGGATCAGCTCGTCCTCTAAATTCACCGGCATCCGCATCGGCCGCATGTTGCGGTCACGGATCTGATAGACGTCTTCCGGACCCACGCTCACTGAGGGACGGATCAACACCACCAACTCCGTCCGGTCCTTCTTCGTGCCCGTCGAGCGGAACAACCCTCCGAGCAGGGGCAGCTTTCCAAGCACGGGAATCCCACTCCGGGTGCGCTCTTGCCGGTCCTTGACGAGTCCCCCGAGAACCAGGGTGCCCTCGTTTGGTACCAGGACCGTTGTCGAAAGCTGGCGGTCGGATATGACCGGGTACTTGTTCTTGCCGCTGCTGTCGGCAATCTCATCGTACCGAGTGATCTCAGCGAGCGTCTGGAGAATGTCCAGATTGACCTCCTTCTCGCTGTTGATCAGCGGAATGACCTGCAGCTTGAGGTTTACGTTGATGTACTGCACCTGGTTTGTAACCGCGTTGCCGACGGTTCCTCCGAGGGGCGTGGCCTGCGAGCCTGTGACAACGGCGACCCTCTCGCCGCTGATGATGGTGGCTGTTTTGTTGTTGCTCGCAAAGAGCGTCGGCCGGTGGGTCACCTTGAACCGGCCGGAAGACTCGAGCGCGGTCACCAGGGCCGCAAGGGAATCCCCCGCTGAAATGAAACCGCTCAGGCCGCCCGCCCCCCCGGTGAGCATCCGCGTCGACCTTGGATCCGCTAAAAGCTGGGCAAGGTTGAGCGCCATGGAGTTTCCAGACGCGGTCACCGCGGATGTCGCCGAACCAGCGGTGAGCAGATCCCTCCTTCCATTATGCAGAAGATAGTTAACGCCGAAGTCCTGCCCCTCCGTGAGCGTCAACTCGCCTATCACCGTGGTGAGCATCACCTGGGGGGATCGCACATCCAACTGGTCGAGAATGTTGCCCACCTTCTCCTTCATGTCCTGGCTGCCGATCACCATGATGGCGTTGCGCCTTTTGTCGGCCATGATCCGCGCGTTGCCCACCAGGACCGTTGTGGGCACAATCTCTTTCTGCTCCCCCTGCAAACTCAGGGTTTCACCGCCGCCCCCCCCGAGCCCTCCCCCCCCTCCCACCCCGCCACGGTTGCCAAACTGACTGCCCGAACCCAGCGTGTTGTTCTGGGGCTGGGTGTTGGGCCGCCCGGGAGTGTTACCCCCAGCCCCGGGTACGCCGGTGTCTTTGGTTCCCGGATCAGACACCGCCTTGACCAGCGCCTCAAGGATGTCGCCCGCCGACACAAACTTGAGCAACCGCACAAGCGGTTCATTGAACGGGACATCTTCGTCGAACTGCTGAATCAGTTTGCGCAGCACCGGAATGTTCGACGGCCGGCTCACCACATAGATCCGGTTGGTGCGTTCGTCCGCAGTGAGGCGGACCTTCCCGGCCACCATCGAATCCTCGTTCATCCCCCCAATTTCCACCGTGGTCAACGGCGAGGACGCCGCCGCAGGCGCTGGATTTGCCCCATCCGCCGGCTTCGGAGGGGCGACCACCGGCCGCGGCGCCGCGGGGGATGCACCCGTCTGCGGCTTCTCAAACAGCTTCTCGAGCATCTGCACCACGTCCTTGGCAGAAGCCCGCTGCAGGGTGATGAATTCCCCCTCCACCCGGGTCGGCTCCAGGTCGGCAGAACGGATAATACGCAGCAAGCCGCGCAGCACCGCTGTGTTCTCGGTCACCAGAAGCGCCTGCGCCTTCGGGAGGGCGACGATGTTAGGCGAATACTCCTGCCGGGAGGCCGGCATCGCCTGCTGCAAAACCTGCGCCAGTTCAGTGGGGTCCGCAAACCGCAGCTTCACCATGTACATGATGACCTGCTCGTTGTCGGGGATCGGCTCAGGTTCTGCAAAAATCGGCACTCCCACACTCCTCGGGGCACGGCCGATCCCGGTCGCCTTGATCAGGTTGGGATCAATGTCAGAGGGCACCAAGTGGTACCCGTTCATCAGCAGGGTGATCTCGATGATCCGAATGGCTTCTTCCTTGGGCACCTCCGGGACGTTGATGTTGACCTGCCCCTGCACGGTGTTGTCATAGAGCACCCGCTTTCCGACCAGCAGTTCGTACTGGGTCAGCACATCACGCACATCCGCGTTAGGAAAGGTCAGCTTCACCATCTCCCCCCCCGCCTGCGCCTGCACCGACACCGGTCCAATCGGCGGAATGGCCACTGGAATGGCAACGAGAGCGGCCAACGGGAGCAGGAGGAGGTGGGGACGCAATGTGGGACGCATGGCTGAGTAGAAAACTCTCCCACTAAAACAAGAATCTAGCAACTGCCGACTCCTTAAGAGCCAAAGCAATCGATCTGAAAAAAGTCAACATTCACTCTCGTTAAAAGATTAAAACCGCTTCAATTTACCGTTGCTATGAACATCTTTAAATTGATCAGCGCCCTTTCCTTCGCCTTCACCGTGTTCTCCACCTCGTTGCTGGCGGAATCCTGCTGCGACAAGGCCAAGGCCGCCGGCAAGGACTGTGCCCACCCGTGCTGCGTTGCAGCCAAGGCCAAGGGCGAAGTCTGCAAAAAATGCAACAAGTAGGCGGGCGCCGAAGGTGAGCACCGGTGCGCACGCCACTTGAACTCTCCTTTCTGAAGTCGCTCCAGCGCGACGCCTAGGGAACTTTTGTAAAGTCCCCCCTCGGAATGCCTCCCGTCTGCCTCCGGGCACCTCCGCTCCGGACAGAGGCCACAAGGGCGCTCGCGCCCTCCACCTCACGGCAGGTGTGAGCGGCACCTACAGCTTCCTTGCTCAAATGATGCTTTCCACTCCGGTTTCGCAACCCGCACGAACTTCCGTTCGGGGAAGCGCTAAAATTGGAAGGAAAGCCAGAGCCTGATTCCGCCTCCATACCCCCGCCGCTGTCTTTCCTGCGCGGATTTGTTCATGGCTGAAGATAGCGGAGGGGTATCCGGTTCAGTCAGAGGGTTTCGACGTGAAAGTGAAACCAAGTGCCCTTCAGGCGGTCAATCATCTTCCTCTGATTGTGACCGAGATCCGCGACTTCAAAATAATGATGATTCACTTTGGCGCTGGTGAGGACTTCGTGGTAGGCGCGCACGGTGGTCAGATGTTCGGGATCGGCCGTGCCACAGGCGACCTGAATCCGGAGGTTTGCTTTGATGAAATCTAGCTTCTTGATTAAGTTCAGGTAGGGATCGTTGTCCTTTAGACGCTCGGGATCGCTGCCAAGGTAGAAATTGGGAGTCTTTGAAACATCGGAGACGTGATAGACGTTGCCGCTTTGATTGAAGAGCGAACCGAACATGTCGGGATGGCGCATGGCGAGATGAGTGGAGCCACGTCCCCCCATGCTGAAGCCCTCGATGCAACGCGCCTTGCGGTCGGCGATTGTGCGGTAGGTCGCGTCGATGTGCGGGATGAGTTCCTGTATTATCATTGTCTCCGACATGAATCGACCGTCGCCGCTGTCCTGATACATCGTGGAGCGCCCGCCATTCGGGAAAACTATAACAATTTCCGGCAGCTTGCCGGCGAAGATACCCTCATTCAGCGCGCTTGCGGAGTAAACGCTGCGTGTTTCGTTCCCTCCCGCTCCATGCAGGTGGTAGATGACGGGATAGCGCTACACCTTGTCCCGCTTGTAACTTGGCGGCAGGTACAGATAGTAGCCGACATCGCGCCTCATCGAGTCACTGCGGAAAGTGTGGTGCGTGACGCCGGAAGGCAACTCTGGCAAGGGCGAAGCCACCCACATGTCGTCGGTGTTGACCAGAATGGCCCTCATCTTTGATTGCACCGCTTCAGCCGGCATCGGCATGCAGAGAACGATAATATGGAGTGCGGTGAGGAGCTGTTTCACAGGGGCAGACGACTTGGCATTAATCGCGGCCCACATCATGTTGGTGGCGTTCGCGACTTCGGGCTTCGCCGGGCCGAAAGTGCTCAGCGGCGTGAGTAGTAGGCTTGGCGAGAAGAAGAAGGATGGGGCTCATCCACGGCTTCTCTGTGGATTAAATTCAAAGGATTCAAGGACGTTTCATCAGTTCGCAAGTGGCCACGAGGAGGATGAGCTCGCGGAGTCTATAGCCTTTGGCCTCCCAGTTCTCCTGCAGTTTGCGGAGAGCGGGCTGGTCACCGAGGCCGAGAGGCCGCCCGAGAGCATACGTAAGCAGCCGGTGCGCGAGAGGCTGCGAGAGAAATGACGGCTGGTTTGAAAGATAGGTGCGAATGTCGGCCGGACCGTGAAGAACCACGCCGCGGTATTCGCCGCTGGGATCGATCGGGGCGCCATTGGGATAGGCGGAGCGGAATCCGCCGATGGGATCATAGGCTTCCAGTGCGAAACCGAGCGGATCAATTTTCGCGTGGCAGTCGGCACAGGCTTGCACTGAGCGGTGTTTGTCCAGTTGCTGCCGGATGGTGGTGGCGCCGCGGATGTCGGGCTCTATGGGCGGCACATTTGGTGGCGGCGGCTTGGGCGGCGTCCCAAAGAGCGTCTCCAGCATCCAGACGCCGCGCTTTACCGGCGAGGTTTCCACTCCATTTGCGGTCACCGTGAGGATGCTCGCGTGCCCAAGCAGTCCGCGGCGAGGTGAGTCACTGGGCAGGGTGACCCGCTGTAGGTTATCGCCCTTAACGTTCAACACACCGTAGAGACGGGAGAGTCCCGCATTGAGATAAGTGAAATCAGCATCCACAAGGGCGGTGACCGGTTGGTTGGTGCGAATGAGTTCGGCGATGAACCTCCAGGTTTCCTCCCGCATGGCGGATTCCAATCGGTCGATGTGGTAGGCGGGAAAGGTTTCCTTCGAAGGCGGCATCGAGCCCAATTTGTTCAGACCAAGCCACTGCTCAGTAAAGAGACGGAGAAATCGTTCACCGCGAGGGGAATCAAGGAGGCGTTCGGTCTCACGACGTACGGTGACGACGTCGAGCGCTGCTTTGGCCGCAAGCGAGCGGAGCGTCTGATCGGGCGGTCCGGCCGTTAAAAAATAAGAAAGACGGCTCGCCAATTGCGTCGGCGTGATGGTCTCCACGTCCGACCCCGGTTCCGTCAGAAACAGAAACTCCGAGGAGCAGAGCAGAGCTTTAAACACGGGGCGCGCGGCGACAGCGTAGCGCATGCCGCCGTCGAGCCGCTTCTGAGCGGCCTCCACATAAGGAGCGACTTCCTCGGCAAGCACCTCACGACGAAAAAGACGACTGGCGAGCTCTCTCATTGCAGCGCGCACCCGCTCCGGCGCGACGCCCGACTCGCCAGCGCCTATGGTTGCGAAAAGGAGGGATGCGGCCGGATGGGGCGCCTGTTCCCGAAAAGGGCCACTCACCTGCCAGTAGCGAACGCGAATCTCGGGCCCTTTGTAAAGGTGCTGGTAGAGCTTGTCGCGCTCGGCGCGCAGGGCGAGGTTCTCCCACACGTGCTTCTCTATCTTCGGCACGCTCGGATCGTATTTGTGGAGCTTGGTGGAGATGAACTGGCCACGGGTGCCTTTCGGCGGGCCGTCAACCCAGGCGAGATACGGCACGGTTCCGCGGTCGAGCCAGATGCGGGCGCGGACGATGGTGGAGCGCTCGTCGGGCAACTCGGTGGTGTGAACGATATTTGGCGGAAGCAACCTCCAGCCGTTGCCCTTCATCCCCTCGCCCTGGCGACCGATGCCCAGTTGCATCGGCAGAGACTCGTCATAGTAGGCCTTTAGATTCCTATAGTACGGAGTCAGGCCTCCCAGCATCAGGTCAGCCCCGTACGGATGGTGCCGGTTTGCGGCGCTGGCCTCAACCTCGATGTCGTACCAGCCCGAATGGGGCACGCCGGTCTCCCCCAAACGGCTTTGAAAAAGTTTGCTGTCAAAAATCAGCTCCTGATTTCTCAAGCCGTGGCTGAGATGAATGTAGGCGGGGCCATTCGCTTTTTCCGCGCTGATCACGCCAAGCCCGAAAGCGGGGTTGAGCTCCCGCATGGAGTCGGCGCTGTCCTTCCATTGTTTCGCCCCCGGTTTTCCATCCACCTCGGAAAGATCATAGGCGTGCTCGAGCACGGCATCGGCCGCCTTCAGGTATTGCTCCATATGGTGCCGCGAGGTGCGCAACGCGGAGCCGATGTTGCGAAACCCGTCCAACTCCTCATCACCGGGAAAGTTGGTGGTAGGATCAAATTCGCCCTCGAACCCAAAAAGGTCCTGCATCGTATACCGATACTCCGCGCGGCTCAGTCTCCGATGCACCACCTGACCCCCACGGGATTTTGCAGAACCCTGTACGTCTGAGAGTTGTGCGTCAATCCATGCGATCAACGCCCTGCGCTCCTCGTTGGTGGGTTGTTTCTTTTTTGCCGGCGGCATTTCGCCAAGTTGGAGCTGGTGCAGCACCTCCTGCCACCGCTCCGCAACCGCCAGATCCGCGCCAACCCTTGCAGACAAATCATCGAGGCGCCGGTCGCCCTTTTGCACTTCCGCATCGTGACAGGCGGTGCAGTACCGCGAAAGAAATTCATCAGGCTTGAACGGCCCCATGTCCGCCGCGTGAAGCGCACCGGTTACGAAAAAAAAACTGAGGAGGAACAGGATGCGCACGCTAAAGCAGGACTTGGTTGAGGTTTCCGGTGCTCGAGCCGAACTGGTCCCGGTCGACACCCATCTGCTGCAGCAGCGTCACAAAAAGGTTGCAGAGCGGAGTTTGCGGCCGGCCTTGCTTCGGAAAGAAGAGATGGCGTCCATGCCTGAAGCCGCCGCCGGCGAGAATGACGGGCAGGTTGGTGTTGGCGTGTGCGCTCGCGTTCCCCATGCCGCTGCCGAAGACAACCGCAGTACTCTCGAGCAACGTGCGGCCACCGATGTCCTTCGTGGTGGAGAGACGCTCGAGGAAATGATCCAGTTCAGCCATCAATCCAGACTCGACGAGGTGCAGTTGGCGCAACTTCTCCGGATCCTGACCGCTATGGGAGAGGTCGTGATAGCCGCGAGTGATGCCGGGAATAGTGGTCACCGGCAACGCCCCTCCGATGTTGATCGTAATGATGCGCGTGGCATCCGCCTGTAGTGCCAGCGCGGCGACATCCAAATTCGCGCGCACACGATCCATGCAGTCGTCGTTTTTCGAAACTGGTTTTTTGCCGTCGGTCACCGGGAGAGGCTTGTCCAGCCAGGCCGCTCTGGTGGCGTTGACGCGTTCGAAGTCGCGTATCGCTCCCATGAATTCATCCATCTTTTCGCGATCCCAACGGTCTAAATGCGGGGCAATGCGTCGCGCATCCTGTGCGATGAGCGCGAGCACCGACTCATTCTCGGCAAGTTCAGCCCGACGTCCCTCTTCCGAGGCCTTGTGTTGGGGTCGGAAAAGCAGGTCAAACACGGCCCCCGGATCCTCGCGTTTTGGCACCGCGATGCCGGAACGCGTCCAGGAAATCGCATCGCCACCGCCCACCCCCAGGCACAACGACGGAAACCGCGTCAGGCCCCCCAAATGCTCCTCCGCCAACTGGTCGAGCGTCACGCAGCCGTCCTTGAAACCGGTCGACTGTTCCCGGCGCACACCGCTGAGGAACGCATGCACCCCGTAATGTCCCCCCTGAACACCGGGGTGCTCAAGTTGAGAGAACACCGTCACGTTTTTTCTCCAGCGCTCCAAGGGCTTCAGCAAGGGGGAGGGCTCCCACTCGGCCCCTTCGGTTGCGGGAAAAAACGCCTCGGGCCGCAAGCCAAAATCCAGGCCTATACACACCAGTCTACGCGGCGCCTTCGATACCTCCGCGCCATGCAGCGCGAGGTTCGAAAAACAGGGAAAGCTCAACGCGGCGCCACCGAGTGCCTTGAGAAAGTGTCTTCGTTTCATCATGCTTGTGTTCATCGTGCGAATGACTCCCGGATTTTGCCGATCTTCGCCTCGCCCACCTGGTGCACTGTTTTTGTGGCCGCGGGGATCGAGAGCTCGTGCAGGTCGAGACTCCTGATGGTTCCAGCGTGGTGCTCGAGGAGCTGCTCCAAGCCTTCCGCCACGACACGGTCGATTTGCAGCCGGTCAATTTGCGGTTGCGAAGACAGGTAGCCCTGACTTTCCGGCCAGCCACGGCGGCTTTTTCCGGGGGGTGTCACGATACCGGTTCGGGCATCCATAAACGCCTTCAGCGCGGAGCGATCCATGGATGTGCCAATCAAGGAACCCGAAGGGGACGCGGCCTGCGGTCTCTGAACGACAACATCGCGCACCTGTAGCAACGCGATGCGTCCGTCGGCACGGATAAGCGGCGTCCGCCCGATCTTTTCGCGCGGGTCATACACGTTCAAGCCTTCCACAAGCAGCCGATCGATCTTCGCATCCGGCTGAACCCACACAAGGGGGCGATCATCGATGGGCAAGTGGCTGCTGATTTCCTTGAGCGTCACCTGCTCCATTTTTCCCGCAAGCCAGAAGAGGAACGGCGGCACGTAATCATAAGCGCGTGGCCCGACGGGCCGCAGGTCGATGTTCTCAAAATCCAACCGGCCGATGTTCCCGCCCTCGCGCAGATACGGCGTGATCCACACGCCGAAGTCGCGGTAAGCGCCCTTCACGTTGCGGATGGATACGCGGTCCAGCCGCGAGGCGCGGGAGAGGATGCGGAGGACCTGGGCACAATCCTCCGCCTGCACTCCATCAATGTCCACATCACTCACCGGCCCGATGCCGGCGGCGCTGCCAAAGCGCTTGAGGGAGGCAGGGTCACGGGCGAACCGCCCCTCGCTGTCCCAATCCCCAAGCAGGTCATCGATGTTCAAAGCAATCAGGTCATCCCACGCGCGGCCCTGCACGTTGCGGATGCTCAGAAACTCACCCGGACCTTGGATGTGAATACCATCCTGATTCGACTGCTTTGGGATGTGGTCGAGGTTGATGTAGAGGCTTTCGATCACCACACGTCGCCAGTTGGTGAGATAGACCGCAAAGGTGCGAGCGTTGGTGATCGACACGTCGCGAAAGAGAACTTGCTCCACGCCGTGCAACGCGAACGCAGTCGTCCAGCCGTATTCCGGAGTTGTGTGCTTTTGGTGCTCCGCGTTGCCGTTGTAAGTGCCGCCTAGGAACGACAGATTGTGATCAGCCCGGCCTTCCGGCTGCGGCGTCGCATTGGCGATGAGCGCGCGGTTCGCGTCGTCGGCGAGGTAAAAGCCACAGGCTCGGTTCAGGCACTCGATGGTCGTGTTGGAGTGCAACTTAAGCCCCGAGACGAGCGCCGGGCCATCCAGAACAAGCTTAAGCGAACCCAGTTTCGGTGCCCGGTCGAGAATGCCCTGAATGATCACCGTGTCATCCGTCCCCCCCCCTTTGCTCACACTGCTGTCGAGCTTCGCCCCCGCCTCGCTGGCGATGATGATCCGGGCATTTGGGGACGGAACCGCATGCAGCGCTGCGAGTGGGGCGAACAACAGGAAGGCGCGGAGAGCGAGTGTGTGTTTCATTGTCACGGTCTGCTGCGTCCGTTTTCGTCGACCTCCGCGAGGGCCCCAGCCAACCCTTTGACGATGTCGGGTTGCTCAGCAGCGATGTTCTTCGTTTCGCCGGGATCGCTTAAAAGGTCGTAGAGCTGGTGCTTCTGACCGCCCTTCGCCGCTTTGCTATCGATCAGCTTCCATCGCCCGGAGCGCACTGCGAGTGCATCATCGTGTGTGTCGCCCTGCAGCACGGTAAGCTTGCGGATCGGTTCCCGAAGCGCCTCGCCCCGCAGCGCGGGCAGGATGTTGAAGGAGTCGCCACCCTCAGCGTGCGGCAGAGGGAAATTGACCATGGCTGCCGCCGTCGCGAGCA
The DNA here is from genome assembly GCA_044376515.1 of Chthoniobacteraceae bacterium. Taxonomy (GTDB): domain Bacteria; phylum Verrucomicrobiota; class Verrucomicrobiia; order Chthoniobacterales; family Chthoniobacteraceae; genus Chth-196. The sequence continues at coordinate 717 of JBILKV010000105.1, read as the reverse complement.
AGTCGGTGAAGCAGATCGTCTCGTCAGAAACCGTACCCGCCGGCACCTGACCCGGCCAGCGTGCGATGAACGGCACGCGGTGCCCGCCCTCAAACGGCGTGCCTTTGCCGTCATGCCAAGGGCCGTTGGCAACATGACCGAGGGCGCGGGCGTTCCGCTTGGCGGTGGTGAATTTTTCACGCACCCCTCCCGCTTCGCTGGCAAGATTCAGCTGGACGTTCTGCGATCCCTTGAAGTCCGTAGCAGCCGAACCGTTATCGCTGGTGAAGCATACCAGCGTGCGCTCGTTGAGTTGAAACCGCTCAAGCGCAGCGAGAATTCGGCCGACGTGGTCGTCCAACTCCTGAACGTAGTCACCATACAGGCCGGCGGCGCTCTTGCCTCGAAACCGTTCGGCGGGAGTGATGTGGGTGTGCGGGATCACCGACGTGAAATAGAGGAAAAAGGGGCGTTCGCGGTTCTCCTCGATGAAATGCAGGGCTTTGGTGACGAGCGTTCCGCTGACCAAATCGTCCACACGCGGCTCTGCGAGGCCTTCGGGAAAATCTCGCCCCTTGACGACGCGGAAAGCCTCTCCCGGCTTGCGCCCAACGAGGTTGTGGTTCTCGATGAAAGCGCGGTAGGGGTCGTTGTGGTTCTGCGGAACGCCGAAGTGATAATCAAAGCCGCACTCCAGGGGGCCGGTAATGGGTTCTTTGTTCCAGTCCTTGCTGTACC
>JBILKV010000104.1:0-14498 GCA_044376515.1 Chthoniobacteraceae bacterium | reverse complement strand
GCTCGCCACGGTCAGCGGCGAGTCCCGCGCATTCCTCTGTTCCGTCGAAAAAGTGGGCCACGAGTGGTATCGCTTTTCCTCCCTGCGCCTCCTCGGCGAGCGCTTGCACAACATAGTGCCTGAGGGCGTTGCCAACGGGGATGCCGAGTACACGCGGCTCAGCATGTTTAGTCCGCCGGAGACTTTTAAAGCTTCCCATATCATCACGGGGGCCGGTCGCTGGCAGAGCCATGGCCCGGATCAGGACGGCCACGTGCTGCGCGCCCCCGTTTCGGACGTGGCCCCCTCGTGGTTTACGGTGTCATGGGACGAACCCCGTGAGGTCACCGGCCTTCTGCTCGGGTCGAACTTCAAAAAATTCCAGCTCTACACCTACCAGGGTCCCGCCGGTATTAACCCGGCGGTGGCGCCCGAACACCACTGGGAGCGCATCAAGCAGGAGCCCCGCCCGGATGCAGGCGGCGTGAAAATCACCTTCCCTCCCCTGAACACGCGCGGCCTGCGGTTCGTGGCAGAGGCGACCGCCGGAAAAGGAGGGGTCGGCGAGTCATGGGGCTCCGTCGACGGGCTCCAGGTGTTCACCAACCTTAAAGACGCCCCGGTGCCGCAATTAGTTGCGCGGCAAACGGATCCCCCGCTCTCGATCAAGCTCACCCTTCCCGAAAAACGGATCGTGTCGATGGCGGTGGACGGCACGGACGGCCGACGGTTGCGGAACTTCCCCGCCCGCCTGGAAATGGCCGCCGGCGAACAAACCGTGGGGTGGGATTTAAAGGACGACACGGGGGCCTTCGTTATGCCGGGGACCTACACCTGGAAGGCGCTCACGCATCCGGGACTGCAGCTCAAATACGAGATGACGCCCTACCCCAACGTAACGATGGTCAACTCCGACAACTCCCCGTGGCTCAACGGCCACGCTGGGCCCGGCGGTTGGATGGCCGACCACACCCCTCCACGGGCCGTGTGTGCCGTCGGCACGGACCGGGTCTTTCTCAGCTCCCAAACCGCCGAGAGCGGCGTCGCTGTAATCGAGTGCGATCTCGACGGACGCAAACTCTGGGGACACCACAACATCATCGCCTGGACCGGCCCCGCCTTCCTCGCCAGTGACGGGAACGCCGTGTACTCGATGCCCCAGTCGCTGGGGCACCCCGCGCTCAAGGGCCAGACCGACTACGTCTGGCGCTTCGCCCTGCCGGACAAAAAACTCGACACCCCTTTCGAGCTGACAGGCACCGCCATGCGGCGGCGTGGCGCAAGCGGCCTCGCGGCCCGCGATGGAAAGCTCTACATCGCGGTAAATGCCGGCGAGGACTGGCTCGAAAATGCGTTCCCCGCCTCGGAGGTCGACCTCGACCAGTGCGAGCCCAAATACGGAAGACCGCCGAAAACAAACAAGTACGACGACCCCGACCCGCGCGCCGATTTTTTGCGAATCCTGCGCCTCAACGGCACCCCGCCCGGCTGCAACGGCCTGACCTACCTCGAGACAAACAAGGACCCTTCCGACCGAAAGCACATCGTCATCGCGCTGGAACGCGAGGCGCCTGTGGGCAGTTTTGCCTTCCCCCTGCCGGAGACCAAGGGGCTGCGGTTGCTGATCAGCGTTCTCAAACCCGGTGCCGCCTATCCCCCGAATCCCAGCGACGAGAGCCAGTGGACGCGCATTTACACGGGTACCGGCAAGGGGTGGCTGGTGGTGCCCGCGCCCGAAAACACGCTCACACGCGCTGTCCGCCTAAGCTTCGATCTCGGGCTGGACGAGTTCGACGAGGTACTCCTGGGCGATAAAACCACCAAGGGAAAAGCCGCCTGGGCCGCCCAGCTCGAGGGCCTTAAAATCCTCCGACGCCGCTTTGAGAACCTGTATCCTTCCTGCAAGGTCACGGTGAGTTCCGGCACGGTCACGCCTGAAGGCGAATGGGATGCACGGCGCGACGAGGCGCTCAGTCCCGAAAACCCCGGGATCCTCATGATGGAATGGAACACACCCCAGCCGATCCGCGGCCTGGCCATCAAGGAAATCGACGGCCGTTTCACCGACATCGAGGCATGGACCGGCACCGGCACCCCCAATCTCAAAGCGACCGAAGGTTGGGAGAAACTCGCAACCTACGAACAGAAGCTGCGCTATTACTACCAGCCCGATCAGGACCACAACAGCGCCGCGCGTTACATGGACGGCTACGTGGATTTTGGCCGCGAAGTCTCCACCCGGGCACTCCGGCTGCGGGTCACCGAACAGTGGATGTGGAAGGGAAGCGACCGCGCCGGCGTCGTGGGCGTCCGGAAAGACCGCGGCGCTCAGGCGCTGGATCCGACCCGGTGCCGGATTTACGGCGTGGCGCCGCTCAAGGCGCTCGGCGGCGAGCCCGTGGTGGATGTGTTGGCCACCCAGAGGATTGAAGTGTACGAGCTGGCTTCCAAGAAACTCCTCAAAGAACTGCCCTTCCCCAAGGGCAGCGACCTTGCCTTTGCGCCGGACGGAACACTGTACGGTATCTCCGACACCCGGGTCGTCCGGATCAACACCGCGGAAGGAAAACTCGAGCCACTGCCGCTGGACGTTCAGCGACCGACAGCGATCGCCCTCAACAAGGCCGGCGATCTTCTCGTGTTCGACGGTGCGCCGGAACAGCGGGTCGTGCGCATGTTCGACCGCACGGGTAAGGCGCTGCGCACCATCGGCACGCCCGGCGGGAGGATCGTGGGCCCTTACGATCCCACCCGTTTCACCAGCGGTCCCCGCGTGGCGGTGGACCTCGCCGTCGACGCCCGGGACCAACTCTGGGTGGTGGAATGCGACTACTCCCCCAAACGCGTCAGTCTCTGGGGCATGGACGGCACTTTCAAAAAGGACCTGCTGGGCAACACGAGCTACGGCGGTGGCGGATGCCTCGACCCGTTCGACAAGTCGCGCCTCTACCACCAGGGCTTCGAGTTCGCCCTCGACTGGAAGACGGGAGCCACGGCCTTGAAAAGCGTCCTCTGGCTGGGCAACACGCCCGCCGGCGAACAACCCATCCAGATCAAGGACCGCCGCTATCTGGTTACCCGCCCGCATTTCATGCAACAACCCGTGGGCGTCGTGTATCTCCACTCCGGAGACCGCCTCAAGTGCGTCGCTGCGGTCGGCGGCGCGGGAGCCTTCCCCCTGCTGCGCACCTCGGCAGTTCTCAAAAAGCTCGGTAAGAGAGCCTTGGGCAACGTTGATTTTGTATGGAGCGACCGCAACGACGACGAAATGCCCCAGCCCGACGAGATTGAGTTCTTCGATTCTCCCGACCCGCGCGCGTCGCACCCGGGCCGCTTCGACGAAACCCTGAGCATCGATTCCCCGAAGTTCCGTTATGGAGTGAAGGAAATCCTGCCCAACGGCGCACCCGTCTACGAGAGGACACCAAAAGCCTTCAGCTCACGAGCTGTACTCATGGACGATCGCCGCTTTCTCGTGCTGGGCGACAACCAGCACATGGCCGCCGTCAACGCCGACGGCAAAACCGCGTGGACCCATCCGGCAGAAGGCTGGGGCGTGCAGGCACTTACCTCCGCGAAGCGGCCGTGGTTTCCGGGGCAGGCCGTGGCACAGTTCGACGTGATCGGCCACGAGACGGCGCCCACCGGCGAACTGGGCGAGTTTTTTGTCACCAACGGCAACACAGGCACCTGGCATCTGTGGAGCGCCGACGGTCTGCTGGCCGGGCGCATCTTTCAGGACCTGCTCGGGCCGCAGAAAAGTCCCTGGAGCATGCACGAGCATGGGCGCGGACTGGACCTCACCGGCGCCACCGTTGGGCAGGAACATTTCAGCGGGTACTTTTGCAAAACCCGGGAAGACGGGAAATTCTATGCCGTGGCCGGACACAATCACATCAGCGTGGTCGAGGTGCAGGGGATCGAGCAATTCAAGCGTCTGGGAGGAACGCTCACAGTGACTAAAGAAGACGTCAACGCGGCCATGGAGTGGGACCGCAAACGACAGGCACGGAAGCTCTACGAGGCCGCGAAAGTAATGGAGTGTCCCCCCGTGAAACGCCCGGTCAAGCTCGACGGCGATCCGGGGGAATGGGATTTCACGAGCGCAACGCTCGAGGGCCGCAACTCCTCGCTGGCCATGGCCTATGACGAGGCAAACCTCTACGTGTGTTTCAAAATCCGCGGCGCAGGCCCCTTCAAGAACACCGGGAACGACTGGCACCGCCTGTTCAAGACAGGCGCGGCGGTCGACCTGAACATCGGGCTCAACCCAAAGGCCGACGTGAAGCGACAGAGCCCCGGTGCGGGTGATATCCGCCTCCTGCTTACCCTTGCGGGGAAAGAGCCAACGGCGGTGCTTTACCAACCCGTCGCCCCGGGTTCGAAGCCCGACGAGGCGTGGGAGTCCACGACCTTCGTCGCGGTTTCAAAGTTCGATCGCGTGACAAAACTCCCTGATGTGCAGGTGGTGGCACAGAGCGAGAAAAACTCGTATTGCGTAGAAGCGAAGATCCCGCTGAAGACCCTCGGCCTGAGTATTGACCCGGACGCACTCTACAAATTCGACTGGGGCATCCTCGCAAGCGGCCCCGACGGCAACGAGGTCCTCCAGCGCCTCTACTGGGCCAACTCCCAGACCGCCATCCTCGCCGACGAAGCCCTCGAATCCCGGCTACATCCCGACCTTTGGGGCGCGGTGCGCTTCCTTCCGGGCGCCGGGCACCGAGGCCAGAGCAACCAAAACCTCGACGACCTGCTCGATGGCAAAGACCGCCCGCCCAGCCGGGGCGGCTCAAAGCCCGATCTCGATGATCTCCTCGGCGGCGATAAAAAATTCGAGCCGAAGCCGAGGAAAAAGTGAGCTTTTCGAATCGCATGGCTTAGCAATCTCATCTCATTTATCATTTATACCGTTCGGAGCACGCTCCACCATCATCGAGGTAGCAGTTCCTCGGGTACTGCCAACGCTACTTCGAAACTCCCCCACCCCATGCACCTTTCTTTCGCGGTCATCTCGACCCTCACGCTCTGCCTGTGCCTTGAACTGGCACCCCGGGCGCGCGCCCAGGCTCCCAACCCGGTCGCTTTCAATCTGGTAGACGACAAAAAGGCAAAAGCGCTGATCGATGCCGGTGACGCCCGGTTCGAGGCTGGGGAGCTGCAGGCCGCGCTGGACCTCTATAAAGCGGTCATCGACCGCTACCCGGCCTCCCGGTGGCGTTTTGTCTCGCGCCTGAAAATGGGCAAACAGCACCTGCGCGAAAAGAAATTCGACCTCGCTCTCGATCAATTCCGGCGCATCGACGTCGAGGAAAACAAAGATGAAGCACAGCGCGGCGAGTCTGCTCTCCAAATCGGCGTGTGCTTTTTCGAAATGGGAAAACTCGAGGAGGCTTTCGGCGAATTGCGGAAAGTCATCAAAAACTTCCCGGGGACACCCTTTTCCAACGACGCCTACTTCTACATTGGGCAGGCGCATTTCAAGCTCGGCCGTTTTGGAAACGCCATTGATGCGTTTAAAAACGTAGGCACTTCCATCGATCCCTCCGCGCAGGACACAAGCAAACTCGACGCCGGCAGACGCTTGTATGTAAAGATCGAGGACAAAGACCTTTCCTCGCAAGCCGGGGAGGCTGGTCTCACGGTCACCGTGGAAACCTCCTCCGGGGACCGCGAAACCCTCGTGTGCATGCCGGTGACCCAGGGGGCGGCAGTCCTCATGGGTAGCATCCGAACAGAGCTCGGCAGTGTCCAGGGAGGCGACAACGTCCTACAATTGGTTGGCACCGACCGCATCAAAGTCACCTATCTCGACAAACAAACCGCCAACGCGGAATTGGACGTCACCCGCTCACGCGAGATCCGCGTGGTGGGGAACGCAAAGGCACGGATCGTGGACGGCGCATTCGCCGAAGCTGTGGGTGCCGTGGTGATCGACAAGCCCGTGTTTCTTTCCGTGCAGGACTCCGACCGGGATGTCTCCGAAAAGGCAGATGTCATCGAGGCGATCGTCCGGGTGAAACGGGCGGTGGAAGAGAACCCTGAAACGGCCGACACAGGCGACAAACCCAAAAAAGCAGTCGCCGTGGATTCTTCGCTGGACGGGCCCGAGAAGAACGAACCGGTGTACAAGGTTGTGGATGAAAAGAAGGTGCAACTCGGCGAGCGCATCCCGGACGACGCGGCGAAGGATGCTCCGGTGCACACCGCCCAGTTCGTGGGAAGCATCGCAGTGGTGTCGGAGGGCAAAGCCGCCAGCGCCAGCATTCTGAATGCGCAGGTGGGCGACATTCTCGAAATCGAATACCTGGACGAAGTGAGTCTGGATGAGGAACCGCGCCGCAGAACCACCTCGGCCAAGGTCATCGAGGGCAGTCTCAATCCGTTGCAGGTCGCCAATGCGAAGATCAACGACGAGGAGCTTAAGTTTAAGACGGCCCTCAAAACGAGCGAGGCGCTCAAAAACATCGGCAACATTTACAAGGACCTAGGCCTCACCAAACAATCCGGCGACAAGTACCGGCAGGCGCTGGCTGAGACCGAACAGGTGGCCCGCAATTACGGCGCGCTCAACCAACGCCTCCTTGAGCAGACCTACGTGCAGATGTGGAAAATTTACTACGCCATGGGAGATCTGGGACGGGCTGCGCAAATGTGCCTGGAGCTGCAGCGCCGCTTTCCGGAGAGCCCGTTTGTTGATGACGCCCTCATGCTCATGGGCCAGGTGAGTCAAAAACAAGGCAAGTTTCAGGAGGCCATCGGCGTCTACCGCCGCCTCTCCGCCCTCAAAAATTCGCCGCTCGCACCCGCCGCTCAATATTCCATCGGCGAGTGCTTTGAGGAACTCGGCAACGCGGCAAAGAACAAGGCCCACTACGACGAGGCCTTCCTCGCTTTCAAGGCCTGCTTCGAAAAGTTTCCGACCTCGAATCAAGCCGGGGACGCTCTCTCCAAGATGGCGGAGTACTACTACAGCAAGGAGGACTACAACCGCGCCATGGACATTTATGAGGAGGCCCTCCAGCAGTATCAGGACAGCAAGTTTATCGACGTCGTCCTCTACAACTACGGCCGCTGCTTGGTGAAAATGAAACGTCTCGATGCTGCCGTCGAACGCTTCAACCAACTCATCACCACCTACCCCAACAGCAAGATGGTCGCAAACGCCCAGAAACTGGTCGACGCCATCCAGAAGCGTAATTCCTCAGCCCCGGCTTCCCAACCCGCCGGTTCCAGTTCCAGCAACTGATCTCCCCCAGCTCCTCGCCCCTTTCCTCCCCTCCCATGAAAAAGAAGCTCTCCCTTCTTTCGGCGGCCCTTCTGCCCGCATACCTCACCGCGCTCGCCGGGCCTTTGGATGAAGCCCGCAAACTGGTCTCGGACAAACAATTCACCGAGGCCCTTGAAAAACTCGAAAACGCCCTGCAAGGGGCGTCAAACGAACGCCCCACTCTGGCGGCGGAACTGGCGTTTACCCAGGCAAGCGCGGGCCTTCTCATTTCCGCGCAGCAAACCGTGGAGCGCACGCTGCGCGAAAACCCCAATCATCCCGACCGCGGTCGGTTGCTTCTGCTCAATGCGCGCCTTTTGGAAGGCGCGGGAAATCTCCCCGAGGCCGTCTCACTCTACCGGGTCATCGCGGAAACCACGCCCCCGCTGCCCGAACGCGCCGACGCGCTCGCAGAATGCGTCCGTGCTTCGATTTCCATGAACAATACCAGCCTGCTCGAGCAGTGCCTGGCCGATTTTACCGACTCCTATCCGAAGGATCCCCGTTGCAGAGAATTTCTGCATCACCTCTTCCGGACCCGCGTCGCCTCCAGAAACCCGCGCGGCGCTGCCGAAGCCGCACTCACCTTTAAAACGCTTTTCCCGGAAGACCCCGCCGCTTCGGCAATCTATGCCTTCACGCAGCTTGCGCTGGTGCCCGACCCGGCTGCGGCGCTCAAAGCGTATGAGCAGGAACGTGTCCTCCCCACCTACGTGCACTCGTGGGAGCGGACCAACACAGCCATCGAATTGATGCGCAAGTCCAAGGAGTCCTACGCCTCGATTGCTCCTCTGGCGGAGGAGTTTGCAGCAGCCACAGGCGATCCCTCTTTCCAACTCCTCGCAGTGGAGATTCTTCCCGATCTTTCCCCGGAGCTGGCTCAAAGCGCCGTGGCACTCGGCCGGCAGCTCGCGCCCACCCTTGCCAAGACCCAGTGGCATGTCCGCATCCACGTCGCACTTGCGGCTGCACTCATCCGAGCGAAGGATCCAGCCGCCGCCGAGAGAGAAGCGGAGCTAGCGCTGACTGCGGACCCCGCTTCCGGACCCGCATGGGAGCTGCACCAGACCGCCGTCACACTCGACAAACGCCCGGATGCCCATACCAAGTTGCTCGAGAAAGTTTACGGATCACTCCCCACCCTCAAAAACCAATCGCAGCAATACACCGCGCGCAGCGTGGTGTCCGCGCGACTGGCACTCGCGGCGGGACGCGCAAAAGATTTCGAAAAGACCCTCCGCCACACCCTGACCTTCCTCGAAAGTGACGGGCTCTCGGCACAAGCCGACTCGGTGGTGAAAGGCGCGGCGGATTCCCTGTTTGACGGCGTTCCAGCCGCTACAAAGGCCAAAGATGACGCGGACGCCGCGGTTCAAACCGCCAAGGCGGCTTCAGCAAAAGCAGCGGAAGCGGCCCGCAAGCGGGATGCGACCGAGGCCGAAAAGAGCAACGCTCTCAAGGCCCAAACCGCTCTCGAAGAGGCACAAAAGAAAGCAGAAGCAGCGCAGACCCAGCTCGACACCCTCAAAACACGCGCGGCAGCCGGGTTGGATCAGTTTCTCCCCGCGCTCGAGAAATTTTTGACGCGTTGCCCAGCGGCGATGCCGCTTGCGGCGAACATTGAAACGCACTTCAAACCCTACCTGTCGACCACGGCGCGCGGGACTTCTGCGGAGTCGAAACGCCTCTCGCAAGCCATCCAGCAGTCGGCGCGCGGGGAAATTCCCAGCCTTTCAGCCTTTTACGCGGAACGCGCGACGGGAACGACAGTGCGCAGCGCGAAAACCGCGGAGGCTCTGCTGCAAAAAGTGCTCGAGAAGGGAGGCACGCTGGCTTTCGAAACGGGCACCCACCTGATCTCCGCTCTGGCGGCGTCCAACCAGCCCGAGCGTACCTTCGAAGCCTGCAGGCTCTATCTCTCGAAGTTTCCCGCAGCCACTCACGTCCTTTCCGCCCTCACCGTTGCAGCAAGAGACCTCGGTGCACCGAAGAACCGCGACGCCGGCGCTCTGATCTCCACAACCCTCGCAGCGGGGGGGACCCCGTGGCCGGCTACCCTGGCATTGGCCGTCCACTCTGACGGCGTGTTGATCGCAGAACAAAACCGCATGCCGGCCGAAATGGAAGGTCACGTCCGGTCTCTCGCCGCAGCACAGCCCGGGCATGCATCCCTTCCCGACTTCCAACGTCGCATCGGAGTGGCCTATGCGGCCACCGGCGACGCAGTGAACGCGAAAAAACAACTGCTGCTTGCCCACGAGCAAACACGGAAAACGCACAGCGAAGGCAACACCCTCATCTCCATGGCAGTGACCATCCCGGAGGGCCATGATTGGATTCTGCCGCTGATGGAAACCTATCTGGCGGATTCCAAACGCGGGCCGCTGCAAACCTCGGTACTTCTCCAAAAAGCGCAACTGCTCCATGCCGCGGGCAAGGTCGACGAGGCGTTTGCCCTGCTGCCTTCCATTCTCGACAGGCGCACCGACCTGCAGTTCCGCCCTATCAACAGCCCCGCTCCTTTCCTGGAAACGGTCGCCAAGGAACTGGCGGCAAAAACCCCCGAAGAAACCACCGCTCAAGATCTGGAACGCTTCACTGCCGCCGTTCAACTCGGCACCAACGCGGCCCACCTTCCCGCGCTCGCGGCGCGGCACGCGGCTGCGAACCAACCGTTCCCGGCGGCCCGCATCATTGCCCGGTTGATTCAAGCCGCCGGTGCGGGCGAAAGCACCTCGGCGGTGTCCTTCATCACTCTGGCCCAGAAACTCGACGCACTCGGTCATCCCGAGCTCGCGGGTGTTACCCTGCGTCAAACCATCAATCGGTTTACCGCCGTGGACGCCAAGCTGCGCGCGCAAGCCTCGCAGGCCCTTTTCAGCCTCAGCAGCAAACGGAGGTTCAGCGCCGTTGAGATCGATGAAAAGCTCGAGTGGGCTCCCCTTCTCAAATCCGCCGTCGCGCTCCGCATGGGAGATCCGGCCGCCGCGTGGAAGACCTTTGAAACCCACGAGGCGCTGCTGGCCAAACACGAGGACAAACTCCCCGCCGATTATCTCCGGTGGCTCTCCGACCGACTCCTGCAACGCGAAGACGAAATCTCCCGTACCGCTGCGGAAAAAATCCTCCGCCGCTGGATCATCGCCAACGAAAACTCTAAATCCGTGCCGGAGGACGAAAAGGCCAAGACTCAACTCCAGCTCGCCGATCTGTATTTCAAAACACTCCGATACGACCTTTCGCGGGCGGAGAGTGCTTCGCTGATGGAACGCTTTCCCAACACGCCCGAGGCCACCGATGCCCAGTTCCGGATCGGCGAATGCTACCTCAACCAAAAAATGTATATCGAGGCGGCCAAGGTGTTTGAAAAAATGGCCAAGTCTAAAGACAAGATGGCTGCCAGCCGGGGCGAATTTCTCTTGGGCGCCCTTGCCCAGCAGCGCGGCGACACTGAGGACGCAAAAATACGCTTTCGGAACGTCATGGATCTGGCGCCGCGCAGCGATGTCGCCGATGCCATCCTCTTCCGCCTTTCGGAGCTGTACGGCCAGGAGAACCGCTTCCGCGACGAACTCATGCTGCTGCGCAGCATCGGGTTGATCGGAAGCAGCACCAAACAGTGGCACTCGCCCGGTCTGCCACTGAACGTCGTGATTCAAGATGCCGACCTTGGTGTCAGCCGCGGCCAGAGCTACGTACCGGTAGTGGTAACCACCTCCACAGGTGACAAGGAATCCCTCCGCCTCGAATCAGGCTCCGCGGGCAAAGGCTTCTTCCAAGCCGAACTTCCCACCGAACTCGGAGCCCCAAAACCGGGCGACGGTATTCTTCAGGTCAACGGCGCCGACTCCGTCACCTACGACTATCCGGACGATTTCAAAAAGCAGTTCACGTCCGCGGTTCCCTCGAAAGCCAACATTAGAATCGCCTCCGACGCGGAGTTCCGAATCTCCGCCACGGAGATCAAGGACGAGGAACAAATCAGCTTTGAAGAACGCCTGCGGTTGCAGCGCCTGCGCACGAACAAACAGGCCGGCGTCGAATACCGGCAGGAATTCCGCACGGCATCCGACCTCAAACCGGGCAACCCCATCTATCTTCAAATCAAGGACGCAGACCGCGATGTCAGCGACGCTCAGGACACGGTCAAGGTGCTTGTCTCTTCATCAAGTGGAAGCAATGTCTCCGCGACCTTGACGGAGACCGAGGTCCATTCGGGAATTTTCCGAGGCACCCTCCCCTCCGTCGAGATTCCGGCGGAAATCTTTGCGAGCGACCGCACCATCAACGGGGAGGCGGTCCGCGCCATCGACAACAATCCCAAGACCGCCTGGGAGGGACGCAACGATGGTCACGGGCCAAAGTTTCTGGTGCTCGATTTGGGCGAAAAAACCAAACTGAGTTTCTTTCACTGGCAAAACGACCCCGCCTTCAAAGACAAACTGCCGCTCGAGTACGCGATCCAAGGCTCTGAAGACCTCTCGGCATGGACCACCTTTGCGGCCACGGCCAAGTTTCCGGACTCCAACGCCAGTCTCACCGAACGTCTCCAAACCAAAACCGAAGGCAACTCCGTTAAGGTGGCGGCGAAACTGGACGGATACGAGGCTCGTTACCTGCGCCTGCAGATCGAGAAGTTTTCCGGAACCGCTCCCCGGATCGCGGAAGTGCGCGTCGATAACGCAGGCGGAGCAACCTTGATTCCCAAGAGCGGCGACACTGGGGCCCCAACAGCCACGACGGGCGACGGATTACGACTCACTCCCAGTGACAAAATCACGGCCACGTACGAGGACGAAGTGAGTTTGATTTCCTTGGGGAAGACCCGCTCGCTGTTCCAGCAACTCCGCGCGACCTACCACAACGCCAAGCTTGATTTCATTGCGTACGAATTTAGTGCGGCCAACGGGCAGAACGTTCCGGACCGCCTCATCAAACAAGTCCGCCGGGTGACATCTGGACAGCGCTTCGTCGTTCGCATTTCCGACTACGACGCCGACTCCTCCGACCAGCGCGACAAGGTCACGTTCACTCTCAAAACCTCCGACGGCAAACTCTCGAAGGAACTGGAAGCCGTCGAAACCGAACCTTTCAGCGGAATCTTCACTAAAGAGGTGGATGCTTGGTCGGAGGAGCACCCCGAAGGTATCAAACTCGAGCCCGGTGTCCTGCTCGAAGCCGCCTACGACGACCGTCAAAACACGGACCCGGGTGCGCCCATTAAACGTCTTGCGACCGTGGAGGCCGCGGCTCCAGCCGAACCGCAAATCGCGTTTGTGCGCTCCTCCGCTGCGTTCGATAAGGCGGGACGGGAACAGTTCCAGTTCACGTCAGCGCTTTCCGGCGAGGCTCCCGAAATAAAGACGGTGGCCTTCCGGCCGCCGCTCACCATTGAGATCGTCCACCCGACGGAGGCGCGGGATTCCTTCAGCGAAATCACGGTCCGCCTCACCACCTCTGGAGGCGCGTCCGCGGACGTGATCTGCCCTCTGGCTGAAGTGCCCGGAGGCCGCGGCCCGGTGCGCCTGGAAACCGACACCGCTCTGGATAAGGGCCGCTTCGTCGGACAAATCTTCATGCAACTCGGCGACAAAGATTCGCCGGCCACCACCGTCCTCGAGCCGGGTGACACGCGCACGCTGGTCACACGCCGCAACCCCGCAAACCGTCAGGAACAGGCCCTCGCCAACGTCGTACCGGTTCTTAATCTCAACGGACAGGACATCATCACGGCAACCTACACGGTGGACGGAAAGACCTTTTCCGATCGCGCGCGCCTGCTCGTTCCCGCCTCCGTCGACTTCACGGACAACGGGTACGACAAAGCGGTCGAATCCCTCTACATCGGCGACAAAGTGTTTCTGGCGGTCCGCGACCTCACGGCCGATGCCACGCCCGAACGGGACAGTGTCCAGGTGGTTGTGACCAGTGAACGCGGCGAGAAATTCAGCGCCACGCTGCTCGAAACCCTCGGCCACTCGGGCGAATTTACCGGCAGCTTTGCTCTGGCACCGGCGGAGAAGCCGGTTTCGGGTGACGAGCGGCTCGAGGCGTGGTTTGGAGACGGCATGAAGCTTTCGTATGTGCCCAAAACCGAGGGTGCACCTGCGGTCGAGAAGAGCGTGAATGTGGTCAAGGGAACCGACGGCAACCTGCTCGTTTTTGAAAAGAAATTCGCCTCAGAAAAGGTCGCGATCGAATCGCAGTTCCGCATGGCGGAAGCATTCTTCGAACTGTTCAAGAACTACCGCGCGGTCAAACAGGAGAACCTTTCAAATCAAGCGCTCCAGGACGGGATGCAGATTCTCAGGGAACTGCGCCGCGATTATCCGAGCAAACTCTACGAGGCCCGCACCGACTACCTACTCGGCCAGTTCTCGCAGGAACTCAAAAGCTACGAAGAAGCCATCGGGTTTTATAAGCGGATTGTTCAAAACCATCCCGAGAGTCCGCTGGCGCCCGACGCCCAATACAAACTCGGACAATGCCACGAGGAACGCAACGACATGGAATCCGCCAGTGCAGAGTACGTGTCGCTCGCCTACACCTGGCCTGAGAGCCCGCTGGTGGCGAATGTGATCGTCCGCATCGCCGAGTATTTTTACACGCGCAAGGAGTACCCAACCGCGGCGGAAGTCGCCAAAAAGTTCGTGGAACGCTTCCCGCAGCATGACTGGGCCGAACGCATGCTCTTCCGCGCCGCACAATGCTGGTTCAAGGCGGAGCAGTTCGCCAAGGCAAGTGGTGAATTTGACCTCCTCGTGGAAAACTACCCACGCAGCACATTCCGCCCCGACGCCTTGTTCTGGTCCGGCGAATCGTTCCGCAGCGGCGGACAACTCGAAACCGCCTACCGCCGCTACAAACGCACCACGTGGGATTATCCGGAAAGCGAAGCCGCCAAATATGCGCGCGGAAAACTCATCTCCCAGGAGATGGTCAACATCGCCGACCGCGACGCGCAGCCGAAGTAAACCCGCCGAACCGCCATGCAATCCAGCACCCAAAACGTCCGCTCGCCCGTCCCCCCACGCGTGCTGTGGAAGTGGACCTTCCTTTCTGCGCTCCTGCACTTCGGTTGTATTGGGGGGCTTTGTTACTCCAGCTACCTTCAGGCTGAAAAACGGGAGGCCGCGCTGAAATCAAAATCCGCCGCGGAGGCTGCCGCCGCCGCGGAAACCACCCCCGCCACCCCCGCCCAGTCGGATCCCGCAACCGCGGCCCCCGGTGCCGCAGCCGAACCGGCCAC
>JBILKV010000015.1:0-40310 GCA_044376515.1 Chthoniobacteraceae bacterium | reverse complement strand
GACAACAAATGCTCCGATTTTTCAAAACGCTTCCGCCCCGTGCTGACGGTGTTCCCGCGGCGGCGGCGCTGCAGTATATCACCCACTTTTCACGCGGACTGGAGCAGCCCTCGCACCGTCACGGCGCGTGGGAATCAGGCACTGGACTTCGAAGGGTGCCCCGCATCGTCGGCCCTGCCGGAGGCGTACCGGATACGCTGCATTCCATCGGCGTGGCACCCCTCCTTCCGTCGAAGGACCTGAGGGTCCAAATGAACCTTCCCTATGAAATGGCGCTTGGAAACTACCGGGGTGGCAACGACGCATGGGGATCCTTCGCTCAGCGCTCCGCACCGCGCTCGGACGAGGGACCGATTCAGGACGCCATCAATCCGCCACTTTTGGAAGCGAGGGTCGCCGCCACTTTCACCCGCCGGGACAAAACCCGGGCCGAGCCTGGTGAACCCCTCATCAAAACCCGCTTTCCACTCTCGCGGCTTGGGTGGCTCACCCACCGGGGCCCGAGTGCCGCCCTCCCCCCAAACGACCCCCTCTACAACGCGGATGGCACCCCTGAAGCCATCAAGGATTGTTTCGGCCTCGAATGGACGCAGGATTCCGGACTCGCCTATCAACCAACCGATGCTCCCGCCATTCCGGCGAATCAAACCGGCTATTTTTTCTGGAAATACGACCACAGCTCTCCCGATGGAAAGCTTCCTCCAGAAGGCATCGCGCGTCTCTCAAATATCGCGGACGCGGGCAGAGAGCCCGACTTTTTTGAGCTTCTCAAGGCTGGAATCCTCGCGGGCTCCCTCGGAAAGGCTGCCGCTAAAAATCATGCCGGAATGGAGGGCTGGTCTCACGATACAGCCTCCCTCGCCCAACTCCGCGACAAGGATCCCACCATTCAGGTCCTCGAGATCGGCGCCAATATCATCGACCAGTTCGACGCGGACAGCTTCCCGACCATCATTAAAATCGGGACCCGCAACACGGCGATGACCGGCTCGGACTCCTTTGTCCCAACCTTCACCGCCCGCGGCATCGAGAACCTACCCTACCTTTACCGCCTTCACTGGACAGCGATACCCAATGCGCACAATCCCCCCGCACCGAGGGTCGAACAAGTGACCGAGATCACCTCCTCCCTTGCCTCCTTTCTGGACGACGGCTTCCAATGCGGAACCACCTCGCTCATCGCCTTTCCCGAGCTTTGGAACCCGCACCTGCCTCCGGCCCGGCCCGGTACCGCCACCCTCAAACTGCGCATGCTCGCCGTTGCAGAAGATCCCCAAGGCCCGTCGGGCCCTGACAGCCAGCTCAGACCGTTTTTTCCGCTCCTTGGCACGCGCTGGAAAACGCTCCAGTTGGGCGGCTCGCCAGACGATTCTCACGCCCACTTCAGCGCGTGGCCTGGTGGCACCTTCGCGTTCAAGATCCAGCCGCAGGGCAAGAGCACGAAGGTCTTTTTCCACGACCGTCGGTTTTCCTCCTCCTATGAATTTTACGGCACCACTGCAAACGCCGACGACCACCACGCGGGTCGCCTGGCGACCAACGGTCCGGCCGAGCCCGCCTCCTACCTTTTCTGGGGGGCGATGCCGCCCGGCACCGCAACCATCAAATACGCCATCGAAGGATTTGCCTATTGGCGCCTGGCCACCGGCGGCTTTACACCGCTATCGGCCGGTGCACTTCCAGACAATACCGCGCCCCCAACAGACTGGCGAGCATACAGCTACAGCGTTACCTCCGGATCTTCCGGGTCCAGTGGCCGTCCCGTATGGTTCGCCCCGGCAGACGAACGCGTCGCCCGCAACACCCGTGTGGAAGGGCCTCAGGCTCCTGATCCCAACGCACGCCCGACACCGGTGCTTGAGCTGCGCAACTCCGAATTGAACTTCCAGCTCCAACTCTCACACGCGGCGCTTTTCCGCGAGCCCACCGCCTTGTGCCGGCCCGGCCTCCCCTCAGACAGCGCCGCCGGATTTGGGGCCGAAAACTTCTTCAACAATGCCCCCTACCACGGCCGTTTGACGGGCCCTGATGGGGATGACTGGCTGGGCTTCTCCCTCGGTGAAGTCCCTGCCCAATTCATCGCCGCACAACGACTGGTGAGCGCACCAAAGACCACCGTGCAGGGCACCCCTGAAAAAACGGACGCCTCGGGCGCGCTCTCTCCAAGCGGAACGCTGTGGCGCTTCTTTCAAGTACCGGTCAACCTCGTGATTCAGCGCAACTGGTGTCTGATGACGCTACGGCTGCAGTATCAGGATCCCGCCTCGTTGAAATGGATCACCTACGATGAAAAATTTGCCGGCATGGACGGACGCATGGTGCCAGACCAGACGCCGTTTCAAGGTCAGTGGAACGCGGTCCCCGTGGAAGGCCTGGGTTCCCCCATCGCATGGGCCTCCCCGTCGCTGGGCTGGGTGGACCCGCGCACCCCGCGCTTCGGCGCATTTCAACGCTACGCCTACAACTGGCCCAACGCGATCCGCCCCGAAGGCAACTCCCCCGCGAAATGTGCGCCTCTTCCTGTTAGTCCCTACGGCGCAGGGGCAAGCGATCGCCCCACCCAGTGGGGAACCACTGCGGCGGTGACCGCAACCGGAGGTGCCCCTGGCCTCTACAACCTCGGGTGGACCCGTTTCAAGGCAGCGATCGAACAGGACCCCATCGTCCTTGCCAACCAGTACCAAAACTCCAGCACCTGGTGGGCCGTACGCTCCAAAGTCCACCCCCCCTCACTCAACGCAAACGACTACGGCTGGATTTCACGCTTTGGAAATTCCTCCTCAACCTCGGCGGCCGGCATGCCGGGGGCCCGTGGCCTTCCCCATTTCTGGGAGGATTACGCCCATGATACTGGTGCTCAGGAATCAACCGAAACCGGAAAATGGCAGTTTTGGGCGGACTCTTTCCGGCCCGGTTGGCTGTCGGAAAACACTGCCGCTACTCCCGATGAACCGGAGCGTCAGGCGTATGCGGATCCTGACGACATCATCCGCCGAGCCACCGGGGCTCGCGCATCCGAGTCGGGCTACACCGTTTCGCTTGATGGCCTTCCCCTCGCACAGCCACGAGCGGACTCAAACCGGAGCAGGCCAGTGGTCTTAGACCGGCCTTTCCGCTCGGTCACCGAACTTGGTTACGTCTTCCGGGGCAGCCCTTGGAAGCAGCTGGATTTTTCCTGCCCCGAAACCGCGGATGCCGCGTTGCTCGACATTTTCTGTTTAAACGAGCCACCCCCGGGACGGCGCCCAGTGAGCGCCGGCAAGGTCGACCTCAACACCCGGCAGGAGCCCGTGCTGCGCGCCCTCATCTCGGGAGTGTTGCGGGACGAGTTGGACGCATCAACCGCCTTGGGTGCCACTGGAGAAACCGCCGCCGCCGCGCAGACCCTGCTCGACCGCACTTCGGGAGCGGGCACAGGCCGCGGTCCGCTCGCCAACATGGCCGAACTGGCCGGACACATTACCGGCCGGAACCTTCCGTTGCCAGGCGCCGCGCCGCTGCCAAACGCCTTCACCGCCATCCACACTCCCCCCTCCGACGCGTCCGCAACCCTCTACACAAGCATCATCCCCCAAACGCTCACGGCACCAAGCCGCAACCCAGAAACCGCCGCTGGACAGCCCGTTTCATGGACATTTTCGGGGCTTTCAGCGGACCTCGACACGGCCTTCATGAACGTTGCTGACCGCAAAATACCGCGCCTACGCGAGAGCGTGTTGCGTGCTCTGAGTGACGCGGGACAGGTGCGCGTTTGGAACCTGCTCCTCGACGTGATTGCTCAATCGGGCAGCTATCCGAGCTCCGCCCGGGATGCTGCTGATTTCCACGTCGAGGGCGAAAGCCGCGCATGGGTGCACCTCGCCATCGACCGCCTCACCGGCGAAATCCTCGATCGTCAAATGGAACTCATCGAGGAGTAGCCTTCAGTCAACCCAGACGCTGGGATACGGATGGCAAAACCGATCTCAAGGAGGAGTCGCGGAGGGACTTGGGAATCTTTCCCACAAGACTTAGGCGGAATTGTTCAGTTCCCTTCCCCCTCCGTAGGCCCAAAAGAAATCACGTCTTCACGCCCAACCGCTCGCAGCTCCGAAGCAACGCAACACTCGGAGTCCGCAGCTGGGCGTCATCGATCCCCCAAAAGGCGCCGAGCGCTGGGCGGGTCTTACCGAGCAGGAATCGGTTCGAGAAGCAGGTAGTCGATCCCAACCATATACGAGGGACGTGCCGCTGGGTTGGCGCCGGTGATCTCTACCGAAAACTCGTGCTCGCGGACATCCAGATCCTGCTCCCCTAGAACGAGTTCCTGGGTGTTTGTCACCTTCGAACCAAACAGGTCGATCTGGCCGCGCTCAAACGGTTTCCCATCCAATCCCAGCCGGACCACCGCATAATCGGGCGCCCGACTCAACACCGCCTTGAGCCGGTAGCGCCCAGCCTTTTCCACGGGCAGCGCCACCTTGAGCACGTCGCCCGGCTTGCCGCCCGTCCACCACAGTTGCGAGTCGCCCGACCACGCGCCGTCCCTGAACGCCCCCATTTTTTGCGGCGCGGCCCGGAAGCCCTCACTGAGCACCTTCAACGTCTCGGCCTCCAACGCACCATTCACCCGCATCGCCGCCGGCGCGACTTCGCCCGGCAACGGCACCTGCCGCGGACTCGCCAGGTAACCCACCAGATCGCGCATCTGGTCCTTCGTGAGCGCCGCAAACAAACCGGCGGGCATCATCGAAATCCCAGGTTTTTCCTCCTTGGCGATGTCGCCGCGACGCAAGCGTTCCTGCGACCCGATGGACTGCACTGTGACCATCGCCTCCGTCTGGTCGCGTACCATGCCGCTCACCAGTCGCCCGTCTTTGAGAGTGAAAATATGCAGCTCGTAATCCCTCCCGATGAGGGCGTTCGGATTGGTCACATTCTCCAGAATATAGTCGAGGTCGGCGCGGTTTGAGCCCGTCAGGTCGGGACCGATATTGCCGCCTTCTCCGAAGAGCTGGTGGCACTGGCCACAGCTGTTTTTGAAAAGCGACCTTCCGTTGGGGAGGTTCGCCCCCTTCAGAACCGCGGGCGTCATCACGGCCTTGTACTTGGTGTGCTCCTCCGCCGCGCCCTTCGCAAGCGCATCGGAGTCGCCGGCGCGCACCGTACCCCACACACGCTCGAGTTTTTCCTGCACGGCGCCGTCCTTCAGCCCGGCTATCTGGCGGGCCGCAAAACTGGAAACCTCACCGCGAGGAATCCGGCCGTCCTCCAGGGCGTCGAGGAGCACACCCGCCGATTTTGCCCGTGCCGCCAGCGCCAGGACCGCCGCCGTCTTCTCCTGAGCCGAGAAGGCGGAGTAGCGCTCCAGCACCGCCTGCACAAACCGTTCGGAACCAGCATCTCCGCTGCCCGCGCCCCCGCCAACCGCAGCGCTTGCCCGCAGCACGTCGACGCGGATCAGCGGATCCTCCAACAGTTCTAAAAGCAGCGGCACAAGTCCGGGGGCCTTGGCGGCGGCGAGCGTCAAGAGGGCCTGCTGCCTGCGGGGCAGGGCGCCCTTGGAATCCCGGAGCGCTGACTCCAATTCCGGAAAAGCGCGTGCATCGTTGAATGCGGCTGCAACTGCGGTCCGCGCGTCCGCAAGCCGAATACCCGCGGCGGCGGAGTCGGGCTTTGCGATCAACTCCTGAAAGCGTGCATACGCCTCGTTCCATGCGGGGGGGGCCTCGAGCCGGAACCGACCCTTGAGCGCCTCCTCGAGCGGCGCGAGAAAAAGAAGCGCCTCGGTTGCAGAGCGCGCCTCCTTCGCCGCCGAAACCAGAAGCTCCCTTGCCTCTGGGGTTTGCAGCTCGGCAACTCGCCGCGCGATCAGCTCTGCGGGCAGCCTCATTTTTGACTCCCTGGCGAGGGCGAGCGCCCGCCGGGGCGCCCCGGGTACGGCGGGCTCGATCGCAAACCAAACCATCTGCGGCAGATTGTGGTCCCCGTTGTCTTCGCCATGCTGCAACAGCGCCTCCACCACGTCCCACCGCTTGTCATGCGGGAGCCTCTGCAGAGCGCTCGTGACGGCGAGTCGCACGACAGGCGATGGATCGGTCTTCGCGCTGTGCAAGAGTTCCGCAACCGGCGCGGCGCCGGGTGTCTCAGCCTTCAACTGGATGTCCCAGTGCCTGACGTAGGGATCCGAATTCTGAAACAGCCTGGGGTCGGGCGCATACTCCACCCCGGCGCAGCGCAACCACCAGAGCACGCGCAACACCTTCTCCGTTGGCGTGCCTTTCTCCACCAGCGCGATGGCCCGCCCCACCAAGGCCGCATTGCTCCGAATCGCTTCCGCCTGCTCGGCCGCCTTGCGCCGTGCCATCCGGCTCAGCCAGCCATTTTCCTGAAGCTGCAGCGCCAATGTGGATTCCGGACTCCATATCCCCGGGGTTTCGCGCCACGGCCTCCAGCCCTGATAACGCACACGGTAAAGCCGGCCGTTGGTGCGGTCCCATATTTCGGTCTGCCGGCTGTGGCATTTCTGGCGGTCATACCAGTCGCTGAACACCAGGCTGCCATCCGGCGCGGCCCGCAGGGTGACCGCCGTGAAGTTGAAATCGTTGGAGCGCAGAAAATCGGGCAGGTGCGCAGCCCGGTAACCCGACCCTTCCTGAATCAGCTTCTCCTGATTGATGCGCTTGCCGTGGATGTTCCCGAACAGCGGACGGTTCGTGTATTCGGCTGGAAAGTGGCCGCCCTGATAGAGGCAGAGGCCGCAGTGGGCATGGCCGCCGCCCGATCCATCCGAAATGTCCCGCGAAGCGCTCCAGGATGCGCCAACGAAATGCGCGTGGTCGGCGATCGTCCCGATGTTTTGATACACGTACGGGTTGAAGTGCCCAAGCGGATTGGACTGCCGCAGGTAGTATGCCCCCTGAATGACGTGCCAGAAATGCGGGATCACGCACGCCTCGGAAAAAAACTGTCCGAAAGTGTCGTAGTCCAGCCCCCAGGGATTGGAAGTGCCTTGGGCAAAAAGCTCGAATTGTTCCCTCACCGGATGCCACCGCCAGTAGGCGCAGTTCATCGCCGTACGCGGACGCTGTGCCTTCGCGACACCCGCGCACACGCGGACCTGAGACTGCGTGAACACCCCGTGACAACCGTACAGCCAGCCGTCCGGACCCCACACGAAGGAGCTGAGCGTTTCATGGGTGTCCTGCCAGCCAAACCCATCTGCAAGAATGCGCGGCGCGCCAGCCGGTTTGTCCCCCGCCGCGTCGAGCGGGATGTGGAGCAGGTAGGGAGCGGCCCCGACATAGACGCCGCCAAACCCGACCTCGATCCCTGAAACGAGATTAAGTCCCTCCATGAACACCTTGCGGGTCTCGTAGATGCCGTCGCCGTTTTCATCGGAGAGGATCAGGATGCGGTCCGAACCAGCGAGAAGGTCGGCGAGTTCCTCCGGGGTGAGTTGGTCGAGGTCGGGAGCGTCGTCGGGGCGCGGGATTGGCGCCTTGCCGGCGCGCTGGGGATAGGTGTTTCCTTCGACGAGCCAGATTCTTCCGTGTTCATCCCAACAAAAGGCGATCGGCTGCACGATGCTGGGTTCCGATGCGAGCACGTCCACCGAGAAACCATCGGGCAGCGTCATTTTGCTCACCGCCTCGAGGGGCGTCCGCAGGGGATTGGGCTCCTGAGATTTGGCGGGTTGCAGCAGAAAAGCCGGGCAAACAGCGAGCAGGAAGACAACGCAAAGGAAATGGAGGAAACGGCACATGGGGGTGGCGGGTGGGACCTGGCAAGGTTAAGCCGTGCGAAAACCGTTCGTAAGGCTATTTTTGAAGGCGCCGCGAGGCGCAGGCGTAGCCTTCCCACATTCGGGGGTGAACGCATGTATCAAACGCGAGCGGCGTCCGGCGCTCTGCGCCAGCCTTGACCAACCCATGTGCAGTGCCGTTTGTTTTGAACTCAGCTCCTCAGGCCTTTCCCTCCAGCGAAGCATGTGCGGCGAAGAGCCTCTCACCAAAGCCCTGCCACCTCCCGATGTCCCCCAGCGTTCTGCCCCCTTCCAGGCACGCCGCGGCTTTTTTAATTGCCGCCGTTTGCCTTGTGTCGCTGGTGCGGCCGTTGGATCACGACGAACACCATCCGGCTTCCGCTCTCACCGCCGACACCTCGCTGGCGGCGGCCGACACGAAGGACGCGATCGTGCGGAACGCCCAAACACTTTGGGAACAGGGAACTCTGCCGGATGCGAGGACCTTCGATTCCTGGTTGAACCAGCCCTCGGGCGGGACGCTCAGCCTCCTCACCCCGTCTTCCGAGGAGCTTGGAACACGGGCCATTGCCAAACGCGCAGCGGCCTCCCATCTCCGGATCGGATGGGTGTTTCAATGCACCAAGTGTTCCAACTGGCACGCGAATTTGGGAGGAGCTTATGCCATTACGAAATCGGCCGCTGCGACCGCCCTCCACGTGCTCCAGAAACCGGACCGGATGAAACCCGACAGCGGCTACCCGATCGCGGTGCGCGGTGATCACGAGATCCTCGTCATCAGCGGAGTTCTGGCGGCCGACCCCGTCTCTGACGCCGCAATCGTCGAATTGAGGGCCGAGGATCTCGAACCGCTCGCTCTCAGCCAGTCAGCGGAAGTCGGCGACCCCGCCTACTGCCTGAGCGAGCCTAGCGGCGGACGCCCTTATTTCAGCGCGGGAATGGTGAACCGTTTCGCGAAGGACCCGGATGCCAAGACCGCAGACCCCCGTGGGCAGCGGATGAATGTGAGCACCGACTGGGCGCCCGGCAGCAGCGGCTCGGCTGTGCTGGATGCCTTCGGGAATGCGATCGGCCACGTAGTCAGCATCTCCACCATCAGCGGGGAGCGGAAGGGCAACGCAGCAGCACCCCACTACATGGCCGTCCGTTGGGCCACTCCCGCAGCCCATGTACTCCATCTCGCCGATCCAAGCCGTTCCCCAGCCGAGACCAGCGCACACCCCGGTCCAAGCCGTTGACAAAAGCCATTTAAAGCCCGCAGAAAGAGGTTCCAGCCCGCCCTGAGCCTGAACTGCGCCGGTACCGTTTATTCGCGAAAAAGCCGCCGCTTGCGCACCGCCGCGGCCAGCTCATCAAGGGTCTCCACCGTTTGTTCCCATCCCAGACAGGCGTCCGTCACCGACTGCCCGTGCCGCAGTGCAGCCGGATCCCCGGCCAGCTTCTGGTTGCCCTCCACAAGATTGGATTCGATCATGACCGCTGTGATGACCCGGTTGCCGGACTCCATCTGGTGAGCAAGCGAGCGGGCCACCAGCGGCTGGTTTCGGAAATCCTTAAGCGAGTTTCCGTGCGAACAGTCCACCATCACCGTCTCCAATAGCCCTTGCTCCCGCAGCATTTGTGCCGCTTCGGCGATGCTCGATGCATCGTAGTTCGGGCCGGATTTTCCACCGCGCAGAATTAAATGGCAAGACTGGTTGCCCGTGGTCGACACGATTGCCGAAACCCCCTGCTTGGTCACCGAGAGAAAATGGTGCGGCCGGGAGGAGGATTGAATGGCGTCGATGGCGATGAGAATTGAACCGCCCGTGCCGTTTTTGAAGCCCACCGGCATGGAAAGTCCGGAGGCCAGTTCCCGGTGAATCTGCGACTCGGTTGTGCGCGCCCCAATCGCGCCCCACGCAATCAGATCGGCAATGTACTGCGGCGAGATGGTGTCCAGAAACTCGGTCCCCGCCGGCACACCCATGTTGGCGAGTTCCAGCAGAAGGCCGCGGGCCACCCGGAGTCCGTGGTTGATGTCGAAGGAGTCGTCCAAACCGGGATCGTTGATCAGTCCCTTCCAGCCGACGGTCGTCCGCGGCTTCTCAAAGTAGACTCGCATCACCACCAACAGATCCCGCCGCAGGCGCTCGGCCTCCTTTTTGATCTGGGCGCCGTATTCGAGGGCGGCCTCGGGATCGTGAATCGAGCAAGGTCCCACCACCACCAGAAGACGGTCGTCCGCCCGGCGAAGGATGGCGTCCGCCTCGCTACGGGCTTCGGACACCAGCGTGCTCGCCGCTTCGCCCACTGGCAGATAGTACGCGAGCACGGCGGGCGAAATGAGGGGATTTACGCCGGTGATGCGGAGGTCGTCGGTTCGGTGGAGCGTCACGCTAAAAAACTGGACACACCCACACCATGCGCGCAAGGAACAAGTTTAACTGCCACAGGGAACGCCCAGGCTCGAATCCGCTGGAAACCAGTCAGAGGGAACCCTTCATTTCACAATGTGCGCCAACAGGGAAACAAGCAGCTTCCTTTGAACCGCAGACGGGACAGATGCCCCAGATCAAAAGCATCGGCGGGGGTAAATCAACTGCGGCGCGCGGGCTTTTTTGGACTGCTGCCGAGCAGGGGTTTGAGGAAGGGGGCGATGCGGCTGGCGGGGACGCGGATGACGGATTCGGGGGTGCCGGCGCAGAGGAGTTTGCCGCCGTTTTCGCCAGCCTCGGGGCCGATTTCCAAAAGGTAGTCGGCTTCGGCGATCACGGCGGTGTGGTGCTCGATGACCACGACGGTCTGGCCCGCGTCCACAAGGCGGTGAAGCACCTCGATCAGCAGACGGACGTCTGCCTGGTGCAGGCCGATGGTGGGCTCCTCCAGCAGGTACAGGATCGACTTTGTCTTGCGCGACCTGCGGAGCAGGCTGGTTTCGCTCCGGCCGATTCCGCGAGCCAGCTCGCTGACCAGCTTGAGGCGCTGCGCTTCGCCGCCGCTCAACGTCTGACTCGCCTGGCCGAGCGTGAGATAGCCGAGGCCGGTTTCACATAGCAGCCTTAATGGCCGCACAATCGCAGGCTGTTGCGCGAAGAAAACCGCCGCCTCTTCCATCGGCATCGCGAGCACGTCCGCAATGGTCTTGCCCGCATAGAGGACCTCGAGAGTGGCGGGATTGTAACGGCCGCCTGCGCACTCCGGACACGCGATGTGCGCAGGCGGCAGGAAGTTCATCTCGATCTTGAGCGAGCCCTGGCCGAGGCACGTCTCGCACCGACCGCCCTCGGTGTTAAAGGAGAAACGACCCGCACCGTAACCGCGCATCCGCGCCACCGGCGTAGCGGCAAACAAATTCCGGATGTCGTCAAACAAAGAAAGGTAGGTGGCGGGTGTCGAGCGGGAGGTTTTTCCAATCGGCGACTGGTCGACCTCGCAGACCGCCTCGAGCAACTCGGCTCCGCGTAATGCGCGCAGGTTCAGTACGGTCTGGATGCCTGCCCCGGCTTTCTTCATTCCCAAAAGAGCGGCCTCGACCGCGGGCTTGAGAATGCCCCGCATCAGGGTGCTTTTACCGGAGCCCGAAATTCCCGTGATGACCGTGAGCCGCCCGACTGGGATCGCGGCGTCCAGTTTCCTGACGTTGTGCAGGCTGGCGCCCTCGACCTCAATCCATCCGGGCACAGCCTCTCCCTTGAGGGAACGGCGCGCGCCCCGCGTCGGATGGCGCAGCGGCTCGCGCAGACACGCACCGGTGACCGAACGCGGGCTCTTGAGCAGATCCTCGAGGCTGCCCTGCGCCATGATCTCGCCCCCGTGTTTTCCGGCACCGGGGCCGAGATCGATCACGTGTCCGGCGCGCCGGAGTGTGTCCTCGTCGTGCTCGACCACGACCAGCGAGTTGCCCTTGTCCTTGAGCGCCACAAGCGTGTCGAGCAGAGCGACATTGTCGCGCGGATGCAGCCCGATGGTGGGCTCGTCGAGCACGTATAAAACGCCGCGCAGATTGGAGCCCAACTGCGCCGCCAGCCGAATCCGCTGGGACTCGCCTCCGGAGAGCGTTTTTGCGGAACGGCCGAGAGAAAGATAGCCGAGGCCGACCTCGTCCAGAAAGGCAAGGCGCTGTGAGATTTCGGGCAGGATGTCCGAGGCAATCCGCGCCTGGTGCCCCTCGAACTGCAGCTTCGCGACCCACTGGAGCACACCACGCGCGGTCTGAGCCGCGATCTCCGCGATAGTGGTGTTGGACACCCGCACCGCGCGGGCCACCTCATTGAGGCGTGTCCCCCCGCAAGCGGAGCAGGCGCGCGACTCGGCGGCTTCGAGCGCTTCGTGCTGGCGCTCGTGGTCCAACTCGATTTCGAGGGCGGACTCCATCCGCGGATTGTCCCGGCGCTCCCATTCCTCGCCGAAACCGTGGCAGGCATCGCACCAGCCGTGCGGGCTGTTGAACGAGAACATGCGGGGATCCAGATCCTCGAAGGAAAGCGTACAGCCGGGGCAGATCTGTTCGGTACTGAGGACGTGCCGCTTGTTGCGCGCATCGATAACCAACGCAGTGCCCTTTCCGATCTCAAGTGCGCGGGCCACCGCAGTCCCGGGATCCGATCCTTTGGAAAGTTTGCCGACCAGCACGTCGATCGTGTGTTCCTGGTAGCGGGAAAGCTTTGGGAACCGGTCGGTGCGCACCCAGTTACCATCCACCAGCAATTCATCGAACCCGTGACGCAACGCCCATTCGGCGATATCGTTGTGAAAACCCTTGCGTGCACGTACCAGCGTCGCGAGGATCCGGATGGCCCCGTTGTGCGCAAGCTTTTCGGCCGCGGCGACCGCACCCGCAAGCGTCTGCTTCTGCACAGGTGTCGCGCACCGCGGACAGTGCTGCACGCCCAGTTTCGAGAACAACAGACGCAAAAAATGGTATACCTCCGTGACCGTCGCGACCGTCGACTTACCGCCGCCCCGGGTCAGCCGCTGTTCAATCGCCACACTCGGTGGGAGACCCGTGACGCCATCCACGTCGGGCCGCTCCAACTGTGTGGCAAACTGCCGCGCATATGGCGACATGCTGTCGAGAAAACGGCGCTGTCCCTCGGCAAACAGCAGATCAAAGGCGAGCGAAGACTTTCCAGACCCGCTCAGGCCGGTGATGACCGTCAGATGGTTGCGTGGGATCTCAAGCGACAGGTTCTTGAGGTTGTGCTGACGCGCGCCCGTGATGGAGATCGCTCGGGACATCGCCGCGTCGGGCGGTTCCTCGGCGACCCGCGCACTGTCGCCGGCGCCGCGAGGTTCCGCGGCGGTCCCCAGGAAACGGCCGGTATGCGACTCCGGGCAAGCCGCGATTTGCGCGGGTGTTCCGACGGCAATCACGCGGCCGCCACCGACACCCGCCTCGGGGCCGAGATCGATAACGTAGTCCGCGGCGCGGATCACATCTGGGTTGTGTTCGATCACGAGCACGGTGTGTCCCTCGTCCACCAGGCGGTTGAGCGCGGCCATTAAAAGGCGGATGTCATCGAAGTGCAGGCCGGTGGTGGGCTCGTCAAGAATGAGTAGGGCGTTCGGTTCAGATCGCGCGAGGAGCCGTTCAACGAGTTTGAGTCTTTGCGATTCGCCGCCGGACAGGCCGTTGAGGGGCTGTCCGAGGCGAAGGTACCCGAGCCCGATCTCCTCCAGCGCCCGGAGCGGCGCAAGGGCGCCCGCAAGCTTCTGGGCCCCGGCAAACGCGATGGCCTCCGTGACCGTCAGCCCAAGCACTTCGTCAATGGAAAGCCCGCCCAGTTTGATTTTGCGCACGGGCGCCTGATAGCGGCGTCCCTCGCACTCCGGACACCGCACAAACACGTCGCTCAAAAACTGCATCTCAATCTTTTCAAACCCCGAACCACCGCACCTCTCGCACCGCCCGGCTCCCGAGTTGAAGGAGAAGGTGCTTGTGCTGAAGCCGGCCTCTACCGACTCTGGGACAGCCGCAAACGCCGCCCGGATCGCGTCAAAAATCCCCAGATACAGTGCAGGGCTGGAGCGCGGCGTTTTGGAGAGCACGGACTGGTCCACCAACACCACGGTCCCGACTTTGTCTGCGCCCCACAGGGTGCTGGAATCCGCGGGTGCCTCCTCGATTTCGAGGCCCTTCGCACGGGCGAGGTGGCGGTACAACACCTGGTGAACGAGCGTGCTTTTTCCCGAACCGGAGACCCCCGTCACACAGCACAGCACCCCCACGGGAAACGCCACGCTGAGATCGGCAAGGTTGTTTGCGGTGGCGCCGCCGACCTTCACCCAGGCGCGCGGTTTGCGCTTTTTAAGCGGGATGGGGACGGTCTTGTTTCCGCCCAGATACTCGCCGGTCAGGGTCGTCGTTTTTCCGGAAAGGACCGCGGCGGCGGGACCGGCGTAGACGAGGTTTCCGCCAGCATCTCCGCGGCCGGGACCGATCTCAACAAAATGGTCCGCGGCACGCAGGATGGCCTCCTCGTGCTCAACAACCAGCAGGGTGTTTCCGGCGTCCCGGAGGCGACGCATGACGGAGAGCAACCGGTACGTGTCGCGCGGATGAAGCCCGATGCTGGGCTCATCAAGGACGAACAACGTATTGACTAGGGCCGTGCCGAGACAGGTGGTGAGGTTGACGCGGGCCGTCTCGCCACCGCTCAGGGTGCGCGTGTGCCGGTCGAGGGTCAGGTAACCCAGTCCCACTTCGCGGAGATAGTGCAGGCGCGCGCTCACCTCGGTTACGAGGAGGTCGGTGGTCGGGTCCGCGGCGAGGATCGCCCGGCGCTCGAGCACGAAGGCGTGGAGGGCATCGACCGACATGCGCATCAGATCGGGCGCTGTCAGGCCGTCCCATTCGAACAGGAGCGATTCGGGCGCAAACCGGCCGCCGTTGCAGGCCGGGCAGACGGCGTAGGTCCGGTAACGGCTCAACAGCACCCGCACGTGCATCTTGTAACTCTTCGACTCCAGCCAGTTGAAGAAACCGCGCACACCGTACCAGCAACCCTCGCGCCAGAGGTCCTCCCCGGAACGCCCGGGGGATTCGCCTTCCAGCACCCAACGCTTGTGCGCCGCGGACAGTTTTTCAAAAGGCACCTTTGTGCTGACCCCTTTCGCAGCTGCAGCCCTAAGCAAGTCGCGCTGGCATTCCAACCCGTTCTTGGTCTGGAACGGTTTAACCGCGCCCGCCGCAAGGCTCAGCCCAGGGTCGGGGATGGCCCGCATCGGGTCGATGGTGATGGTCCGGCCAAAACCCTTGCAGGTGCCACAGGCGCCGAGCGGGTGATTGGACGAGAATCTTCCGGCGACTGGTTCGGGCAGCGCGAGATTGCACGGCCCGCAGTGGCGTCCCAGCGCGTAACGGTGGAGGACGTCCGGCCCGGCCACCACTGCGAGGCGGCCCTTGCCAAAACGGAGCGCGGTTTCCACGGCTTCAGCGAGCCGGGCATGGGCCTCGGCTGTGGGCGTGAGCCGGTCCTGAATCACGTAAAGGATCGGAGGAAGTTTCGGGGCCGCGTCCGCCGTCCGATGGACGCCGCCGTCGAACCAGACCCGCTGGTAGCCCTGCTGTTGGAGAAAGGAGAAGAACTCTGTCGCATCCGCGTCATTCGGAACGGCAAGGGGGAAGCAGACCAACAGCGGACCGGCGTTGAGGGCGAGCAGCGCGCTGGTGATGGAGGCGGCCGTTTCGGGATGGACCGTTTTTCGGCAGGCGGGACACACGGCCTGCACCACGCGGGGGAGCAGCAGTTTGAGGTAGTCGTTAAGATCGGTAATCGAGCCGACCGTAGAGCGGGTAGATTTGACGGAGTTGACCTGCTCGATGGCAATGGCCGGCGGAATGCCGCGGATCTCGTCCACTGCTGGCTTGTCCATCCGGTCGAAGAACTGCCGGGTGTAGGGGCTGAAGGTTTCGACGTAACGCCGCTGCCCCTCGGCGTAGAGGGTGTCGAAGGCGAGGCTGGACTTGCCGCTGCCGCTCGGGCCGGAAACGACGATGAGCTTTCCGAGGGGGAGGGACAGGTCGAAGCCCTTGAGATTGTTCTGCCGCGCCCCGCGAATTTCTATGGTGCCGGCAGCGGAAAGATATGGTTCGGACATCAGGGCGGCGGATGGGGTTTCAGGCACCCAAGCCCGAACGCCTCAAAAGTGTGGTGCCGGACACGCGCACCACGGCTAGGCGACTAATCGGCAAGCGCGGTCAGCTTGCGGATCGGCCAGAAGAGAAGAGCGAGTGGGAAATCCACCACCCTGAGGATCGGACGGCAGACGTTCCGGAGAAAAGGATTCACCAAACGCTGCAGGGAGGGCATCGCATCGTAAATGAGGGTCATAAGTATGATTTCCACCAAGACGAGCAATTTCTGGATGTCGGTCAGGTGCGCAATCTGAAGCGACTTAGTGGTCGTCTCCGCCATCAGAAGGACGCCAATCCAGCCGACCAGCACGTAAATGCTGTCGCTGAGCACGGGAAATTTCCGGATCACGCGGATGGTGTAGCGCCCGAGCAAACCCACTAAAATGACGCCGAAAAACACGCTCGAACAGACGACCCAGAGCGTCTTGCTCATAGATACCGCAGCGATGATGTTGTCGGTGGTAAGCAAAAAGTCGACAAACAGAACCATCACGACGGTTTTCATGAACCCCCAGTCGCCTTCCTTCGTCGAACCCTCCGGTGCGTGCGGTCGGAGAAAATGCGAAGCCATGAGATGGATCATGTAGAGAGATCCCACAATCTTGGCCCAGAAGGACATTGAGATCAGGGGTGCAGTCACCACGAGCGCAAACGCCCTGAGGACGTAAGCCCCGGCGCTGCCGATAAACAGCGCCAAGGACCGCTGCTTGTCAGGAAGGTGCCGAGCCAAAGCCGAAACCGCCATCATGTTGTCCACCGACAAAAGCAGTTCGATAATCGCCATCGCAGCCAGTGTCGGCCACTGCTCCTCAATTTCGTACCATTCAATCATATCAGGGGTGAATTTCGCCGATGACTAGTCGCCGCGGCGGACGTTAGGCACCCCACCATGGCATTGCAATTCCAAGTTGAACACATTGCTCAAGTCGCTTGAAGGCGGGACTTGCACAGCTGACGTTGACGGGCATTCTGCCAAACCTCAGTGTGGGAATTTCACTGTTCTGTCTGATGGAAGCTCAAATCGAATCCCTCTGTTTAAACGCCGTTAACGAAATAAGCGCCTGCGCGGACGAGGCACAACTCGAGGCGGTGCGGGTCCGCCTTCTGGGGCGCGGCGGAGAACTGACGGCCTTCTCTGACCGGATGCGGGAGCTTTCCAAGGAGGAAAAGCCGCGCGTGGGCAAGGTCCTCAACGAATGCCGCGCCTCGCTGACCTCCGCGCTGGAGTCCCGCAAGGCGGCCCTCGTTGCAGACCAGGAACAGAGGGCGTTCGCCGGCGTCGACATCACCCTCCCCGGCACCTCCTTTCCCACAGGGGCGCTCCATCCGATCACCCAGTTGATGGACCGCGCCACCCAGATTTTCCGGCGCATGGGTTTTGCACTGGCCGATGGACCGGACATCGAAACCGAATGGCACTGCTTTGACGCGCTCAACACGCCCGCGGACCACCCGGCCCGCAACGAGGCGGATACCTTCTACCTGCCGGACGGCCGGCTCCTGCGCACTCACACCTCTTCCATCCAGATCCGCACGCTGGAGCGGATGGCCCCACCCGTGCGCATCATCGCACCCGGCGCCGCCTACCGCCGGGATGAGGTCGACGCGACCCATCTGGCGCAGTTCACCCAGATGGAGGGGCTTTACGTGGACGAGCATGTCACCCTCGGGGACCTGCGCGGCACCTTGGAGTTCTTCTTCCGCGAACTGCTCGGCAACGACGCCGAGTTTCGGTTCAGACCGCACTTTTTCCCCTTCACGGAGCCAAGCTTCGAGGTCGACGTACGCACGGCGGCCCTCGCCGGCGGACGCTGGCTCGAGATCGCCGGCTGCGGCATGGTCGATCCGGCCGTGTTCGAGGCCATCAACGCACGGCGCGGAGACTTCGTCCTCGATCCCGAGCGTTACACCGGCTTTGCCTTCGGCTTCGGTCTGGACAGGCTCGCCATGATCCAGTCGGGCGTGCCTGACATCCGGCTCTTCACCGACGGCGACCAGCGTTTCCTTTCCCAGTTTTAATTCTGCCCCTGATTTTATGAAGGTTTCCCTGAACTGGCTCCGCGAAGTCGTGGATTTTCGTGAAGACGCGGCGCGCCTGGCGCAACTGCTCACTATGGCCGGCGTCGAGGTGGAGGACATTGCCCGGCGCGGCGCGGACTTTCCGAAAGTCGTTGCGGCGCTAATTCTCGCATCCGAACAGCACCCCAACGCCGACCGCCTCTCCGTCTGCAGCGTCGACGACGGTTCCGGCAGACACCCCCAGATTGTTTGCGGCGCCAAAAACTACAAGGTTGGCGACAAGGTACTGCTCGCCCAACCCGGAGCCGTCCTCCCCGGCGACTTCAAAATCCGGGTCGGCAAACTCCGCGGAGTGGACTCGGAGGGGATGCTCTGCAGCGCCAGCGAACTCGGCCTCCCCGGGGACTCCACGGGTCTCCTCCTCCTGGATCCCTCCTCCGAACCGGGAACGCCCGTTGCCACGCTGTTCCCCGCCGACACGGTCCTTGACTTGGAAATCACGCCCAACCGTCCCGACCTGCTCAGCCACGAGGGCATCGCCCGCGAGGTGGCCGCCCTTACCGGCAGCGCCTGGCATCCCAGGGCGGTCTTCACTCCGGAAACCGCCGACCCCGCGCACGCGCCTGCCGTGGGAGAGGGTTGCGCACTCTACTCGGTGCGCCGGTTCGAAAACGTGACGGTGGCCTCCTCCCCTGAATGGATGAGCCAGCGCCTCGAGGCCCTCGGCATGCGGGCCATCAACAACGTGGTCGACATCACCAACTGGGTAATGTTCGAAACCGGTCAGCCCTTGCACGCCTTTGACGCCGACAAACTGCGCGGGAACCTGTCCGTGCGTCTCGCCCGGGACGGCGAAACCATCGAGGCACTCGACGCCAAAACCTACACACTTTCGGAGAACGACCTCGTCATCGCCGACGACACCGGCCCGGTGGCGATCGCTGGCGTTATGGGTGGTGCGGCAACCGCCGTGGACGAACGCACGACGCGCGTGGCGCTGGAAAGCGCGGCGTTCTCAGCCCCTCTGGTTCGCAGGACGTCCCGCACCCTCGGCCTCTCAAGCGAATCCAGTTACCGGTTTGAGAGGGGGGTTGACGCGGCCGGGGCGCTCCGGGCGTCCCAGCGGGCCGCCGCCCTTTTGGGCGAACTCACTGGCGCGCGCGCTGTCGAACTGCGCGTGGGCGGAGGCGACCCGGCGGTGGACCTGGAGGCGCTGCTGATGGGACTCACTCCGGTCAGGCATGTACCCCTCCGGCTGGAACGGGTTGCCTCGCTCCTGGGAGCCGTGGTCCCGGAGCCGCGTATCGCGGAAATTCTCGGCGCGCTCGGCCTGAGCAAATCCGACGGCGGCTGGGACGTACCCACGCACCGCGGAGATCTAACGAGGGAAGTCGATCTCATTGAGGAAATTGCGAGAATCGTTGGAATCGAGCATTTTCCTG
Source organism: Chthoniobacteraceae bacterium (assembly GCA_044376515.1). GTDB lineage: Bacteria > Verrucomicrobiota > Verrucomicrobiia > Chthoniobacterales > Chthoniobacteraceae > Chth-196. The sequence goes on along the minus strand of JBILKV010000015.1, from coordinate 20,986 downwards.
CCTCAACGCGCGCCCACTTCAGTCCGGCCTCGGCTGCGGACGAACAGTATGACAGGCTCATGCAGATCAGATGGGCGGCGGTGGGGCAGGGCCTGTTTGAAGCGCGCAGCCTGACGCTCGTGTCAGAACGTATGGCGGCGAGTCCCTTTGTGAACGTCCCTTTGCGGCGCGTGAAAAACCCGCTCAATGAGGATCAGGTGGTGTTGCGCCCAGCACTGGTGCCCGGTCTGTTGGAGGCTGCGGCCCGTAACGCGCGCGGCGGCGTCAAGCGGGTGAGGCTCTTTGAGGTGGGCCGCGTGTTTTCGGCGGAAGGTGCGGAGGAGCGCACCCATCTGGGCGTGGTGCTCGCGGGGCCGGCGGCCGCCGCCTCGTGGCGGCACCCGGATCCGGCGGAGGCCGATTTGTTCGACCTCAAGGGCGTACTGGCGGCGGTCCTTGGAAGGACCGTGGAGTTTTCAGCAACCCCCTCTCAGGGAAGCCTCGGCGTGACGGTGCGGGTGCTGGTGGACGGAACGGATGCCGGCATTGCCGGACAGTTGCGGCCCTCCGAGGCGAAGGCGCTCGACCTGGGCGGTGCGCTGCTGGCGGCTGAAATCGCGCTCGATGCGCGGTTGGGGAGGCCCGGCGCGCCCGCCCGGTTTCATGAGTTGCCGCGGTTTCCGCACACAACGCGCGACATTGCCCTCGTGGCCCCCGCCAACCTGCCGCACGGGCGGGTGGTGGAGGTGCTCAAGTCCGCGCAGGAACCGCTCCTGCAGGAGGTGAATTTGTTCGATGTGTTCACTGATCCGACGGGTGTCCGGGTGCCTGAGGGCGCGAAGTCGCTCGGCTATTCATTGACATATCGCTCCGCTGAGAGGACTCTGACTACGGACGAAGTCAATTCGGCGCACACGCGGTTAAAGCAGCTTCTGGCTGCGCAACTGGGGGTGCTGCCGAGGGAATGACCTCGCTTCGGAGGGCATCTCACGGGCTCTTGCAGGCACCTGCCGCCGAGTTTTTTCGTTCTTTTTTAACAAACGGCTCTGCGTTGTTCGAGTATACGCTGGTAATCCCGATCCGATATATCCAATCAGGAGACCGGGGTGGGCAGGTTGATGACACGCCTTTATTGGAAGTCTGATGCCCGTCCCAGGTCTCCCCCGTTACCTAACGAGGGAACGGGAGAACCGGCTAGACGGCAAAGGCGGAGCCACCTTTTTTCCACAAGTTCACTACCTAATCTGCTAGATTCCGGGTGGTTTCCGGCGCAGTTGCTTTCCTTGAATGCTCCGGGAATCTCGTGCGGCAAGGACCGAAGGAGCGCGAACGTCTCGTTCACTTTGAAACTTGGAGCCAGCACGACTCACTCCTTCGAAAACTCACTCCTTCGAAAATCCTCTCCGAGTCCCCTCGTGTTTACCAACTCAGCCTCTGAGGATCCCGTGCGAAGAAGCTTCTGAAAAATCCGAAACCTATTCCAAACCCGTGCTATAGTAACTCGGATCAGCAGCTTGCCATCAGCCGAATCGACAAAAAACCGCGGCGATGAATGCGAATCCGTCCCCCTGTTGTCGCGTGGGTTCTTTTGGATTTTTTCTAATTTTGAATCCGTCCCATCAGCCTAAAGGGTGACAGGAAAGTTTTTCCAAAACGACAGGGCTTTTCGGCCACCAAGTGGGAGAAGGATGAGACGTTCCTGCTCCGTGGATCCGCTTCGCACGGGCAACTTGGTTTCTTAAACAGAGCGCGAAGTCCCAACGAATCCCAATCCTGGGCATGGAAGGCCTAACTCTGACCAGCTTGCCGGCCCCAGCCGTCCCGATTCAAGTTTTTCCCAAATTCCCAAATGCCCGCAATTGTGCTTTGAAAAAGAATCAGGCGCAGCTGCGTGGAGCCTGCGCCCGATTTTGTTTCAAGCAAGAGCGGGGTCAGCCTTCCTCAGGCGAGTCGTCTCCCGATGAGTGGTTCCAGATGGGCCGGCTGGACGGTGGCATCAACACCCCCTATGCGCCGGGTTTGGCGCCGGAAACTCAGGGTCGCGGAACGCTCCTCCGAACCATCGGCAGACAGCGCTACCACCGGGATTTCAAAGTCACCGTCGGGTAGCGTGAAGTGGAACCGGAAGGAGCCGTCGCCCTGCAAGGGGACAGGATCGCCGTTGACCGTGAGCTTCGCATCCGGTTCGGTACCCCCGTAAAAAATCACCTCCGCGTTGAGGTGGAGGAAGAAGCTGCGCTCGCGCTGGAGGCCAAATGGCTGCGCGCTCCAACTCGCGCCAAAAGGACTGGAAAGGCTGGAGGTAATCGGACCCCAAAAACCACTCAGGCCCGCGGAAAGGCCGCTGGCCGCCTCGCTGTGAAGCTTCTCGTGCATGGCTTTGCGCAGAAGCCGGTCGATCTCTTCGGAGCCGAGGCCCACTACGTTGATGAGGGATTCCCCGAGGAGCATGGCAAGCAGCCTCCTTTGTTCGTCGGTCCAGGTAGGGGCGGAGCCGCGGTGGAGCTGGATGCGTCCCTCTCCCGTGATCCTAGCGATCGCCTGCAGCAGGGTCTCCCCCTCCTGCATGTGCTCCTGAACCAGTTCCTGAAGTCGCTCAAACGTGAGGGCCTGCGGCACCGTGGTGAAGGACTCGTGGCCGTCCCGGGCAAGGGCGGCAGCGGGCGTACTCGCCTCTCCTGAACGCACCACGCACTGCCAGAGGCTGCCGCGGTTAAAGTAGCCCAACTCGGCGATATAAGTTGTTCCCCCATCGCGTACGGGGATGTACCAGTTGCGGGCGCCAGGGTTGACCTCTACCAGCGTCTCGACCTCGCCCGAGCGACGGAGCACGCGCACGAAGTAGGCGCGCCGCCCGTCCCGCATTTCGGAAGCAGGCACCCGTTCGCTATCGATATCCCAATAAGTGAAAAGCCAACTCGGGTCGCGGGCGGTCAGAAAGAGCGTGTCGCGGTGGTAGGTCGCGGGCAGTGCACCAAAATTTTCCTCCAGCAGGGTCCCGTGGCCAGAACCGTGGTTCTGCGGCGCAAACTGACCGGCGACGGACTCTACACCAGTTGCTGAGCCGCCGTTGTGGGCGGGGTGCGGGTCAGCGACCGGTGCAGTGTGTACGTATCCCGCCTCGAGGAGCGGTTGCTGGGAGACTTTGAATTTTCCACCCTTGCGGGAAGCCTGCGTTTTGGAGGGAACTTCAGGGGTTGCGGAGAGTGGGTTGCCCATAAGAGTTTCAATACCCAAGATCGGTTTTGGTTTAGAGCGCGGCCTTGCTCGGGGCAACCCGATTTGCTTTCTGCGGCAAGTTTCCCGATTATTCTCCCAATAAAGCCGGCCAGGGCCCAATTTCGTCCTTCCCACATGCTCACTAAGCGCGTCATTCCCTGCCTCGATGTCCACGATGGAAAAGTCACACGTGGCGTTCAGTTTGGACGAGCGGAGGAAGGGGGTCTAAAGAATGTCGGAGATCCCGTCGAACTCGCCGTGCGTTATAACGAGCAGGGCGCGGATGAAATGGTCTTCTTTGACATCACCGCTACCGCGCATGGTCGCGCCTCCATGCTAGACGTCATTGAACGCACTGCAGCACAGTGTTTTATGCCCCTAACCGTAGGCGGCGGGATCCGTTCTGTGGATGACATGCGTGTCATGCTTCAGGCTGGGGCCGACAAGATCAGCATCAACTCGAGCGCCCTTTCGAATCCCGAACTCATCTCCGCCGGGGCCGAGCGCTTTGGCTCCCAGTGCATCGTGGTCTCCATAGACGCCAAACGCACGGCACCCGGCCTGTGGGAGGTTCACTCCCACGGCGGGCGCAAACCCACCGGATTGTGCGCCCTCGCTTGGGCCGTGCGCGCCTGCGCGCTCGGTGCCGGAGAAATCGTGCTCAACTCCATCGACGCCGACGGCACCAAAAACGGCTACGACTGCGTCATCACCAGCCGTGTAAGCGACGCCGTGGGCATTCCCGTGGTCGCCAGCGGCGGCGCGGGCTCCTTGCAGCACATGGCGGAAGTGCTCGTGGACGGGCGGGCGGACGCTGTTCTGGCGGCCAGCGTGTTCCACTACGGACAGTTCACTGTTGCGGAGGTAAAGGCCCACCTGGCCTCGTGCGGCATCCCCGTCCGGCCAGTGGAAACCGTGGCGCGCTGAGCCTGCTCTCATGGCTCCCCCCGGTTATCTGGCTCTGGTATTGCACGCACACCTGCCGTATGTGCGGCATCCAGAGCATGCTCAGTTTCTCGAGGAAGACTGGCTTTACGAGGCGATCACCGAAACTTACGTACCTTTGCTGGCCATGCTCGAGGGGCTTCAGCGTGATGCGGTGCCGGCGCGTTTCAGCCTGACCCTCACCCCGACGCTCTGCCACATGCTTCGGGATCCGCTGCTGTGCCAACGCTACAGCGCGCACTTGGACCGGCTCGTCGAGCTCGCCCGCGCCGAATCGGAACGCAACAGCCAACAAGGAGCGCCCGGCCAAATCGCTGCATTCTATCTGGCCCGCCTCGAGGATGTACGCGAAGCCTGGCACCACCGCTGGAAAGGCAACTTGGTGGCGGCCTTCAGGCGCTTTGCCGATGCCGGCCTGATCGAGATCATCACGTGCGCCGCGACCCACGGTTTTTTGCCGCTCATGGAGGTGGTGCCCGAGGCGATGCGGGCGCAGATCCTCATCGGCCGCGATGCCCACCGCGAACATTTCGGGTGCGACCCCAAGGGCATCTGGCTGCCGGAATGCGCCTATTCGCCGGCGCTGGATTCTCTGTTACAAGAGGCGGATCTCCGCTGGTTTGTCATCGACGCCCACGGACTGATGTTTGCCAGTCCGCGGCCGCGTTACGCGATTTACGCGCCCTGTTTTACGCCCGCGGGTCCAGCCGTTTTTGGCAGGGACCGTGATTCGAGCCGCCAGGTATGGAGCGCAGAAGAGGGGTACCCCGGGGATCCGGCCTACCGAGACTTCTATCGTGACATCGGGTTCGACCTGCCGCTCGAACGGCTCGAAGCCTTCTTCCTCAACAAACAGCGCCGCTTCACCGGTTTGAAGTACCACCGGATCACCGGGCAAGGCGGGGACAAGGACTGGTACCGCCGCGACTGGGCGCTAGGGGCGGCTGACCACCACGCCGGACACTTCCTGCAGGCACGCACCACCCAGATCGCCGAGTTGCGCAGGCACATGAACGTCCCGCCTCTGGTGTTGAGTCCCTTTGATGCAGAATTGTTCGGACACTGGTGGTTTGAGGGACCCGAGTGGCTCAACTTTTTCCTTCGAAAGGCAGCCTGCGACCAGACCGAGTTTCAGCTCACAACCCCCTCGCAATACCTCGCCAAACATTCGACCCACCAGATGCTTGCGCCCGCAGCCTCAAGCTGGGGCCACAAGGGATACTGGGAGGTCTGGCTCGAAGAATCCAACGCTTGGATTTACCCGCACCTGCACACCGCCGCTAGGCGGATGGTGGAACTGGCGCGCTCTCATCTCGCAACGGACTCCCCCTTGATGGAGCGGGCGCTTTCTCAGGCAGCAAGAGAGTTGCTCCTGGCGCAGTCGAGCGACTGGGCTTTCCTGATGAAGACTGGGACGGCCCGTGCCTACGCCACCAAACGCACCGAGGAACACCTCCATCGGTTCACTCGTCTCTACGAGCAGGTCAGCACCCAAGCCGTCGAGGAACCTTTCCTTGCGAACTGCGAGTTTCGCGACAACATTTTCGCAAACCTCAACTGGCGCTATTATGCTTAGCCTCCGCTCAGGGTCTCCAGCGCGTCCCGGTCTCGTGAACTGCCTCTCGGCTCCACCGACTCGAGGAGAAATTCGCGGCACGTGGGCCTTGCCGCGTTGCCTTGGACGCATCGCTGCGCGCGGCGCGGGACTGCTTGCCGCGCTCCTGTTTGCCGTCGCCGCCGCCCAACAACCGGCCCAACAACCGGCTGCCCAGACGCCCCCAACCGCGCCGGCGACGCCGACGCTGCCTGCGGTTCCCGCAGGCAGCGTGAAAATCACCTTCGTCCCCCCCCCGCTGGAGGGAACCCTCAGTCTCGGCGTCTTCGAACGATCCGGAAAACTGGTGCGCACCCTCAAAACCGAGGCGGTCCCCACGGACTTTACCGTGGGCCTCAACGGATTGATCACGTCCTGGGACGGCCGCGACGACGCCGGCAGGACGATGCCTCCCGGCAGATACCGCGTCCGCGGCATCGCGGTGGCTGACATCGAGATCGCCGGCGAGGAATTTCACTGCAACGACTGGGTCGAATCCGAGGACGGTCCGCATCCCGCCCTCTTTGAGCATATCCGCATCAACGGCGACACCCTCGAACTGCTGGCCACGGACCGCGCCCAGAAACGCTGGCGCATCCTCCATGCACTTGCCGAGGGCGAATCCAAAAGTGAACCCGTTGAACCGACGGAGGCGCCCGCCGCCGATGGGCCGGGACCCAAATCCTGCCCCGGTCGGGACGGTACGCGCTGGAGCATCGAAAAGGCAGCGGGAGAAATCGTCGTGGCCCAGTTTGACGCCCACGGGGAGGTGCTACGGCGCCTGAGCATCGGGGCGGGGCAACCAGCGCCAATGGGCATCGCGGCATCAATGGAGAGGGACGAGGTCTTCCTGTTGGAACAGGACGGCGACCGCTACCGGCTCCGGGGACTGCGCCGAGCGGCCCCGAAGGAGGGCAAGGGTGCGCCGGGGTGGGAGACCTTCCTCGAAAAAAACCGATGGCCGAGCGCGAAGTTTTCGGAAGTAGCCGGACGGCTTGGCCGTTCCAAACCTTTTGTGGCGGAACCCCACCTCACTCTCAAGTCCCAGCCCAACCCGCTTCTCGGCGGGGGCGTTTCCGAGGTGCAGATCGTTCCGGGCAAGGATGCGGCGGGGAGCTTCTTGAAGACGTCCGACGGCCTGCTGTTGCGGCGCCTGACGGACACGCCCTCCCTCCTCTGGGTGGTGTTCGGGCGTGAGGCGCGGCAGCCCGGGGTCGTTTTGTTCCAGAGCGACGGAGCCGTCGTGGAGGAATATCGCATCCTCCAACCGGACGCTTTAATGAGCTTTGATGCGGGCGAATATCAGTTGCCTCCGCGGTAAAAAGAGCGAAGGTGCTCCCATGAAGGTGTTCCTCCTTTTTTGCTGCGTGGCATTGGGGGCCAGCGCTCTCGCCCAGCCGGGCCTGACCATCTACAACGGCCGCTTTGCCGTGGTGCGCGACTCCGTGCCGCTTGAACTGAAGGCGGGCGAAAACCTCGTGCGCTACTTCGGCGCCACCGCCCAGCTTGATCCCAGCACCGTCATCCTGCGTGACCCCTCTGGAAAAGTGCAGCTCTCCATCCGCGAGCAGAATTACCAGAACGATCCAGTCAACCAGTTGACCCTGCTGGACCGGTACGAGGGACAGACCATCAGCTTCCTCATCCGCGATCCAAAGGGCGAGCGGGTGACGGAAGGAAAAATTATCCGCAGCGGCTTTGTGCCCGGCGGCCAACCGCTCAACCCGGTGGTGGAGGTGGACGGGAAAATCATGTTCGAACTTCCTGGCCTGCCACTGTTTCCTGCGGTCAAGGACGATAGCGTTCTCCTCAAACCCCTGCTCAACTGGAAGATCCAGAGTTCCGAGCCCGCGAGTCTTGAGGCCGAACTCGCCTACCTCACTTCGGGGTTGGAGTGGAGCGCCAGCTACAACCTAGTGCTGCAGCCGGAAGGCGACCTTGCGGACATGAATGGCTGGGTCACCATCCAGAACCGCTCGGGCAAACAGTTCGAGAACGCCCAAATCAAACTAATGGCGGGCGACGTCCGCAGGGCGGTCCCCGCGCCCCAAATTCCCCACCAAAAGGCGATGCTCATGCGCGGCGCCGCCATGACCGGGGAGGAACAGGTCGCCGAGAAAACCTTCGACGACTACCACCTTTATACCATCCAGCGGCCCGCCACCCTCCGCGATCAGGAAACCAAGCAGATCGAATTTACCCGCGCCTCAGCGGTGCCCACCAAACGCGTGTACTCGCTCGACCCCTTCCCGGGACTCCAGTTCTTCGGCCAGACGGTGTTGGACCGCGATTGGAACGCAGGGATTTCAACGCTTTACAAGGTGACAACCGCGTTGGAGTTCACCAACTCCGAGGCATCCCGCCTTGGCATTCCCCTGCCCGGAGGCAACATCCGCGTCTACCGCAAGGACGGGGCGCAGTTGGAGTTTGTCGGAGAGGACACCATCCAGCACACCCCGCGCAACGAGCTAGTCCGGCTTAACTTAGGCAACGCCTTCGACCTCACCGGCGACAGGAAACGCACCGATTTCAGCGTGGATCAGTCGCGTCGCAGCATGGAGGAGCGGTTCGAGATCCGGTTGCACAACCGGGGCAAAAAGCCAGTTGAGATCCGCGTCGTCGAGCATCTGGCGCGCGCCGCCAACTGGACGGTCACGGCCAAGAGCCACGAATTCCGCAAACTGGACAGTCACACCATTGAGTTCAGCGTCCCGGTGATCCCGGAACGGGAAACGACCGCGACCTATTCCGTGCGTTACACTTGGTAAGAGCTCTCCACCGGGGGGCGTGCTTCGGGAGTTATCCGCAAAGCGACAGACTGGATCGGATTTTTCGACGGCTAGGCAGACTTCATGAGCCTTTGGTTGGTGGGAGGCCCCAACTATGAAACCCAGCGGACGAGCCACCTCAGGTAGAGAGCGACCGATGAGCGGAGCGGTGCCAGCCCAAAAACAAGCCCCGGAGATTCGCCGATCGGAATCGGACGCTCCTCCAGGGCTGTAAGAAATATCGGAAATCAGCGGAGAATCACGTGAGCCTCCGGAAGTTCCCTAGTTCTTTTCCTTCTTTCCCTTTCTTTTGTTCCCGGAAGTGAACTCTTCGAGACTCACGGAACCGTTGCCGTCAGCGTCGAGTTTCTTGAAGGCCTCGCCCGCTTCTTCCGCCGACTTCTTACCGCGGAATTCATCAATGCTGAGCGAACCATTGCCATCCTTGTCGAGTTTTTTGAAGCGCTCTTCGGGAGACACCTGTGGCTTTTTGCCCGGATCTCCTGGTTTGGCGGGGTCCGCCGGCTTTGCTGGTTCAGTCGCAGGCTTGGCTTCCGCCTTGTCCTCGGCGAAGACGGGTGCGGCGGCAAGCGCCAAAATGGCGGCAAGAGGGAGGAGGGTTTTCATCGTTGGTGGGATTTAGCTGTTTGGTTGTCAGATGTGTCGTGGTCGGCAAGCCTCGCGCCCGCGCCTTGGGGGGCGGGATGCCGGCGGGAGGCTTGATTCGCTCCGCACAACGACCGAAACACCGACAGGCTGCGAAGGTTTCGGGGTTTTTCTCGTTATTTCGCAGTTCACCCCGCAAGTTCGAGGGGCATCAGAGCTCCAGCGGCACGCCGGGTTCAGCGGAGTGGATCCGCGTCACGGGCATGCGCGGGGGGAGGACCGATTTAAACCATGCCACCGCATCGGGATCGCCGTGGACCAACACCACGTTTTTCGGCGCAGTCCGCTCCAGATAATTCACCAGGCCCTCCCGGTCGCTGTGCGCACTGAACCCAAAGGTCTCCACCCGGCACCGCAGCGTTTCTCCGGGAAGATCCGGCGCAAGGTGGAAAGTCTCCCCGTTTTTGGCGTTGCGCAGGCGACCGGCGGGCGACTCGGGATCCGCGTAACCCACGAAAAAAATGCCGTGGGCTGGGTTCGGCAGGAACTGCGGCGCGATCACATTTGAGAGCGTGTGTTCAGTCATCATGCCGCTGGAAAGCGCGTAAATGCGGCCCGGCCGGATGGGAAACTGGTTGAGTTCGCGCCCGCTGAGGGTGAAAGGTGCCACGGATTCCAGCAGGTTGAGGCCTGGGTGCTGACGGTGTGAGTCACTGGCAAGTTTGTCGTGTATTTCGCTCAGCTTCGTGCTCAGGCCGCCCACATACACCGGACATTCAGGCAGCAGCCCCTTCTGCCGCAGCGTGTAGATCATCGCCAGGAGCTCCTGGGACTTGCCCAGCGCAAATACGGGCACCAAAACGCTCCCGCCTCCCTCGAAGATTTCTCGGATCGCCGCCGCAAACCGTTTTTCCTCCTGCTCCCGGGTGAAATTCTGCGGCTGCGGGATGGCACCCCGGGTTGTTTCGATGACGACCGTGTCGATTTCCTGTTCCGGCAGGCGCGCACCGAGCATCAGAGACTGGCTGTCGAAATTGACGTCCCCCGTGTACAGGATCCGCCTGCCCTCCGTCTCGATCAACACGGCGGCCGAGCCCAGAATGTGGCCGGCATCCTCAAACTGAATGGAAAGATCCGCGCGCGCCCCAAAGCCGAGCCGCTCGCCGGAAAGATCAAAACGCTGGCTTAGCGGAAGGGCTTGAAAACGGCGCACACAACTGGTCGCCTCCCGGTGCGAAAACGCAGGGGCTCCCCCCTCGCCGTTCTCATGGCGCTTGGTCATGACGTTGACCGAGTTGTGCAGCATGACGTCGGCCAACTGGCGCGTGGGTTCCGTCATGAACAGCCGGGCTTCGGGATGCTTCCGCGCCAACACGGGCAGCGACCCCAGGTGATCCTGGTGCGCGTGGGAAAGCAGGATGGCATCCAGTGGCTTCTCGCCGAGATGCTCCCAGAGGGGCTGCGCATCGGCCCCCTCGTGTTTGGGGTGCGCCCCGCAGTCAAGGACGATCCTACGGCCGCCTGCCTCCAGCAGATAACAGTTGGCTCCAATTTCAATTTTACGGGTGAGGTTGGTCAGGCGGATCTGGGACATGCGATAGGTGCTAAAAATGTGGAAATGGAAAGCTGGGTGGGTGAATGCAGGGGCAGCGTTCGGTCGCGGCGAAGAAGTCGCCCCGAGCCCGAACATTCAAGGTTTCAGAACCCTGAACCGAAGTTGTTTCCACGGCGTTCAGGAAGTTCAGGGGCGGGGATTGGAGTCGCCGCGGGGGGCGATGTCGCCCGTGGTCTTGGGGGAGGATGAAGTCAAATTGGGAGTCCTAAACCGGTGCCGCCAGGGAGATGCGACAAGGAGGGTCGAACTACCGTTGCTGCCTTCCGGCCCTGGCGGGGTTTGCCCGCCCTCAATCCGCATTCCCTGACGGCCCAAATACTATGGGTCGCTTTCCGTGAAACTCAACCCCCTCGTCCGGAATTTTTGGCTACATCCCGCTTGCTTCACGTCGTTTTCCATAGGAAGCTTAAGGGGTGTCACCCTCAGAGGCGTCTTCTTCGTTTCCTCAGCAGACCGCTCCCTCTGGCTTCCTTCGGGATTCGAGGAGAGATGCCTCAGCCCTTGAACGGCTGCAGCTTTTTTTAAAGCACCCCGAGGCTTCCGACAATCAAGACATTTGAGATGGTTTAAGTGGTTTAGATGGTGAGGCGCCCGCTGTCCCCACATTCATGATTACCGAGAGACCCCCCAGAATATGATCCGGATTTTATTATTCGCGACTATTGTTTTTTCGCTGGCGTCGGGCGGTCTAGCCTACCTGACTCGCCAAAAGGCTCAGGAGTTGGCTGGAAACTTGAGGGACACCTCCCAGAAGGCGACTGAGGGTCGGGCTGCCACGTCCAAGCTCAAAGAGGAGAACAAGGCCTCCCTCGCCAAAATCGAGGAGTTGGGGAAAGCCGCGGAGACTCAGAAGGCGCAAGCGGACCAGGTGGCGTCCAATCTCAAAGAAACCGAGTCTAAGGCCATCAAGCTCGAGGCCGATCTCGCCGATCGCAACAAGAAGGTGGAGTCCCTCAACAAGCAACTCCAAGAGGCGATCGCCGCCGCCAAGCCCCCGACACCAATGCCGGACCCCGCGCAGGAACAGAAAATTGTGGAACTTGCAAAGGAGTTGGAGAAGACCAGGCAAGAGTCTGAGAGAGAGCGCAAGCAGCTCGCAGATGAAGCCGCCAAGTTAACGAAGAAAGTCGCGGACTTAACCGCCAGAAACAGCGTGTCCGGCGCTGGTCCCGCTGCAATTACGGGCGAAGGAGCCACGGGCTCCAAGGGACCGAAGGCGGTCTCGGGAACCGTGGTGGCCGTCAACGAGGGCTGGAACTTTGTCTTGGTAGATCTCGGAGACAAAAACGGAGTCACGCCGGAAACAGAGCTCGCCGTGCAGCGCAACGGTAAGACCGTGGCCAAGTTGAAGGTGACCGAGGTGCGCCCCAAGCATGTCAGTGCGGACGTGGAATACTCGGACGGCAGACGCAGGGACAAGGTGCTTTTGGGCGACTCCGTGGTGGTCGTGCCCAGAAAGATCGAACCATCCGGCTCAGATTCCGCCGCACCGAACGATTTGTTTGCGAGTCCGACGGCCGTGCCTTAGTACACTCCACATGCGATCTCACCTACGGCTCTGTACTCTGCTTTTGGTTTGTCTGGGCTCCTTGGGCATCGGGGGATGTGCCACCGACTCACGTCATGAGTCGGACCAAGTGAGCACCATTCCGTGGAACCGCCCAGCCACCTGGGAGGGACGAGGTCCACTCGGCGGCATGATGATGACTCAGGGGCGCTGATCGCAGCCCGAGCAGCCCGAGCAGCCCGAGCAGCCCGAGCATCCCAAGCAGCCCAAGCAGCCCGCCGCGGGCAGCGCCTCACCGCCCCGAATCTCCGGGGTGCTCCGATCGGCGTTTATTCCCACTGCACCCTCTAGGACCTCTCGCAGGGCATTCCGGCTTTTGTCCCTCACCGCTACCCAGACCCATTATGAAGTATCGCACGTATTTGATCTTCGGCGCCCCAGGTTCCGGCAAAGGCACTCAGGGCAAGGTCCTCGGCAACATTCCCCGTTTTTTTCACTGCGCATGCGGGGATGTATTCCGCTCGTTGGACACCCGCACCCCTTTGGGACAGGCTTTCATGGATTTCTCCAGCCGCGGGAAGCTCGTTCCCGATGACCTGACTGTCAAACTCTGGATGGCCGTCATCGGCGACATGGTCGGCATGCGGAAGTTCAAGCCCGATATCGACACGCTCATTCTGGACGGCATCCCGCGCAACGTGATGCAGGCGGAGATTATGAAAGATATTCTGGATGTCCGCAAGGTTTTCCACCTGAGCTGCCCAGACAAGGAAGCCCTGATCCACCGCCTTAAGAAAAGGGCTCTCAAGGAAAACCGCTTTGACGACGCCAACGAGGAAACCATCCGCAGGCGTCTCCAGACTTACGAGGAGGAGTCCAAGCCCGTCCTCGATTTCTACGGGCCGGACCGCGTCCTTACCCTTGACGCCACACAGCCCCCCGTGAACGTCACCTTTGACATCCTGAGTTCTATCATCGGCACGATGGGGTGATACTGCATGCGCGTTGTTTTTGCTGGCACCGGTGAAATCGGAACCGCTTCGCTGGAGTGGTTGCTGGGCTCGAGCCATACCGTGGCCGGTGTGCTGACTCAGCCCGACAAACCCGTGGGCCGTCACCAAGTGTTGCAGCCCTCAGCCATCAAACAAATTGCGTTGCGGGAGACCTTGCCCTTGCAGCAACCCCCGAGGCTCCGCGACCCGGTTGCCGTGGAAGCCCTGCGCGCATGGTCGCCCGAGGTGCTTGTCGTCATGGCATACGGACAAATTTTGCCGCTTTCAGTTCTCGAGATTCCCACCGTTGCGTGCCTGAACCTCCACGCCTCGCTGCTTCCCAGGCACCGTGGCGCCTCCCCCATCCAAGCCGCAATCGAGGCGGGGGATCCGGATTCGGGCATCACCGTCATGTACATGGCGGAAGGTTTGGACACGGGCGACATTCTTCTGGAAAGGCGCCTGCGGTTGCGCCGCAGGGAGACCGGAGGGAGCCTCCACGACAGGCTCGCCCTGCTCGCCCCAACCGCACTTGAGGAGGCCCTTGAACTGATCGCCCGGGGCGTGGCTCCCCGAACCCCGCAGGAAGCCTCCCTCGCCACCTACGCGCCCAAACTCACCCGCGAACACGGCCTGATCCATTGGGCGTCACCCGAAACGGTGGACCGTCGGGTGCGCGCCATGAACCCCTGGCCGGGCGCCCACACCATCCTGCCCGGCCCCGGGGCGCGCAAGCTCAAGGTGTTTTCGGTGATCCAAAGCCGGACGCCTTCCCGGGGAGCACCCCCGGGAGCCGTCCTCGCCGCAGAGCGCCGGGGCATTCTAGTCGCGACAGGAGACCGCTCCGTGTGGCTCACGGAGGTGCAGATGGAGGGAAAAAAGCGCCTTCGGGCGGCAGACTTTCTGCGTGGCAACCCACTTCCCGCGGGGATTGTTCTGGGCGAAGCGGGGCTTCCTTGACCCTCCGCACGGCGGGGGCATGATCGGGGAATATGTCTTCCTCCTCCGTAACCCCACTTGTTCCCGAAAAAGGGTGGCACGTTCTGCATCTCTTCTACCGGGTGGAACACGGCCAGTGGTCCATGCTCAGTCCGGAAGAGCGGATCGCCGCGAAAACCCAGCTCACCGAGTTGATTCAGGAAATCCGCGCGGTAGAGCACACCCAGCTGCTCGTCTTCAGCGTCGTCTCTCCCAAGGCCGACATCGCCTTCATGTTGCTGACGCCGGACCTGCACCAGGCCAACGCCTTCGAAAAACGGCTCTCCCTGGGTCTGGGGCCCGATGTGCTCACCCCAGTCTACAGCTTTCTCTCCCTGACCGAGGAGAGCGAATACATCACCAGCCCCGAGGAATACGCGCTCACCCTCGAAAAGGAACAAAACCTCCAGCCCGGCTCGCCCGAGTTTGAGAAGAGCCTTGAGGAGTTCAAGGTCCGCATGGCCAAGTACGCCAAGGACAAGCTCTACCCCATGCTCCCCACCTGGGAGGTCTTCTGCTTCTACCCGATGAGCAAGCGCCGCAACCCAGGCCAAAACTGGTACGAACTTTCGTTTTCGGAGCGTAAAGCCCTCATGGCCGGTCACGGCCGCGTTGGCCGCCAGTACCATGGAAAAATCCTCCAGCTCATCACTGGCAGCACGGGCCTCGACGACGCCGAATGGGGCGTCACCCTCTTCGCGCGCGACACCTACTACATCAAGGACATCGTTTACAAAATGCGCTTCGACGCGGTTAGCGTAAAGTACGCCGAGTTCGGCGACTTTTACATCGGACTGAGCGTGCCCCTGGACGAACTGTTCCGTCGCATTTTGCTTTAAGTCCCTCGTATGAAATTGCTTCTGTCCAAACAGGAGGCATTGCGGGAGGCTCTTCGCGAACACGCCCCGCTTCTGGTTGCCTTCTCCGGCGGTGTCGACAGCGCCTACCTGCTGGCCGAAGCAAGGAACACGCTTGGACGCGACGCGATGCTGGGCGTCATCGCCGACAGCCCAAGTCTCCCGCGCAAGGCCCTCGCTGAGGCGCTCGCCCTGGCCGCCTCCATCGACGCCCCCGTCGAGGTCGTCCCAACCGCGGAACTCCAAAACCCAGACTACACCCAAAACCCCCTCAACCGCTGTTACTTTTGCAAGGCGGAATTATTTTCGAATCTGGAAAGCCTCGCCGAAAGCCGGCGTTTCCGCGGCCTTGCCTACGGCGAAAACGCCGACGACATGCGGCAGGTGCGCCCGGGCCGTCAAGCGGCGGCCGAGTACCGGGTGCTTGCCCCCCTGCGGGATGCCGGCCTCACCAAGGAAGAGATCCGCGAAGCTTCACGCTCTCTCGGCCTTCCCACAGCGGACGCCCCCGCCCAGCCATGCCTCTCCTCCCGGATCCCCCACGGCACGCCCGTGACGGTGGATGCGTTGGCCATGGTGGAGGCAGGAGAGGAATGGGTGCGCAGCCTTGGTTTTTCGGTGTTCCGTGTGCGGCACATGGTTCCGGAAGGAAGCGACCGGGGGGGGAAGGCGTCAGCCACGGCGCGGGTGCAGATCGCCCCAGCCGAAATGGCCCGGTTGCCGGGGTTGGCCTCCCGTTTGGAGGTTGGCCTCCGCGCGGTGGGGTATGCGGCCGTCGAAATCGATCCCCAAGGCTACGTGGCTTCCTGACCGGAGTCGGCAGCCCGCCGATACCCCGGAACCTTGACCGATACGATCCCCCCGCCGCGGCCTGATCCACGCCGCCTCGCCTGCTGACTGTCTACTCGGCCGGCGGGAAGGAGGTGACCTGATAGACGTAATAGTTCAGCCAGTTGGAGAAAATCAGGTTCGCATGCGCCCGCCAGCGGACCACGGGGGGCTGGCTTGGATCGTCGTTTGGAAAATAGTTGCAGGGAATTTGGATCGGAAGCCCCTTTGCCAGGTCCCGGTCGTACTCCCCTTTGAGCGTGAGCGGGTCATACTCAAAATGACCGGTAAAAAAAATGTGCCGTCCGTTTCGGGTCGCGGCTACATGCACCCCGGCCTCGGTGGATTCGCAAAGAATTTGAAGTTCGGGTACCCGTTCCAGATCCGCCCTCCGCGTTTCGGTGTGGCGCGAATGCGGTGCAAAAAAAACATTGTCGAATCCGCGCAGCAACCGCTCGCCTGAAAGCAACACCCGGTGCTCAAACACCCCGAACATCTTGTTGGGCAACGCGTGTTTGGGCACGCGGAAATGATGGTAAAGCCCTGCCTGCGCACCCCAGCAGATGTATAGCGTGGAGGCGACGTTTTCCCGAGCCCAGTCCATAATCTCGCACAACTCCGCCCAGTAAGTGACCTGTTCAAACTCCAACTGCTCCACCGGCGCGCCCGTGATGATCAGTCCGTCAAACCGAAGGTCCTTGATTCGGTCAAGGCCGACGTAATGCACCGTCATATGCTTTTTATCGGTGTGCTTGGATTCGTGGCTGAGGGTTTGCAGGAGCGTCACCTCCACTTGGAGCGGCGTGTTTCCCAGCAACCGGAGCAGTTGGGTCTCGGTCGAGATCTTGGTCGGCATCAGATTCAGGATAGCCAACCGCACCGGCCGGATTTCCTGTCCAAGCGCTCTGTCCTCGCTCATCACGAAGATGTTCTCCTCCTCAAGAATGGCCCGGGCGGGGAGTGTGCTCGGAATTTTTACAGGCATGCGGTTTTAAAGGGAGCGCGGGCGGAGCCCCGCTTGGGCGAAGTTCCACCCGACGGATGCGGATGGCCGGCTAGGATGCGAGTGCCTGGCCAAGGTCCCAAAGGATATCCTCAATATCCTCAATACCGATGCTTAAACGCACAAAGTCCGGACTCACCCCCGCGGTGGTCTGCTGCTCCGGGGTCAACTGGCTGTGGGTCGTGGTCGCCGGATGGATCGCGAGGGAGCGGGCATCCCCCACGTTGGCGAGGTGGCTGAAGAGTTGAAGCCGTTCAATGAACTTTTGTCCTGCAGCCGCGCCGCCCTTGATCCCAAAGCCAAGGATGGCGCCGGCACCCTTGGAAAAGTAGCGTTTTGCCCGGGCGTGGTCGGGATGGCTTTCCAAGCCGGGATACTTAACCCACGCGACTTCGGGGTGCGCCTCCAAAAACTCGGCGACCGCCTGGGTGTTCTGCACATGGCGGTCCATCCGAAGGCTGAGGGTTTCCAAACCCTGAATGGTCTGCCAACTGTTGAAGGGCGACTGGCAGGCCCCGATATCCCGCAAGACGTGCACACGCGCCTTGATAATGAAGGGCGGCAGCCCCACCCCGGTGAGGCTCGCATAAACAAGGCCGTGGTAGCTTGGATCCGGCTCGGTGAAGTTGGCAAAACGGCCACTAGTGTAGTCGAAGTTCCCGCCGTCGACGATCACTCCTCCGATGCTGGTGCCGTGTCCGCCGATGAATTTGGTGGTGCTGTGAGTCACCACGTTTGCGCCCCACTCAAAGGGCCGGAACAGGTAGGGGGTTGGGAAAGTGTTGTCCAGCATGAGCACCACCTGGTGCCTTCGGGCGATCTCGGCCACCTCCTCGATGGGAAACACGCTGATATCGGGGTTGCCCAGGCTCTCGCCATAGATGACGCGGGTGTTGGGCTGGATGGCCGCCTCAAAGTTGGCTGGATTAGTGGGGTCGACGAAGGTCACCGAGATTCCGAGCTTGGGCAGCGTGTACTTGAATTGGCTGTAAGTGCCTCCGTAGAGCCGACTACTGGTGACAATGTGGTCGCCCGCATTGCAGAGGGTGAAGATGGCCTGGGCCTGGGCCGCGTGGCCGCTGGCGGCTGCAAGCGCACCGACGCCTCCCTCCAAATCCGCGATACGCTGCTCCAGCACGTCGGTGGTCGGGTTCATGAGCCGGGTGTAGATGTTCCCAAGTTCCTTGAGAGCGAAAAGATTCGCGGCGTGCTCGGTGCTTTTGAACTGGTAGCTGGTCGTCTGATAAATCGGGACGGCCCGGCTGCCGGTGACCGGGTCGGGACTGTACCCTGAGTGAAGTTGCCGGGTGGAAAAGCCCAGTGTGCGAGTGGGGTTGGACATAGTGCTCTCATTCTTACGCAATCAAACGAGGGACGGGGCACAAAAAAGAAAGGGCGTCCAGCCTTCGCCGGACGCCCCAAACACTGAAGTGCTAAACCACTCCCAAAAGCGGTGATCCGGAGCTACTGAGGCTGCGCGGGCGGTTCAGCCGCCTGCCCCAGCGCTTTCTCGGGGGCTTTCTCCTCAGCCACCTTCTCCTGCGGCCTGTCATTGGTTTTTGCACCGCTCACCACCAACCGGCGGCCCATAAACTCCTTGTCATGCAATTCCTTGACCGCCCGGACCGCTTCATCAAGGGCTGTCATCGTCACAAAGCCAAACCCTTTCGACTTGTACGTGTCTTTGTAGGTGACTACCTCAACGTTTTTTACCGCACCCACTCCGTTGAACAGCTCGGAAATGTCACTTTCCGTCGCATCGAACGATAGGTTTCCAACGTACAGCTTGGGGCTGGTGACTTCGACAGCTTCAGGCTTTCTCGCCGGCCTCGTTTGGGCCTGCGCGGCCGCCGCCGCGGCAACGCCCGCGCCTCCCACGACAGCGGCAGCCCCTGTACCACCCATTCCGCGTCTTGGAGCAGCCGCCTGAGGGGCCTCACGGCTTGAGGGATGGACCGACTTCCCCCCCTCATAGGGCGGGTAAACCTTCTTTTTCGGGCCGAATCCGAAAAAGCCAAGGATCCGCTGCAGCAAACCGGGTTTCGCCGCTTCCTGTCTCTGCCTTTCCTGCCGTCCTTCGGACTGCGACTGAGACCGTGAGGATGGCCTGTAACTGTCAGACTGACTCTTGTTCTGTCCTGCGGTGTTTTGATTCCTGCCATCCCGGTTTTCATCTTGGGGGCGGCGTCTGCGAGGGCCCCGGCGACGGCCGGACGACCTGTTGTCATGCGTATTCATTCTTCTCTGTTTTTGCGGGTAACAGCGGGGCGGCCTGGCGGACCGAGCCCGCGCACACACGCGGGCAGTCCAGCCTCAAACCACGCTCTCCGGAGCTTTGCCGTCTCTCTGGCGCACCCGCCGCGTTTCGCAAACCGTTCTCAAACAGCTCTCAAACACAGCCGGCCTCTTCTCAAGACGAGGCTCCGGGGCGCAACACAATGCTTTCCCCGCTGGAGCAGTCAGGCGCGGCTTCTCCCCGACCGCCCTACACTCCCGCCATTCCACCCCCGTTTGCGGGGCGGCCTTCAACCTTCAATCCGCTCCCGAACTCTCGCCTGGTGTGCATTTCGATTCACCTGACATTTTTCGGCGGACAAGTCACCTTGCGGCTTTGGGGCCTCGATCTTCAGCTTCGATTCTGCATCTAGAGAGCCCTGGCGGTGGCGGGCGGTTTCGTGAGTAAATCACAACACCTTTCCAACTCCACGAATTGACACTAGTTTGAGAAGGGCGCTTGATCAAGTTGTTATTGTTGTCGTGCGAGACAAATCATTCGAGATTGATCGTCCGCAGATTTTCCCCGCACCCAATCCTCTCCGTGGCGCGACCGTTGATTCCAACGGTTTCCAGATTGACGCACCGCCCGCCGAAAGTTGAGTATGTCGGCGAGAAAAGGTGAGGTGGCTGAGTGGTCGAAAGCAGCGCTTTGCTAAAGCGCCGTACCCTTTAAAGGTACCGAGGGTTCGAATCCCTCCCTCACCGCTCGTTTCTCCTGTAAATCAACGATTTACACGGCCTAGGCAATCGGAATCCAGTATCTAGGGCGATTCCCTATTATGCGATCTTAAGGCGTTTTGGCGCGTTTTTGGGGTGTTTTATGACGTCTTACAGGGTGGTTTTGCTACCTTTTGCTACCTTTCTTATGTTGAGCAGCTTATGAAATGCCGCTGTTCATTTTGAGCACGTTGCGCGGATCATCAGTGGGCGGTGAAAAATGGACCGCAGGTGGCGCTGAAGCGCGTACCGGTTCTGCCCTGCCATGAGGACGGTCGCGGCGGCGGCCGACCCGGTGCTGACTTCCGCAAGGCGCGCCTTGGGGTCGATTTTCTCCAGAGTGGCTTCCTGCATGAACGGGGCGACCAGTGGGTGATTTTTGACCGCCAACTCGGTGAGCCGTGCCCAGACCGGGGCGAGGTCCGCGGGGATTTCGGGCCGGGGCCTCCGTTTACGGGGGGAGCGGGAGGCGGCGAGCTGGAGGTATTGGGTGATATGCCCTTCCGTGATCCGGCGGGCAGATCCCACATAGGCGCATCCGAGTTGTTTTGAGCGTAGCAGAGAAGCAACCTTGTGTGGAGACACGCCAAGGTACTCTGCGACCTGCTCCGGAGTGTAGAGTTTCTGGGTCATAGAAGTGAAGGCTGGCTTTCGGGACGGGTCGCGTGGATGAGGTAGGTCTTGATGCCGCGGCGGTGGGGGCCTTGACGGATGCAGAGTTGATAGCGTTTCTCGAAATGCTCCGAAGCGTCCGTAATCCGGCCGAGGTACATCCCCGTGGCCTTCGGCGTGGAGAGAAGCTCGGATGCGGAGCGCGCGAACGCGTGGCTTGTGGAGTTGGTGAGGACTTTGTGGAGGTCGGTTGCGGTCCCCTGCCACATCGTTTCCGGTGGCGTCATCAGAATCTCATCGTCAATCGCCTGGTGGATCATCTCTACGAGGAGGACTTCCGGATGGAGGGCTTCGAGCTTTCCGACAATCAGCGGGTTGTGGTACGAGACGACTCCAGTGCGCGTGGTACGCATGGATTCGGGGATTTCCCAGTCCTGCAAGGCTTGGACCAGAGCAGGAAGTTCGGCTTCGACCGCGGCTTGATACAGT
>JBILKV010000390.1:0-4935 GCA_044376515.1 Chthoniobacteraceae bacterium | reverse complement strand
TCATCAGCAAGCACCACCGTGTGAGAGCCGCCCGTAGCGACCTGCAGAACACTGCGTCCGGCCAGGGCGCGGGAGACCAGCGGGGTGGGCGTAGGCAGAAAGGCGAGCGAGGAGGTTTGCCCAAGCTGACCGCTGCCGTTTTCGCCCCAGGTATGGATGCCGCCATCGGCGTCCACCAGGAGGGAGAAGCCGGCACCCGCAGCGCCCAGCATGATCTCCTTTCCAGCTACCGAGCCAAACCTGAGAATGGGAAAGGCGACCAAGCTGTCAAAGAGCGAGCCGTTGCCCAGGGCACCACTGGAGTTGGCGCCAAAACTGTAAATCATTCCGTCAACCGTCGCAATGAAGGCGTGGTTAGAACCTGCCACCAAGTCGGTTGCGACTCTGGAACCGCTGCCAAATGTGGAAACTGCGACGGGGGCGGTGGCCATCGAATTGGACCCGTCCCCGCGCCTGCCGGCAGCACCCCAGCCGAAGATCTCGCCCTTGTCCGAGAGCGCCAGCGCGTAGGCATTTCCAGAGGTGACCGAAGTGATGACCCGGCCCGCGAGCGCACCGGTGGTGGTGACGGCCACCGGCACACTGGACGGGACGGTGGAGCCCCTGCCCAACTGGCCGCTGGCGCCGGAACCCCAACTGTAGACCAACCCATCGAGACTCAGCACCTGCACATGATCAAAGCCGGCGGAGATCTGTTTGAGCACCTTGGTGTTGAGGGCGCCGCTCATGACCACGGCCACCGGCACGCTGGAGTCGGTGGTACTATTATTCCCGAGCTGCCCGCTGGAATTGTGGCCCCATGCGAAGAGGAGGCCGTCGGTGGTGGCAATCAGGGTGAACTTGCCACCGGCCGCAACGCCCGCGACCGTTTTGCCAGCCAGCAGGGTACCCGTGCTCAGCGCAACGGGTTCGTTCGCATTGACAAGGGTGCCATTGCCCAACTGGCCCCGGTCATTCATGCCCCAGGAGTAAACCAAGCCGTCTGCGGTGAGTGCCACGGTGTGGTCGCTGCCTACGGAGATCTTCGAGATCGTCTTGCCGGAGAGCGCGCCTGTCATGTTCACGGCAACAGGCGCCGCAGCGCTCGCAAGCGTCCCGTTGCCGAGTTGCCCCGCGGCGTTAGCTCCCCACGCGTAGAGCTTGCCATCGTCAGCGAGGACCACTGCGTGGGAACTGCCTGCTCCGATGGCCACGGGTTTTTTCCCAAACATCACGTTGCCTGCTGAGACAGCCATCTGAGAAGGAACGGTTTGCCAGACCGGCAACCCGAGTTGGCCGCTGGAGTTGTCGCCCCAAACCAGCACGTTGCCCAGCACGGAGGTCGCCCCGCTGCCGACGGTTACATTGATGGGCTGGCTGACGACGGCACCCAGATCGTTGCTTACCAGCAGCGTGTACACGCCAGTTGCGGCGGCCGTCGCGTTGGGCAGCGTGTAGCTCGCCGCCGTCGCACCCGTGATCGGCACGCCGTCCTTACGCCACACGTAGCTGAACGGCTCCGAACCCGTCACGGGCAGCGAGAGCAAGAGCGTCGCGCCCTCTGCGAGCACCACCGGCGCGGGAACGGTGGAGGGCAGCGAGGGCGGATCCGTCAGGGAGGTGATCGAGGCGGTGTCGGAGACCACGGTGCCCAGGGGCGATACGATCTCCACCAGATAGGTGCCTACGTTCTGTTCCGCAAAGGCGGGGATGGTGTAACTGGACGCCGTGGCGCCGGCGATCGAGGTGTAGGTGTAGTTGGGAGCACTGCCGGACTGCCGCTTCCATTGGTAGGAGACGGGTGCGCCGGCAGGATTGGCAACGTCCACCGACAGCGCAACCGAGTCGCCGATCGAAGCGGCCACCGCAGTGGGCTGACCCATGATGGTCACCGCGCCCGAGTTCCAGGCAAACGCCGCGGAGCCGACCATGGCGACCGCATTCGGCTTGAGCTGGCTGTACGCCGCCGGCACCGACACGGCAGCCGGCAACCAACGGTTGACGTAGGTATTGTCGCCAAGTTGGCCTGAAGCGTTGTCGCCCCACGCGAAGAGGGAGCCATCCGAAGTCAACGCTAGCGAACTATTTCCAGCAGCGGCTATAGAAACGATCGTCTTACCCGAAAGCCCGGAAACCGCCACCGGCAGCATGGCATTGGTGGTGGAGTTGTTGCCAATCTGGCCGGAAGAATTACTGCCCCATGCGTAAATCTGCCCGTCGCTCCCGAGGGCCAAAACGTGGTTTTGTCCTGCCCGCAAAGACACGATGCGCTTTCCGCTGACGGCACCGCCGACCAGCGCTGGCAATGTGGCGTTGAGGCTCGAGCCGGATCCAAGCTGGCCGGTGGAGCCCAAACCCCATGCGTAAACCTGCCCGTCGCTGGTGAGCGCGTAGCAGGTGGAGGAGGCGCCTGCGAGCGAGACGACTGTCCTGCCCTGCAGCTGGGAACCGACCAACACGGGGAAGGCAGAGTTGGAGGTGGCACCGTTTCCAATCTGTCCGGAGCCGCCGTTGCCCCACGTGTAAACCCGTCCGTCGGTGGTCAGCGCAAGCGAGGTGAGGCCCGCGGCGGCCACCGCCACGATCGTCTCACCGTAAATGGAGCCGGAAACCCCGGCCCACGCCGGCGAGCCGGACGCACTGGTGTTTCCATTGCCCAACTGGGAGCTGGAGTTCAACCCCCAGGAGGCGACCAATCCGTCCGCTGTCAACGCCAGCATGTGACTGGTGCCGATCGCAGCGGAGAGCACCCGTTTGCCCGCCAGCACGCCTTGGTCAGCGATTGAAGTTGGAACCGCCACCGGCGCGTATGTCCCGTTGGGCTGGGCGCCGGTGCCCAACTGGCCGCTGGTGTTGACACCCCAGGTAAACAGCGTGCCGTCTGTGGAGAGCGCGGCGGCGTTTACCGCCGCTCCACCGCCGCCGAAAACCGCGGCGATCGTTTTGCCTCCAAAGGCGGAGGCGGGAATTGCGGTCGGGATGAGCTGTTGGAGAATCGTGCCGTCGCCAATCTGCCCAGACTGATTGTGGCCGGCAGAGAAAGCCTGTCCAGAATCGGAGAGGAGAATGGAGCGTCCTCCCGGTCCGGAAATAAACGCTGAAAAGGTAAGACCGGAGGGCAGGATGGATTCGACCGGGACCCAGGCGGTGGCGTAATCGCCGGTTGCCAGCTGCCCCTCGGTGTTCAATCCCCAGGAAACCAGTTTGCCCTCACTGGTGAGCGCTTGGGACTGGCTCCAGGTCGCCCCGATGGCGGTGACGGTCTTTCCGTTGAGCGCCCCGAACCCAGTGACCAACACCGGCAGGTTGCTCGCCGAGACAGAGTTGACGCCCAACTGGCCGCTGGCATTTCCGCCCCATGAGAAGACCTGTCCGTCACTGCTCATCGCAACGGAGTGGGTCGAACCGACGAAAACGTCGGAGATTGTTTTTCCCATCAGCACGCCGGTCATGGGAACCAACGTGGGGATCTGGGCGTTGCCGAAGGTGCCGTTGCCGAGTTGGCCGCTGCTGTTGAGCCCCCAACCAAAGAGCAGGCCGTCCGCGGTAAGAGCGAAGCTGTGGTTACTCTGCGTGACGATCTTCGAGACCGTCTTGCCCGCCATCGGCGTCATGGTCACGGGTGTCGGCACGGTGGAGGACGTCGTGGTGTTGTTTCCAAGTTGGCTGGAAGTATTGAGTCCCCAGCCAAAAATCAGGCCGTCCTGAGTCAACGCCAGCATGTGCCCGGCGCCACCCACGATCTGAGTCACCACCTTGCCCGAGAGCGTGCCACCCGCAACCACGGCGACCGGCACAAGCGAGTCAGTGTTGGAGCCGGTGCCCAACTGGCCGCTGGTGTTTCCGCCCCAGGTGAAAACCCGTCCATCGTTGGTCAAGGCCGCGGAAAATTCTAGCCCCCCCGCAACCGCCACCACTGTTCTGCCGGCCAGCGCCCCGGTCATGTTCACCGCCACGGGGGCCGTTGCGTTAACGGTGGTTCCGTCGCCGAGTTGGCCGCGGGTGTTCTGGCCCCAAGCAAAAAGTTTGTTGTCACTGGTCAGCACCAGGGAATGGTTGTTGCCGGCGGCGTAACGGATGATGGTCTTTCCAGACAACACGCCGGTGGTGTCCACGGGTACGTACAGTCTGCGCCCGATGCCTTTTCCATCACCGATCTGGCCGCTGAAGTTGCTGCCCCAGGCCAGAACCGTGGGGGTCATGTCAGGGGGCGGCGCATTGACGGTGACGCTAATATTGTTGCTGGTGGCGCTGCCCAACACGTTGGTCACCAGAAGGGAGTAGACGCCGCTGTCACCCGCCTTGACGGCGGCCACTGCGTAGGTGGGCGAGGTCGCCCCGGCGATCGGCGCACCATCCTTGCGCCACTGGAAGGTGAAGGGCCCCGAACCGCTGGCAGGCGTTTGCGTCAACGAAAGCGCGGCTCCGGCTTCCAGCGTTACCGGGGCCGGCACCACGCTCAGGTCGAAGGCCGGAGGGGCGGTGAGGATGGACACCTCGGCCGGCGCGCTCGAAACCGCTCCGAGGGGAGTCAACGCTTCCAACACGTACCGCCCTGCGTGGGCAGTGTTGAGCGCAGAGATGTCATAAACAGGACTGACGGCTCCCGCGATCGCGACAAACCGCAGACTCCCGCCGACCAGCGTCTCTTTCTTCCACTGATAGGAAACGGGAACGCCCGGGGCGTGAAGCAGCGCCGAAAGCGAAACCGAGCCCCCCTCGAGCGCGGCAGCCGAGAGCGGTTGCACCGTGAAGGAAAGGGCGCCTCCGGACCATGCGAAGCCAGAGGAGGCCCCCCGGGCGATGGAGTTAAGACTGCCGGAGAGATTTGGGGGCACCGCCACAAGCGTCGGCACACGGCGGTCGATGAGCGAACCGTCCCCCACGCTCCCGGCGACATTGCTGCCCCAGGCGTAGATGAAGCCGTCGGAAGTCAGCGCCATGGAGCTGTTGTCA
>JBILKV010000277.1:0-4946 GCA_044376515.1 Chthoniobacteraceae bacterium | reverse complement strand
GTCGAGGGGCCGCTTCCTGCCGAGGTTCGGGTGGTGCGGGGCAACCTCGTTTACGTCGAGAAGACGGGTCTGCCTCCCGCGCTGGTAAACAGAATTTTACGGCTCGCAGCCTCCCAGAATCCAGAGATCTACACGAACCAGGCGATGCGACTCTCCACGTTTGGAAAACCACGGGTGATTCGCTGTGGGGAGGAAATCGGACGGTTTGTGACACTTCCACGGGGATGCTTTGAGGAGTGTTCGAGTTTGCTCAAAGCGCACAACGTTCTGCCGGTGGTACAGGACGAATGATTTCAGGGGACGCCATTGCAGTTGAGTTTCAATGGCACGCTTTATTCCGAGCAGGAGGAGGCGGTTTGTGCCCTGGTGCCCCATCAGATTCCGGGTGGACGCCAGAAAACACGCTGCCCTCCGTCCGTTTGAGCATGTGGTTTACCCATGTCCCACGGTGTTTCAACTCCCTCCTTCGGAGGAACCCCTGCCGATTCAACAGATCTACCGCTTGCTTGCGGAAAACGAGCGCCGGAACCAGCAAATCATCGAGGACGTGGTTGCGGCCGTGCGCGAGGGGCGGTCCCCAATTCTGCTCACAGAGCGCACCTCTCACGCGGACTGCTTCGCTGCCGCGTTGGAAGGACGGGTGCAAAACATCGTTTCGCTCAAAGGGGGACAGGGCATCAAACAGCGTCGGAAGGTCGCGGCTCAAATCGCCGAAATCAGCACCGGCATCGACCGCGTGCTCATCGCGACCGGACGGTATATTGGGGAAGGTTTTGATGATACGCGCCTGGACACCCTGTTTTTGACGCTGCCGGTCTCCTGGAGTGGCACCTTGCAGCAGGACGTCGGGCGACGACACCGACTGCATGCTGGGAAAACAGAAGCGCGGGTTTGCGACTACGTTGATGAGGCTGTGCCCATGCTGTCGGAAATGTACCGGAAGCGCATCCGAGGGTACAGCGCTGTCGGTTACCGCATCACAGATGGCCTGCGGAGAGGAACCCCTCCAAAGGGCAATGAAACGACGAGCGCTCCATGCCTCCCCCCTCCCCAAATCTGCCGAAAAAGCGGTGAAGCAGGAAATCTGTTAGCAAAACCTTCCGGAAACGCTGCAGGTACTCACGTAAGCTTGTAATACGGAGGAAGAAGTGGCTGGGGCCGGGATCGAACCGGCGACACGAGGATTTTCAGTCCTCTGCTCTACCAACTGAGCTACCCAGCCTTATTAAACTGAGCCACCGATGAAGGGCGGTCAGTCGACGACGCCCTAATGGGGGAGAGAAGCTACACCCGATTCGGTGGCGTTTGCAAGCACTGGGCGAAACTTTTCTGCTCGTCGGCCATTTGTGGATTGCGGGAACCGGTGGTCGGAAATAGTTTCACGATCCCTCCGGTGCTCAAGGCTGTGCTTCTGCTGCGGCCCGCCGGGGAGCAAAACGGAACCCGGGGTTGGTTGGAAAAGCATACAATGATCGACATGAAAGAACTGCTCGCGGCGCACCAGCAGCGCGAGTTCAGAGAAGGCAGCATCGTCAAGGGCCACATCCTTGAGGTCCGCGCCCGCGAGGTGCTGGTGGACATCGGCTACAAGAGCGAGGGCGTCATTCCGCTGGCCGAGTTTGACGACATGGAGGATCTCCAGATTGGGGACGAGGTGGAGGTGCTCCTGTGCCGCCTTGAAAACGACGAGGGCATGGTCATCCTCTCGAAGGAACGCGCCGCCTACCGCCAGAATTGGGAGAAGATCGTCAAGGTCTTCCACGAAGGCGGCATCATCAAGGGCAAGGTGCGTTCCGTCGTCAAGGGAGGGCTCACGGTCAACATTGGCGTCGAGGCGTTTTTGCCCGGTTCCCAGATCGACATCGTGCCTCCGAAGGATCTGCATCAGTTTGTCGGCAACACCTACGAGTTCAAGATCGTCAAGATCAACGACGACCGCAAAAACGTCGTCCTCTCCCGCCGCGAACTCATCGAGCAGGAGCGCGCTGACAAGCGGAGCCGTTTCCTCGACTCAACCAAGCCCGGCGACATCGTCCGCGGCGCCATCAAGAACCTCACCGACTTCGGGGCGTTCGTGGATTTGGACGGCATGGATGGCCTGCTGCACATCACCGATATGAGTTGGGGTCGCCTCGGCCACCCGAGCGAACTGCTCAAGGTCGGGCAGGAACTCGAGGTCGTGGTGCTCGACATCAACCGGGACAAAGAACGGGTTTCCCTCGGGCTCAAGCAGAT
The DNA here is from genome assembly GCA_044376515.1 of Chthoniobacteraceae bacterium. Classification (GTDB taxonomy): domain Bacteria; phylum Verrucomicrobiota; class Verrucomicrobiia; order Chthoniobacterales; family Chthoniobacteraceae; genus Chth-196. Next base: position 2,711 of record JBILKV010000277.1, on the reverse strand, counting down.
CCAGAAGAATCCGTGGGAGGAGACCGAAGGTCGGTTCCCCGTGGGCACCAAGGTCAAGGGCAAGATCACCAACCTGGTCCCCTACGGCGCGTTTGTCGAAATCGAGGAGGGCGTCGAAGGCCTCATCCACGTTTCGGAATTGTCCTGGACCAAGCGGATCACCCGTCCGAGCGATGTGCTCACCCTGGGACAGGAGATCGAGGCGGTTGTTCTGGGAGTCGACCGGGAAGGGCAGAAGATCAGCCTCGGAGTGCGCCAGTTGGAGGCGAACCCTTGGGAGGAGATCGAACACCGCTACCCGATTGGCAAGCAGGTGCGCGGCACGGTCCGCAACATGACGGCCTACGGCGCGTTTGTGGAGTTGGAGGAGGGCATCGACGGGATGGTGCACGTCTCCGACATGAGCTGGACACGGAAGGTGAACCATCCCTCCGAAGTGCTCAAGAAGGGCGACGAGCTGGAAGCGGTGGTCATCGACATCGACAAGAACAGCCAGCGCATCAGCCTCGGGATCAAGCAGCTTGAGGAGGATCCTTGGAAGACGATTGAAACCCGCTACAAGATCGGGGACTTGGTCAAGGGCAAGATCAGCAAGATCGCCAGCTTCGGGGCGTTCGTGGAGCTGGACGGCGACATCGACGGCCTCGTCCACATTTCCCAGATCAGCGAGGACCGGGTCGAGAAGGTGAAGGATCATCTGAAGATAGGTCAGGAAATCGAGGCGCGGGTCATCAAGGTGGACAAGACGGAGCGCCGGATCGGGCTTTCGATCAAGGCCGCCGCTTACGACGAGGAGGAAATCAAGCGGGAAGCCGCTGCGTTCGACTCGTTGCGTCCGGGCGAGGACATGGTGGGACTCGAGCAGGCATTTGCTGCCGCCGAGGAATACCGTCCCGGCGAAGGCCGCAAGCGGTAGCAAAGACAGACACGGGAAACTGTGTTATGCTAGGGGGTCGGCGCGGTGTAAGGCTGCGCCGGCCCCCGATCGTTTTCGGAAACCAGTTTTCAGTGGAACCCCCGCCGGCCCGCGCACCCTCTTGGACGGAACGCGCAGTGGGAAGGGGGAACGACGCTGGTCCAAAACCACCGAACCACCCACAAACCAAACCACCAACCCTGACACCTTATGCAAAAACCCGAAATCACCGCCTATCTGAAGACCATGTGTGGATGGAGCAACGGCGTGCGCGCCGTACTCGCCAAGTACGACCTGGCCTACACCGAGAAGGACATCATCAAGAACCCGGCGTTCCGCTGGGAAATGGAACAGCGCAGCGGCCAACCACTGAGCCCGTGCGTCGAAATCAACGGAGTCATGCTGCCCGACATCTCCGGGGAAGAAGTCGAGCGGTACATGCTGGAGCACAGGCTCGTGGGCGCGAATGGCAACCCCACCGATGTGCCTTTGAACGCCCCCTGCTCCGACGCTCAGCACGCGGCGATGCAGCGTGGAGAACCGGTGGTTTTCCGCACCCATTAGGCGCGAGCCTTTGTGGAACGGTCCGCGAGAAGAGGGAGGGAGGCGGCGGGGACGACGGCCGCTTTCCTCTCCACGGGGAGGGAGTGCCCGGTCGGGAGGGAGTGCCCGGTCGGGAGGGAGTGCCCGGTCGGGAGGGAGTGCCCGGTCACTGGTACGACGGAGAAAAACGGACTGCACGCGGAGTCTGGGATGGCGCCAAGCATGCCTGAACAAACAGGCATGAACGAATGCGTCTGAACAAATCACGGTCCGAACGCGTTCCGTGCCGAAGCGGCTCGGCGACGCCGCATGGTTTTGGTTTTTCGGGAGCACCGGAGTTCGGGCGCAAGCGCGGGCTTTGGCGAGGCGCGGAAGCAGAAAAAACAGGGCGCTTTTTGAAAAAGGCGCTATAGGAAAGAGACACCCCCTTTCCATGAAGTTCTCCCGCACCTTCCTCGCCTTCCTCGCAACTGCGGGGCTTCAACCCGGTTTCTGCGCCCCCACCAAGGAGCCGGATCCAGCCCAACTCACCATCGCGGTGGCGAGTGTTTTCGAGCAGTTGCACTACTCCAAACAGCGCATCGACAAGGGGATGTCGCGCAAGGTGCTCCGCAACTATCTGGACTCGCTCGACCACAACCACCTTTTTTTCACGAAACAGGACGTGGAGGGGTTCACCGAAAAATGGGGCGAGGCGCTGGACAGCGAGATTGTTTTTGGCCGGGTGCAGGCGGCCCGTGAAATCCACGAAGTCTACCGCACGCGCGCTGAGGAATACGTGGGGTTTGTGAAGGGCGCTTTAGCCGAGGAACCAAAACTTGACGGGGAACGCTTCATCGAGCTCAACCGGCAGAAAGCGCCGTGGCCCTCGGCGGGCGAGGACGCGAAGAAACTCTGGCGCGACCGTTTGGATTCTGAACTGATCCAGGAAAGGCTCGCCAAGAAGAAAAAGGTGGAACCCGCCGCGGCAATCCTCAAGCGCTACGAACAGTTCCTCAAGGGGGTGCGCGAGCAGAAGCAGGAGGACGTGGTCAACATGTTCCTGCTGAGCATTGCCAGGACCTACGACCCCCACTCGGACTACTTGGGAAAGAGCGATCAGGAACAGTTCAACATCAGCATGCGTCTTTCCCTGTTCGGGATTGGCGCGCGACTGCGGTCGGAAGACGGTTTCACCAAGGTGGAGCAGTTGGTTGCAGGCGGGCCCGCGAGCAAGTCGGGGAAGATCAAGCCGGGCGACCGCATCATGGCC
>JBILKV010000103.1:0-14823 GCA_044376515.1 Chthoniobacteraceae bacterium | reverse complement strand
ATCGACGACGCGTTCCTCACGAAGTTCATCGTGGTGCGTCCGACCGGGAAACCGTTACACGCTTCCACCGCCCGCTGGGTGGAAATCGAAATGGCTCATTTTGTGACACACTGGCGCAGCCAGTTCCGCGGGGAATTAGTCGTACGTGACGACGTTTCCATCACGGACGAAGAAATCTCCGACGCCAACCTCATCCTGTGGGGGGATCCCGCGAGCAACAATCTGATCGCCCGCGTGACTCCCCAGCTGCCGTTGAAATGGAACTCCGCCTCGCTCGACATCGCTGGGGAGCACTTCGCAGCAGCCAGCCATCTTCCCGCACTTGTCTACCCCAACCCTCTGGCCCCCAACCGGTACATCGTACTCAACAGCGGATTTACCTATCGGGAGTACGACTACCTAAACAACGCGCGTCAAGTGCCCAAGCTGCCCGACTGGGCCGTATTGAACACCGATTCAAAGGCCTCCGCCCGCAGGCCGGCGGAAGTCAAGGCCGCTGGATTCTTCGGAGAATCCTGGGAAGTCACGGCCCCCCACTAAGGTCAATGCGCGCCCGGGGAGTCCCGCCAGAACGAACCTGCACCGTAGCCTGTGCCGGCAAGCTTCAGGATTTCAGCGGGCCTCATTTACTTTGCCCTCACCCAGACGTAGTTTGTGTCGAGATTTCTTGATTGAATGAAGCGCGAACCGTGGAAGCTGTTTAGTTGGAACCTGACTTTGCTCAACGAGGAACCCGTGCCCCTGCCCCACGGGCTCCTCGTAAGCCCCGCCTGCAGAGCAGATGAAGCCACCATCCACGCACTGGTCGAGCGGGCCTTCACGACGGACGCGCAATGGACCGGCAGCTACGGCCCAATCTCCGAAGCCCTGCAAGCACGTATCCGCGAAGCATTCCGGTCTCAAAGTTTTCCGGCCCTGACCATCCTTCACGGCTCCCGAATCATCGGTGCTGCCTCCTTCAGCACAGAGGCGGACGCCGAGAACCATCTTTTCTGCGGCCCCTGCGTCCTGCCAGAGTACCGCAGTCGCGGTCTGGGAAGCGCGCTCCTCCTTGAAAGCCTACGCACTCTGCGCAGTCTGGACCTCCACGTGGCCCGGGCTCTTTGCAAAGACGGCACCACCGCCTCGAAGTTTGTCTACCCAAAGTTCCGTTCGGTCTGCGAGCCCTATGCTGGCGAGCCGTTCGAAACCGAAAGCTAGGTTTGTTTATAACCACACCGGGTTAAGGGCACAGAGGTGGCCCGGGCGAGTCCCCCTCGATTTGAAACTGGCGGTCGTTCTGCTTCCCCTCGATCGTAGGCTGTTTGTCATGGGGAAGCGGGACCGTTCCTCTCGCCCACGAAACGCCGCACAGCAGGGGACGGATCTCCAAGTGACCCTCTTTTTCCAAGTCGAGAGGCCCCGTGAACCCTTTTCTACGCTCGGGAGAATACACCCGCAGGGCTGCCCGATTCCAATTCGGCACGCCTCAACGCCTCCTCGACGATACGCTGAGGCTCCCCCTCAGAAAGCCAACGGCGGCGCACCTCCTGATCCAGGCTGGCGAGCGGATCAAAATAAAAGAACTGCTGACCGGGCTTGACGGAGGGACTTGCGAAGACGGCGATGCCGTGTTCACGGTCGTAATGCTCATAGGAATGAGCATCGCGCTTGCCTCCACCGCCCATCGTGTCGACCACGAAGGCGGGCGTATGGAAGCCTGCCGTCACTCCACGGACGCGCTTCTCCACCTCCAACCCCTCCCGCAGCGAGGTGCGTAAATCCTCCACACCCGGAACCATGTCGTGGAAATAAACGTAGTAGGGTTGGATGTTGACGAACCCCAGTCGCTTGACCAGCAGTTGCATCGCCTCGGGCGAGTCGTTGACTCCACGCTGGAGCACCGTCTGGCACCGCACCGTGACCCCCCGCTCCACCAAAAGATTCATTGCCCGACGGGTCACCCCGACGATTTCATTGGCTGAATTAAAGTGGGTATGCACCACGGCGGCCTTGTGGAGGCGGCGCGCTTCCTCGACCACACGCGTCAGCGCATCGGTCCAGCGCGGGTCGGAGAGAATTTTCTGGGGCAGAACGCACAGTCCCTTGGTCGCATACCGGATCCGACGCACATGCGGGATCGAAAGTAGTTTGCGCCCGATCAACTCGAGGTGGTCGGGGCGCAGGTTGTAAGAATCTCCCCCGCTAATGACGACATCCTCAAGATTCGGATGCGCTGCGATGTAGGTGAAGGCTTCCTCCCAGCGGGCAAGGTTTGCATGAAGTTTCATCTTTGCCCCCACTCGCTCCGTCTCGGAGCCGACCGCGTAGGAGCGCGTGCAGAAACGGCAGTACACCGGACAGGTGTCCACGGGCAGGAAGAGAGCCTTGTCCGGATAGCGGTGGGTGAGGCCGGGTACCGGGGAGTCCTTTCGCTCTGCAAGCGAATCCAATCGCAGCATCGGATGGTCCGGTTGCTGCCGGGAGCGCAGCGGCAAAAACTGCGACCGGATCGGATCGCCCTCGGGTTCGCTCCAGTCAATCAGGCTAAGCAAGTGCGGAGAAACCCTTAGGGCCATCGGCGCGTTGCGGATGCCCTCGCTCAGGTCATCGTAAAAGCCGTCTTCGACCAGACCCCCCAACAACTCCCGCAGCTGCGCAACGCTTGTCACGCTTTCACGCTGCTGGAACAGGTGTGATTCGAATTCGGCCCTGGTGACGTCGCCAAAGCCGGGGATCCGCCGCCAGTAGTCGTCGTCCCGCAAATCCCTGTGGGAAACCGCCCCTCCCAATGCTTCCGCGCAATCCTCCTCAATCTCCATGACAGTCCTCTCCCCCAACCGAGAACCGGGCGCGCGACGCGCTGCAACCGGGCGCAGCGCTACAAACAAAGATCGGCAACATGACTCCCTTCAGATTGTCAGAGCACCCGGCGGCGTCAACCCATCGCTGAACGCTCCCTCCTGCCCTCCCTCGGGCCGAAAATTGCCCTGCCGCAGTGGAAGCACGCCAACCCCGCGGGTCAGTAGGTTGCGCGTCCACCGGACAAGTCGTAACAGAACCCGGTGCTGAAGCTGTTATCGGGAGAGACGATGAACTCCGCCATCGCGGCGAATTCTGCCGTGGTTCCACACCGTTTCATCGGAATTTTGTCGGTCATGTAAGTGACTTGCGCCTCCGGCACCACATCGAGGATTGCGGTTCGGATGACCGCGGGAGCGATGGCGTTGATGCTCACCCCAGTTTCGGCGTACTCCTTACCCTGGACCTTGGTCATGCCGATGACTGCCGCCTTTGATGCGGAGTAGGCCAACATTCCCGCGTTGCCCTCCTTGCCGGCGATCGAGGCAATGTGGAGTACCCTTCCGTAGCCCTGCCGCAGCATGTGCGGCACCACGGCCTGGAAAGTCACCAAACTGGCGCGCACATTTAGGGAGAAAACCCGGTCGAAATCCGCCAAATCCACCTCATGGCTCTTGATATTGGTCTTGCCGGTGATGCCCGCGCAGTTCACCAGAATGTCCACACGCCCCGTTTTTTCCACCACCGCGGCGACCGCCTTGGAGACGGAATTCGGGTCGGAAACGTCCACCTCAAAGGCGAGGGCGGCTTTGCCAAGAACCCCGCCCAGGGCCGCGAACCTGGAGGGGTTCACATCAAAAACCACAACCGTCACCCCTTTGCCCGCAAGCCGTTTGGCGAGGGCCAAACCGAGGCCGTCCGCCCCACCGGTGATGATTGCAGTCTGCTGTGCCCACGCAGGAGGGTCGGGAAGAGGGTGAGTGTTCATAAACGAGGGGTCGGAAACAGAACCTTATTTGGATTGGAACCCACAAGACTTGCAACCCTTCAATCCCTCGTTGGCGGGAGAAAAGGCGGAGACTGAGAAGGCTTCGGAAAATTTCTACCGCTCCCCCGAATCCACGTCGCAACGCAAACCGGAAAAGAGTTTCACGCGACTCCTCGTGAGCTCTTTTTGTCCTCAATCCATCAGCGTTTGGGTTCAGGCTTTCATCGCCGATCGCGCCCCCCCAGGCTGCCGAAGTGAAGCTCCTTCTTGTTGACGGCTACTACTACGCCTACCGCTCCTTCCATGCGCTCATCGGACTGACCACCCCCAAGGGAGAACCGGTAGGTGCGGTGTTCGGTTTCCTCAAAGCCCTCAGGCGGATGCAGAAGGACCTCCTTCCCGACCGCGCCGCCGTGGTCTGGGACGAGGGAATCCCCGCGCGCAGATCCTCCCTCCAACCGGAATACAAGGCACAGCGGGCGGAGATGCCCGAGGCGCTCCAAAGTCAGCTTCCCCTACTCCGCAAACTGATCCCCCTCATCGGGTTTCCCTCCGTTTCACTTCCTGACACCGAGGCGGACGACTTGATGGCCTCCTACGCCTACGCAGCCCGCGCCCTTGGCTGGGAATGCATCCTCGCCACAGCCGACAAGGACCTCTTCCAGATTGTGGCCCCCGACATCCGGGTCTACACCACCCAGAAAACAGACCTCACCGCCCCCAAGGACACCCACGCCCTTCTGGATGCCGCACGGGTGCGTCAAAAGTGGGGTGTCTCCCCCGAACAACTCGGAGATCTGTTGAGCCTTGTGGGCGACAACGCAGACAACATTCCGGGCATCTCTGGGATCGGGCCCAAAACCGCTGCGGCGCTCTTGGGGACGCATGGTTCTCTGGATGCGGTTTACGCCGATCTGGCTTCTGTCACGCCCGTCAAACTCAGGGAAAAGCTAGCCGCGGGCCGCTCGCAGTTGGAACAGAACCGGGAGATGGTCCGGTTGGACCTCGACCTACCCCTGCCGGTCTCCGTCGACTCGCTCCAGATCCGCCCTCAGTTCGAGCCCCTTTTTGAGGCCCTGCAGGAGGCTGGTTTGCGGGGCCTCGAGGCGGATATGCGCAAGGAGGAAGCGGCCTCCCATGAGCCCCAGCAAGCCGAACTGTTTGGCTAGGCCCCCAACCGTTCAGTCCTCACTCACATTGAAGGTGACGGTCTCAATTTTGGCCACCGCCAGCGCGTCCAGGACATTGATGGTCCTGCTGTACTTGGCGGAAGGGTCGCTGACAATGGTCACCACCACGGGAGTCTTGGCGTTGTCCGCGTTCTGTTTGAGGCGCATCAAGGTTTCCAGCAGACGGGGGAGCGTCTGGCTCTGCGGCGAGTCAAAAGGTTCGTCGTTGAGGGTCACCTCGCCCTCCTCGGAAATCCCGATGATGATCTCATCGACAAACTCGACGGCGTTTACGGATTCGGCGCTGCCAGGCAGCGTGGTGTTCAACTCGTTCTCCACCTTGACGGCTCCCGCCATCACCATGAAAAAGAGCATGATGACGAAAACCACGTCGATCATCGGCGCGATCTGAAAACCGGCCATAGGAGGCTCCTCAGGGACAAAGCTCTTCATCGGCGTCTAGTCCCGGTTGGAGGTCGAAAAGGAAATGTCGGCGATCCCGGCCAGGCCGGCCGCGTTCATCGCCTGCGAGACGTGCAGGGCAGGAACGTCCCGGTCCGCACGGATCACCGCCCGGTAACTCGGGTTCTGCCCCTCGGTTGCCTGCCGCTCCGCTGATTCGCGCGCCATGCGCAGTTCCTGCACAAACTCGGAGGCCGCAACGTAGGGGCGGTCCTGAAAAGTGTAGAACGCCCGCTGTTGGGCGGCCTCCCACCGCACGTTGATGACCGCCTCGGAGCGACTGTTGTCTTTGCGGGAGGCGTTCGGGGCGATGGGCAGTTGGATGTTCTTGTCCACGCGTAACACCTGAGCCGAGGTGATTGTCATGAAGAAAATGAGCATCACCAGCAGCACATCGATCATCGGTGCTATCTGAAAGTCGGGCTCGCCCGACTCCATATCTCCGCCGCCGCCAGCCATATATGAATAGAGTGTTTTTTAAGTACCGCTACGCAGTGTGAAGTAAGGGCAAGCTTCAGGCTTAGGCATCACCACGCATTTTCTTTTCAAGAGTCTCGCTTTCAATGGTTTCCACCCAGTTTGGAGTCGCGGCATAGAGCTCCTCCCCACTGATGTGGAGCCCCACCATGTGTTCGTAGGGCATTTTCCTGAACATTTCGGTTACCATATTCTGAATGTGGTGCATGGCACGGGTGGAGCGGCTCCTCAGCAGGTAAAACATCCCAAAGGCGGGAATCGCGATGAACAAACCGCTCGCCGTCGCCACGAGCACTTCCCCGATGGCGGCAGAAAGGCCAGAAGGATCCCCAATCCCCGCCGCCCCCAGTTTTTGGAACGCCTTAATCATCCCCGTCACCGTCCCAAGCAAACCAATCATCGGCGTGCAAACCCCGATGACCGAAAGGTAGCTGGTGTACGTGTTCAGACTCGAACTTTCTTGGTGCATCGCGGCAACCATCGATTCTTCCACCACGGACTTTCCGTCCCCCAACATTCCGATCCCCGCTTTGAGCACGTTGGTCAGAGGCGAGGGATTGCTTTTGCAGAAATTGTAGGCGCCCACGTAATCGCCGTGGCGGAATAAGCGTTTCACATCCTTCTCATGTGCGGCTGGTGCCATCCGTTTGCGGGAGGTCCGCATCCATCCATCTCCGGAAAGAAAAACCGTCAGAACCGAACACAACCCGATGGGAATCATCACCCATCCTCCCTCGTAAATCTGCGCCCACAGGGTGATCTGCTCCGCGCCAGCCTCCTTTGCCTCGCCGGCGGCTGCATGCGCCATGCAAAGCCCCAAACCGCAAAACAGGGAACTCAGGACTAGGAGACGGACGGCACGATTCATAGGTTTACGGGAAACAGCCTGAGGGCGAAGCGAATGAATTTCAAAAACTATCCTTGCCGGTCGCATTGGTTTTTTCCGGAGCATGAGACCCCGCAGCCAGGGCCGAACGCGGCTTGCTTCCTCGGTGGATCCGCTTAAAAAAAGAAACCGCACGAAGACGTGCGGTTTCTCACGGGAAAAAGCGTTGGCCGGCCGACTCAATTGGCCGAGCCGGCTACCTCTGCCGGATCAACGTTGACCCGGCGCCCTTCGCGGTCGAAGCGGACGTGCCCGTCCACCAAGGCAAAGATCGTGTAGTCACGTCCAAGACCAACGTTGCGCCCGGGAATAAACTTGGTGCCACGCTGGCGGATGATGATGTTTCCGGCAACCACGCTTTCGCTGCCAAATTTCTTCACCCCGAGCCGCTTACTGGCGCTGTCACGGCCGTTTTTGACTGAACCTTGTCCCTTTTTGTGAGCCATAACTGGTTTTCTTTAAATGTGAGTCTTGAGAGCCTAGCCGTTGATGCCAGTAATCCTGATGCGGGTCAGCTTGCGCCGATGTCCAACGGTCCGGTGGTAGCCCTTCCGGCGACGGTACTTGTAGGCGATCACCTTGTCGCCCTTGCGCTGCTCGTCGACCTGCGCTTCAACCGTGGCGGCCTGCACTTCGGCACCGACCTTGATCGACGCCCCCGAGGCTACCAAAAGCACGTCGGAAAAAACCACCGAGTCACCGGCATTCTGATCCAGCTTTTCAACATCGAGGACATCTCCTTGAGACACCCGGTACTGTTTGCCGCCCGTTTTAAAAATCGCGTAAGACATAAAAGAGACCCCACTTCTGGGGGGTGTGGACTATCACAAAGGCCCGCACGCCCGACAAGCACCTTTTGTTCGATTTGCAAAAATCCATCGTTTTTCCGAGCAAAACCCTCCAACCCGCACGCCTCGAGTGCCCCGGGCAGGCCACGGGTCGAGGTCAGCCCTGACGGGAAACCTCGCGGAGTGCCCTGCGCAGACTGCTTGCGGTGACCGGTTTGCTCAGAAGCAGATCGACCCCCTCGGGATTCCCGCCCTTGGCCCGCATCTCATCGCCAAAACCCGTGAGCAGAATAAAAGGAACGCGCAGGTTTTTCCTGCGCATTTCAGCGGCGATCTGAGAACCTGTCATCGCGGGCATCGATTGGTCCGAGATGACAAGATCCCAGCGACCCGACGCCAGTTGCGCGATCGCAGCATCCCCGTCGGCGACAGCCTGCGCAGAATGGCCCTCTGCCTCGAGCAACTCGGCGATGAGTTCCCGGATGATCTCCTGGTCGTCCACCACCAGAATCCTGAGTGCGCGCTGACTGGCCTCCCGTTCCGGTTGCGGCGCGGCCCGGAGGCCGGTGGACCCCGGCAGGGTCAGGGTGAAGACCGAGCCTGCTCCCTTGGCGCTTTTGATTGCGATGGAACCGCCGTAGCGCTGCACAAAGCCGTACACTGCGGCCAACCCCAGCCCTGTGCCGTGGGAGCCTTTGGTGGTGTAAAAGGGCTCGAGACACCGACTGCATTCCTCCTCGCTCATTCCCATGCCTGTATCTCTCACCGCAATTTGAATGCGCCCGTCCTCCGAAGCCGTTGAGAAGCTCAGGGTACCTCCTTGCGGCATGGCATCCACCGCGTTGAAGATCAGGTTCGTGAGGACCTCGCGGAGTTCCGGAGGATGCCCTAAGAAAGAGGGAACGGGTTTCAACTCGGTCTCCACTTCGATCTGAATTCCCTCTGCCCGGCACTTGTCTCTCCAGCGGGGCGCGGTCAACACCACCGCCTGTTGCACAGCGAGGTTCACATCGACCGCCACCCGCAGCTCGTCCTGGTCGGCGGGGCGGTAAAAGTCCCGGAGCCGCGCCACCACGTGCGCGGCGTCTTCGGCGGCCGCGATGAGGTGTCGGAACTGCTCCCGCTCTCGCTCCGGAGCGTCCTTTTCGAAAAAAGGGCCGAGCAGCTCGCCGTAGCCCAACACCATGGTCAGGGCGTTGTTGAAGTCATGAGCAATGCCGCTGGCCATCATCCCGAGCGCGCGCAGTCGCTCCTGCTTGACCAGCTGCTCCTGCGCCGCCTTCAGCTTCCCGAGGGTTTCCTCCAACTGGAGCGTCCGCTCACGGACGATCCGCTCGAGCTCCTCGTTTTGGCGCTGCAGCTCCAAATGCAAAAAACGCGTTTCCAGCAGATTCCCGATCCGCAGGAGCACCTCATCCGGGTCGATCGGCTTGGTGAGGAAGTCGTGCGCCCCCTTCCCAAGGGCGCGCTGCCGGGTTTCATGGGTGATGTCTGCGGTGAGCACCAGCACGGGCAGATACTCCTCCTGCGGGAGGCTGGCCTTGATCTGCGAGAGCAGGGTGAATCCGTCGACGCCCGGCATGTGCAGGTCCAGCAGAACGATGTCCGGGCGTTCGGCGAGGAAAACCCCGAGCGCCTTGCGGGGGTCGGTGACGCTGAAGACGGGGCCCGCCTTGGCCAACTCAAGCAACCGCTCCAGAAGGCGCACGTTCGAGGCCTCATCGTCGACGATGAGAACCTTCGCTTTATTGAGTGCCTTCAGGAGCATACCCACAGCGTAGCAGACCGGGGGCCAAGTTTGAAAAATGCTGCGGCATGCTCCTGTGCCCCGCGAAATTCGGTTTCCCCCGTGAGCCGGCTTTCCAAATCCACACGGACGGCGGAGAGTGACTCGATGCCCTTGGACGGATCCATTCAGTCACATCGCGTGCGCGCCTACTTTTCGCGGATCGCCGCCCGGTATGACCTTGCCAACCACCTACTCAGCGGGGGCTTCGACGTGCTTTGGCGCCTTGCGGCGGCCAGATTAGTGCAGGCTTGGAACCCCGGGACCATCCTGGACCTTGCAACCGGCAGCGGCGATCTTGCCCGAACCCTGCAACGCGCCTGTCCGAAAGCGCTGCTGGTCGGAGCCGACTTTTGTGAACCCATGCTGCGCGTGGCCGCCGCAAAGGAACTGCCCAACCTGACAGTCGCCGACGCACTCCAACTCCCCTTCGCCGGCGACTCCTTTGACGCGGTGACCGTGGCGTTCGGCCTGCGCAACATGGCCTCCTGGACGCTCGCGCTGGGGGAGATCCGAAGGGTTTTGGCACCGGAGGGCCGCCTCTTGATCCTTGATTTCGGGCTTCCCAAACCACCGCTGCTCGGTCCCTACCGGTTCTATCTGCACAACGTTTTGCCCTCTCTGGCTGCCCTCGTCACCGGCGAGCGTTCCGCCTACGACTACCTCGCCGACTCCATTGAGTCCTTCCCCAACGCGGAATCCATGTGCGCCCGACTGCAGGAGGCAAATTACTTGGACCCACGCTACATCCCCCTTCTGGGGGGGATTGCCGCCATCTACACGGCAAGGCGCCCCGCGCGCTGACCCCGCTTTTGAACCTCCCCGGGCGCACCCCATGCCCTCCCCCCTGTGTCTTTTCGCCGCGCTCTGTGTCGGCCTCTCCAAAAGCGGTTTTTCGGGAGTTGGCCTCATCACCGTGGCGTTGATGGCGGACATTTTTCCCTCGCGGCAGAGCACCGGGATCCTGCTGCCTCTGCTTATTTTTGGCGACCTCTGCGCGGTCCAGGCGTTCAAAAAACACACGATCTGGCGGGAAATCCTGAAGCTGCTGCCCCCGACTCTACTTGGGGTCACCCTGGGCTTTTTCCTGATGCGTACCATTCCGGACGAGCGCTTCCGTCCCATTCTGGGCTGGATGCTGCTGCTCACCGTGCTGGTGCAAATCGTTAGAACGGCCAACCAAAGCCTCGGAGAATCGCTTCCTCAGGGCCGCCTCCTTATCTGGTTTATCGGCATCTGGGCGGGCATTGCCACAATGGTGGCCAATGCGGCTGGACCGATCTTCGCCTTGTACCTGCTGGGACTGTCTTTGCCGAAAGAACAGATGGTCGGCACCAGCGCGTGGTTTTTCCTCATCGTCAACGTACTCAAGCTTCCCTTCTCAGCTAGCCTTGGACTTCTCAGCGGGCCGACCCTCCAACTGGACCTGATGCTCGCGCCGATGGTCATCCTCGGGACCGTCACCGGTAGGTTCGTCCTTGGAAAAATTCCCCAGAAAATTTTCGAAGCGCTCCTCCTTTGCACAGCGACCGCAACGGCTCTCAAACTGATTCTTTGACTCCCAAGCAAACCAGACGCCGGGAGCCTGATCGCAACCCCCGATTCCGCCTCCCTCAGAAAGCCCCCCCTCTGTTTGCTTGCCATGGCCTCCGGATCCGCGTGAGTTCTCCGGATGTCAGAAGGTGAATTTGCTTCGTCTCTCACCAGCGAAAACACCCCGGCAAACCACCTCCCGATCGTCCCACCTCACCTCGCCCAAATCCACAAGTCATGCGCCGCCCCCTCCCCGCCCTGTTCGCTCTCATCGCATCCACCTGCGCTTCCCTCGCCGCGAGCCAACCGCTTGTGTTCGTCTCTGCGTTCGCCCCTGGTGAAAAGGGCGGAATCCACGCCTTCAAGTTCGACTCGGAAAAAGGGACATTGGAGCCTTTGAACCGCTCGACAGGCGCACAAAACCCCTTCTTTATCGCCGTCTCCCCTGACAAAAAGTTCCTTTACTCCATCGACGCGGAGAAATTCGGCGCCCCCGACGATGAGTTTGTTGCTGCATTCGCCATTGAAGACAGGAGCGGCAGCCTGCGGTTGCTGAACCGCCAGAGCGCCAAGGGCACCGCCTCCTGCTTTCTGGACGTCGATCCGACCGGAAAATCAGTACTGGTGGCCAACTACTCCAGCGGCAACGTCGCTGCACTCCCGGTGAAACCTGACGGAGCGCTGGAGGAAGCTGCCTCTTCTTTCCAACACAGCGGCTCAGGCGGTGATCCCGCGCGCCAGAAAGGCCCAAACGCCCACTGCCTCGTCGTGAGCCCCGACGGCAGACACGCGCTCGCCTGCGACCTCGGAATCGACAAGGTCATGATCTACGCGTTGGAGGCGAAGACCGCAAAGCTGACCCCCAACCCCTCCCAGGCTTCCGCGACGTTGGCCCCGAAAAGCGGCCCCCGCCATCTGAGCTTCCACCCAAACGGCAGGCTGGTTTACGTGATCAACGAACTCGCCAACACCGTCACCGTATTCGACTGGAACCCCGCCGAGGCGACGCTCAGGGAGAAGCAAACCATTGCAACCCTGCCACAGGATTTCACTGGGAAAAGTTACACCGCGGATTTGAAGATCACCCCAGACGGGAAGTTCCTCTACGGCACCAACCGCGGCCATGACAGCCTGGCCAGCTACCGGATCGCCGCCGACGGCACCCTCACTCTGCTCAGGATCCAACCCAGCGGCGGCAAAGGCCCCCAAAACCTGATCGTGACCCCGGACGGCCAGTGGCTCCTGTGCGCTAACATGCCCGGAAACAATGTCGTGGTTTTCAAGGTGGACGCCGCCAGTGGCGCAATTACCCCGCACCGGACGCCGGTGGAGGTCCCCATGGCATCGTGCATTCGCTGGCTGGACTGAGTCCCCATCCCCTTTCTGCTTCGCCTTGGAAAACTCCGAAGCCTTACCGCCCTTGAGGCGCCGTCCCCTGGGGTCCGACCGCGCCCCAACCCTCGGCCCCCGTCCACGGAGGCTCCCGCTGCTCACCCCGGGATTTTCGACCGCTGCCGCGCGCCGCCTACCCGCATTCGCCGCGCCGCTCGCGTTGCTCCTCTCTTTGGGTTCGGATGCTTTTGCCCTAGATCGGGTCCCGTGGAAATCCTCGCGCATTCAGGGAAGTCCGGAGCCGCCCCCCCCCTACCTTGTCGAGCGGATCCATCCCGGGCTGACCTTTAAGAGACCCCTCGATCTTGCGCCGCTTCCCGAAAGCGACCGGTTGGTCGTTCTGGAGGAAAGCGGCCGTCTATTGTCGTTCCGTCCCGCCAACCCGACGGCGCAGCCTGATTTCTTCGGGCAAGTCTCCGACTTTCATGCGGAGGCGGTGCGTTCGTACGCATTCACCTTTCACCCGCGCTTTGCGGAAAACCGGTTCATTTTCCTCTGGGCCGGGATGGATGCAAAAGGACAGCCCCTCCGCACCGACGGCACCCACATCGTCCGCTTTAGTGTCACCATGGGCTCTCTTCCCCGCATCGATCCAGCAAGCGCGAAAGTCATCCTAACCTGGCCGGGAGGCGGGCACAACGGCGGGAACATGCGGTTCGGCCCGGACGGGATGCTCTATGTCGGTACCGGCGATGGCACGCCGCCGGATCCGCCTGACTCGCTCGCCACCGGTCAGGACATCACCGACCTCCTCTCCAGCATTCTGCGTCTGGATGTGGACCATCCCTCAGCGGGCCAACCCTACGCCATCCCTCGGGACAACCCTTTCGCCGGCATTTCCAAAGCGCGCGGCGAAGTCTGGGCCTACGGGTTGCGCAACCCGTGGCGGATGAGTTTCAACCCGAAGAACGGCGAGCTTTTTGTCGGGGATGTCGGTTGGGAATTGTGGGAGATGATCCACCGGATCGAGCGGGGTGGCAATTACGGCTGGAGCCTCACCGAGGGCGGCAGGCAGGACGTCCGCCCGGACCGCCCCGCGGGGCCGACCCCAATCACCCCCCCTCTGGTGGCCCACTCCCATGAAGAAGCCGCCAGCATCACCGGAGGAGAATTCTACCACGGTGACCGCCTGCCAGCCCTCAGGGGAGCCTACCTCTACGGCGACTGGCAGATGGGCACTTTCTGGTCCCTCCGCACCGAAGCGGGAAAGGTGACCGAACACCAGGAGATCGCCCGCAGCTCGCTCATGCCCGCGGGATTCGGTATCGGCCACGACGGGGAATGGATCATTTTGGACTATGGCGGCGGCGGACTCTGGCGGCTTGCCAACAACCCGCGCCACGGTCACGCCCCCGATTTTCCGCTCAAGCTCAGCCAAACCGGCCTCTTCATCGACACGCCCGCACAAGTTCCGGCCCCTGGGGTTCAGCCCTACGAAGCGGTCGCATCGCGCTGGGCCGACCACGCCACCGCCCAACGCTGGGCGGCCTTCCCGGAACTGTCAGGGGTCACCGTTGCCGCCGAGTCCAAGGGCGTAACGCTTCGGGGCCGTTGGGCTTTCCCCGCGGGCGCCGTGCTGGTGAAATCCTACTCGCTCGAAACGGAGCGTGGCAACGCCGCCTCCCGCCGAAACGTCGAAACCCAAATCCTCCATTTCGACGGTAGCCTCTGGGGAAACTACACCTACCGGTGGAACGACGCACAGACCGACGCGGATCTGGTTCCAAAACAGGGGGCGGAAACCACCTTTATCATCCGGGACAAAAATTTACCGGACGGCGAGTTACGGCAACCTTGGCGCTTCTTTAGCAGGAGCGAGTGCGGCCGCTGCCACACGCTGATGAACGACTTCGCGCAAAGCTTCACCGCCGCCCAACTGCGCCGCACCGCACCCGGAGCGGACGGCGACCAACTCGATGTGCTCACCCGCCTCGGCTTCACCCCGGCTGAGCCGCGCCTCGTGGATCCCTACAACACGTCTGAGTCGCTGACGGTGCGCGCCCGCAGCTACCTCCACGTCAACTGCGGCACCTGCCACCGCTTTAACAGCGGCGGAGGCGTGCCCAGCCGGATGGATATCGACACTCCTCTCAAGGAGGCCGCTCTCCTCAATGCTCTGCCGCTGCAGGGAGGCCTCGGTTTACCCGATGCCCGGGTCATTGCCAACGGCGACCCCGCGCGCAGCGTTCTGCTGCTGCGCATGGCCACGGCCGGCCGCGGGCACATGCCTTACCTCGGCTCACAGCTTCTCGATGACCGCGGCATCCTTCTCCTACGCGACTGGATCGCGTCCCTGAACCCCGAGTCACCCAAAAACATGGCTCCGGAATCGCGGCGACAAAGGCAAATCGAGGAGCAGGCCCTCGCGGAGGTGGCCGCTGGCGACTCCACCCGGATCAACACCCTACTCAGCACCAACAGCGGCTCGCTCTCCCTCCTGCTTGCGCTTCTGGACGGCAAGCTCGAAGGCCAACTCCGTGAGGAGGCAATCGCCCGCGGTAGCGCACAAACGGAACCCATCCGCCGGGATTTGTTCGAACGGTTCCTGCCCGAGTCGCAAC
>JBILKV010000102.1:0-14888 GCA_044376515.1 Chthoniobacteraceae bacterium | reverse complement strand
GCATGAACGGCTTCCCGCCCTCCAGCGAACAGGGACTCAAGGCACTGGTGCAGCAGCCCTCCTCTTCTCCCGCGCCCCGCAACTGGCGGCAACTGCTCAAGGAGGTCCCCCTCGACCCCTGGGGTATGGAGTACCAGTACAATGCCCCTGGCAAACGCAACCCCGAGGGGTACGACCTCTTTTCCGCCGGCAAGGACCGCGTCCCCGGCACAGACGACGACATCGGCAACTGGAGGAAGCAGTAGGTTGTGCCCTCCGACCCTGACGTCTCTTCCGCCCTGCCCCGGAACCGCAGGCATCCTGCCTGCCCGTCTTGATGTGCCCGCGGTCCGAGAAGACCTTCCGCTTCTTGGAGTCTCTGCTCGGCCTTCTCTCCCAACTGCTATCGACTATGCCCCGTACTGAAGCCCTTTCCCTTGGCCATTCGCCCGATCCGGACGATGCCTTCATGTTTTTCGCCCTCGCCGAAAACAAGATCGACATGCGGGGCTGGTCTTTTGAGCACGTCCTTCAGGACATTCAGACACTGAACGAGCGGGCGACCCGGGGCGAACTCGCCATTTCTGCGATCTCCATCCACGCGTACGCCTATGTGCTCGACAAGTACGCTCTTCTGCCATGCGGCGCCAGCATGGGCGATGGGTACGGGCCGATGCTGGTGGTACGTAAGGGCGTGGCGTTTCCCTCGGAACCCGCCGCGCTGTTGGAATGGCTGCGGGGCCAAACCATCGCGGTCCCAGGGCTCATGACGAGCGCCTACCTGAGCCTGCGGCTCTACATGGGGGAGGCCCGGACCGTAGTCATTCCCTTTGACGAGATCTTTGCCGCGGTCACAGCCGGACGCGCCGACGTAGGCCTCATCATCCACGAAGGGCAACTGACCTACGCCATGGAGGGGTTTCAGAAGGTCCTCGACTTGGGCGAATGGTGGAAGGCCGAGACGGGTCTGCCGCTGCCGCTGGGGGGCAATGTGATCCGGAAGGATTTCGCCCCGTCGGAGCGGAGCGAGATCAACGGCATTCTTCGCGAAAGCATCGAGTACGGGTTGACGAATCGCGCGGCGGGGGTGGCGCACGCGCTGCCGCTGGGGCGTGGCATGGGCGAGGCGCTGGCGGATCAATTCATCGGGATGTACGTGAACGACTACACCCTCGATTACGGGGATTCCGGCCGGGCGGCGATCCGCGAGTTCCTGGGCCGCGCCCATGCGGCCGGTTTGATCCCAGCACCCGTCGCACTGGAGTTTGTCGAGTAGAGTGGGGCGATTGTTTCCGTATTCGCCTCTGTTTCGAGGCGACGCCGGTCGCTAAACGCAAAAATGCCGGGACCGCTTGCGCAGTCCCGGCACTGAAGACAAAGCAAGAAGCTCAGAACTTCACGCCGATTTCGGCCTGAAGCCACTCGCCATTGTCGAAATTGGGTGCGACGTTGGAGTTGACTCGGCTGAAACGCAAATAATTCAGTCCGAAGTAGGAAGAATCGCTCAAGCTGTAGGCAGCACCGACTTTGAGCGCCCCGACGTTCCGGCTGTTCCCGAATCCGATTTCGTTATCGCTCAAGTTCTGGGGCAGTGCACCCTGACCGGTTTGGCGGTAATTCGCCAGAACGGAGAAATCCCCTTGCTTCTTGTTTTCACCTAAACGTGCGCCAACCAACCAAGCAAGACGATCGGTGCCTTTAGAAGACGTTCCGAGTCCTGAACGGTCGCGCCCTTCAAAATTATAGGCAAAATCCCACTCGAACTTGGCTTTGAGACCTGCAATTTCACCGGTGACGTCACCTGGAATGAGGAGAACCTGTACGTTGTTGGAGTCCGTCAGCCCATTGGTGGCTGCACCCGCTGCTCCAGCGTTGCTGGCCAAGTATCCAGGGGCAACCGTCAGCTTGGCTGCACCTAGGTCGATACCTGCAACCAACTGCGTCTGCCATAGGAAAGCATCTCTGTTGTTGTTGAGACTCGCCGGCGTAGCCGCATTATTTTCGTCGTTATTCTGGAGAATGAACTGCCCAGACACAAGCGAGAGTTCGATGCCGGAAACACCAAGTGTTTTGTCTAAATCGATCTTCTGGCTGAATCCAATGGGGTTGTAATCCACATCCCACACCAGATCGGTGGTGTAGAACGGATTTTTCTGAGCGCCCGCGACCAGTTCAACGCCTTCCACTGGGTGCCAACCCAAGAAAGCGCGGTAAATACCGATACCGAAATCACTTCCGCCCGCTCCCATGGCGTTAGAGCTACCCATCAAAACGTTGTCGTTTCTCTGGTCCTGCCGGGTACGAAGTCCAAAACCAGCGTAGAAATCATCGGACAATTTGTAGTCCGCATTGATCCGGAGACGCGTGTCGTAGAACGTGTTGTGTGTAGAGTTACCTGCAGGTACGCCTACATTGTCTCCGGTTCCCTGCCCCGACATTGGGTCACGACCCGTCCCAGACGCATAGTTGTAACGCACACGGAAGTCTCCGGAGAGCGTGAGGCTCTTGACGGAGGAGTCCAAGTTCAGCTTGCCGGTGGAGCTTTGCTTGCTCTTTGCGGCTTCAGCACGGATCTGTTCGGCTTCCTTCGTTTTAAGAACGCCTTTCTTCACGAGCGCGTCGATGAGCGCGGAGTCTTCTGCAACGGCGGTGGCTGCAAAGGAACCAACGATTCCGAGAGCCATCAACTGGACTGTGTATTTGTTCAACATGATGTGTGTTTGTTTTGGTTGAAAACACCTCCTCGCGTTGCGGCTCAAAGCGAGTCACGCGGCTGGGGGGTGCGAGACCGTATACCGATCGTTGGTTAATTTGTCACAAAAGTGTTTCAAAATGACAAGTAGGAAAGTTTCGCTGGCGTTTTTTGGACACCCCTTCGTTGCTTGCGCTGTAGCTTTCTAATAGTGCTCGCAAGGGCGGGACGGAGGGGAGGCTGGCTGGCTTGGGCGGCAGGGATTTCTGCACCCCGGTGGGGCGGGGCGGTGGGTGTCCCGCGAGGGAACGCCGGGCGAAGTTTGAATGCAATCTCAACGGGGATGAGATTTGCGTAAGACAAAGTATTTAATGATTTTAGCAAAATAATAAACTCTGGGATTTGCCTTGTCTGGCGAGCAGCGGTTCGGGGGGGCGCGCAGCGTGGCCCGCTTGCGGATAGCGGGTGGTAGGGGGGCGGTGCCCCTGCGTTTGGCGCCGTCCTTCGGGAGGTGATGCGCCGTGGCGCGTCGGTGCGTTAGCGGGGCGGAGGAGAGGGCTGAATTTTTTTGAGAAACCGTCTTTTTTCATTAGAGTGATCCGTGTCCGGGCATTCGTTTGGGGTCCGAATTTGCTGAGTTTTACGCGACAGATTCGGAGTCCAAAGATGCGGGTGAACGCTCCATGACCTGCCCGTTGGCGCTCAAAAAATGCGGCTCTGATGAGTTGCGAGCGGCGGGTCTTGCCGGGACTGGTTTTTGGCAGTAGGTAACCGATATGAGCGTCCCAAAAATTGCCCAGAAAAGTCCCTGTGTGGTCGAGGTGGAAGCCGGAAAGACCTACTACTGGTGTTCGTGCGGCCTGAGCCCGAACCAACCTTTTTGCGACGGCTCGCACAAGGGTAGCGGCATGAGTTCCAAGGCGTACACCGCGGAGAAAAGCGGGAAGGTGTACTTCTGCGGCTGCAAACACAGTGCCAACGGTGTCCTCTGCGATGGCAGCCATTCCAAGCTTTAGACGGCTGCGTTTTCCGCGGGGAGGCTTCCGGACGACCCAGCGAAAGGGGAAATGGTCTTGTTTTTGTTGAGAGCCCTGTTGTGGGCCGTCGTGCTTGCCTGCATGACGCTGGTCTGGGTGGCCTGGTTGGACGCGGGTCCGGAAGGGTTCCAGGTCTCGCTGGAGCGGAATGCTTCCCTGTGGGCGAGTCAGGTGAGCGGGAGGTGAGCGGGAGGTGAGCGGGAGGTGAGCGGGAGGTGAGCGGGAGGTGAGCGGGAGGTGAGCGGGAGGTGAGCGGGAGGTGAGCGGGAGGTGAGCGGACCTTGCGCGTCTAGGTGACGTGCCTGAGCGCCTCGATGGGGTTCATCAGTGCCGCCCGTTTTGCGGGGTACAACCCAAAGACAATCCCGATGGCCACCGAGATGCCAAAGGCCAGCGGCAACGACCACGGTACGATGATCGGGACCATGGTGCGCACCACCTCCGGGAGGGCTGCCATTGCATGGGGAAAAAGCGATTGCATCGCTGACATGGCCAGCGCGAATGCGGGTCCGCAGGCGAGCCCCCCAATGGCCCCCGTGAGGCCCCCACCGATGGAGAGCACGACCGTCTCGACAAGAAACTGGCGGGTGATGTCGCGTCTCCGGGCCCCGATGGCGCGCCGGATTCCGATCTCGCGCGTGCGCTCGGTGACGGTCGCCAGCATGATGTTCATGATCCCGATCCCGCCGACCACCAGCGAAATGGCCGCCACAAGCCCCATCATGGCGATGAACATCAGCCGCGTGTTGCGTGCCTGCTCGAGCAATTCGAGCGGGACGGTGATGCTGTAGTCCTCCGCGCGGTGGGTGCGGGCCAAGGCGCGGCGCACCACCTCGGCCGTCTCAAGCACCTGACTGGGATCCGATATCTCGAGCGTGACCTGGGAGACAATCGGCACCCCGCTCTCAGTCTTGCCGTAAATGTCGTAGGTGCGCGCCCACATTGTCGTGATTGGAATGTAGACGTCCCGGGAGAATTCCTGTTTGGCCCGGGCTCCGGGGATTTCGGCGACGCTACGCCGGCTGCGGAGCACGCCGATGACTGTGTAAAAATCCGCGCCAATGTGGATGGCCCTTCCAATGGGGTCCTCGTAACCGAACAGGTCGGTGGCGCCCTCGGGGGAAAGCACGCAGACCTTGTGGGCCTGGTCCACGTCGGTTGCGGTGATGAAATGTCCGCGCTCGACCTCCATTTTGTAGAGGGTGAGATAATCGGGGGTGGAGCCGAGCAAACGGCCGTAAAACTGGCGCGGGCCGTAGGAGAACACCCGTTTGAGCTGCTCTCGAACCGGGATGATCCGCTCGATGAGCGGCACGGTGGCCCGCAGGTTTTCGTAGTCATCCCGGGTGACTCCGTAGCGGTAGTATTTGGTACCCGTCTGCTGCGGGGGCGGCAGGACGGTGGTGAGGATGATGTTGTTGGCGCCGAGTTCGGCGATCTGTTGTTGGGCCTTCGCGCTGATGCCCTCGCCGATGGCCAGCAACCAGATGACGCTGGCGACCCCGATGAAGATGCCCAAAATGGTCAACAGCGACCGGAGCGGGTGCAGTAGCAGGTTTTTCATCCCCAGCCGCGCCGTGCGTTTGACCAGATCCAGCGCGCCGGCCGCCCCGGTCTCGAGCGGCGACGGGGGCGGTTCCGTGCCGGGCTCCGTGGCCACGGGACGAAGGCGGACGTCAGACTGGATCAGGCCGTCGCGCAGGCGGACGATGCGCCGTGCGTGGGCGGCGACCTCCTCCTCGTGGGTGACCAGCAGGATGGTTTTCCCCGCCTGATTGAGGTTCTCCAAAAGGGCAAGAATCTCACCCGAGGTGACCGAATCGAGGTTGCCGGTGGGTTCGTCGGCGAGGATGTAGCGCGGGGAGTTGGCGAGGGCGCGGGCGATTCCAGCGCGCTGTTGCTGGCCACCGGAAAGCTGCGGGGGCCGGTGGGTGAGCCTGTGGCCAAGCCCCACCAGTTCCGCGAGCGACAGGCAATGCGAACGCCCTTCCTCGGTGATCGGCCCCTGGTAGCCCAGGGGGCATTCGATGTTTTCGCTGACGGTGAGCTGCGGGATGAGATTGTAAGACTGGAAGACAAAGCCGATCCGAGAGGAGCGGATGAACGCGAGATGGTCGTCGTCGAGGTGGGCGACATTGTCCGAGCCGAGATAAAAGTCCCCCGAAGTGGGTTGGTCGAGGCATCCCAACAGATTGAGGAGGGTGCTTTTGCCCGAACCTGAAGGCCCCATGATGGCGATGTAATCGCCCTCGGGTACCTCCAGGTCGATGCCCTTGAGCACCTGCAAGGGTTCACCGGCCAGGTCGTAGCTTTTGGTGATCTGGTGGAGCCGGATTGCTGGCGTCATGCGCGAAAGACCCGTTTCGGCATCAACGGGCGGCGTCTGCCAACTGGGGAGGCTTGCCGCGCCCGCCTGCGCGCGATCCCGCCGGGTCGCTTTTTTTGGCGACCTTCGGAAGGGCAAGCTTGGATTCGAACACTTGCGGGGCGAGCACCACCTGTTCGCCCTCCTCAAGCCCCGAAGCGATGACCACGTACTGTTCGTTGGCCGAGCCGACCTTCACCTCCTTGGCGGCGATCTCGCCGTCGGACTCCACCACGCAGAAGAAGCGTTTGCCCCGCTCCAACACCGACTGGACGGGCACTTGGAGCACGTTCTCGAGCCGCTCCACCTCGATGGCCGCCTGCGCGGTCATGCCGGAACGCGCCCCCGGCGGGGCGTCGTCGATGTTGATCTCCGCGCCGTACTCCTTGATCGTGCTGTAGGGACTCGCCGTGGGCAGGGGATACTCGCTCACGGAACGGACGGTGCCGTTGAGCACGGTGTTCGGAAATGCGTCCATGCGGATTTTGGCGGTCATGCCGACCTTGACGCGGTCGATTCTGGATTCATTGATCCGGGCGAGGACCTGCATCCGTTTCGGGTCGGGCAGCCTGACGATGACCTGACGCTCCCGTACGGGCTTGCCCTCGGCGATGAGGGGTTCACCCGAGGCAAGATTCGCGTACACCACCTGTCCGGAAGTCGGCGCCAGGATTTGGCACTTGGCGAGTTGGTCTTCCAAAGCCTTGAGGCGTTCCTCGTCGAGGTTGTGGCTGTTTTGGCGCGAGCGCCAACGCGCCTCGGCGGTTTCCACGTTCGCTTTAAGGCGGTTGGTGGTCTTGAGCTTTGTGAAGCGGTGGAGCACTTCGAGCTTCGTTTTCGAGTTCTCCAGTTCCTTGCGCGCCTTCTCCACCGCAAAACGATCCGCCTCCAATTGCACCCCGGTCACATAGCCGCGATCCGCCAGACGCATGCTGTAGCGGAGGTACTCCTCGGCGCGGCGCAGGTTTTCCTGGGCGACAAAGCGCTCGCTCTCCATCACGCCCTTCTCCTGCAAAAAGGTGCCCGACTCATATTCCTCCAGCGCCAGCTTGGCCGCCTCAAAGTCCGCCAACCCCTCGATCTCGAGCGCCCGGCTGCTGTTGCAGGCGATCTGCTGCTGCACGAGATCTCCCTGAAGGGCCGAGTCGTCCAGCCGCAGCAGGAAATCCCCCTCTTTCACATACGTGCCTTCGGGGACGATTTCCAAGATCGGGGTCCCTGTCAGCGCCTTGGACTGCACCTGACAGCGCACCTCCACATTGCTGGAGCTGGAGACTTCCCCTCGCTCCAAGACCTCCTGCAGGAAGGAGGCATGCGCCGCCGAGGCGGTCATCGGGGGCGTTTCCGCGATAATCTTGGCGGCCGGGGAGGCAGACGCGGCCGGTTTGGTGCGGAAGATGGCGTAGCTAATTCCGGAACCGAGCAGGAGCAGGCCCGCGATCGTCTTGACCACGGGACGCGTGATCCATTTTTTGGGGGTGGCGTTCATCGGACTGTGGGGGACAGTTCCTGTCGGAAAGCAAGAGTGTGCACCACGCGGTCCTTGGACGGCGAGGGCGAAATGGAGGCGGTCGGGGCGGAGGCCGGCAGGTTGGAGGGTTGCCAGCGTGGCGCGCGATTTTTGAGACGTGCCGCCGTGATTGCGCCGGGGTCCAGCCAGAGGCCGTCGGCGTCGGTTTGCATGGTGCCGGTCTCAAAGTCCAGCACAAGCCGGAGGACTTCGTAACCGGTGCGCATGCTGAGGAAGTCGTTCTGGGCGGCCAAAAGGTCGTTGAGCGCCGAGACCAAGTCGCGTGCTGTGGTCGCTCCGATCTGTGCGACCACCCCCGGTCGCGGGGGTTCCTCCAGACGGAGCCTTGCCAGGTCCACCTGCGAAATGGCCACCTGCACGGCGGCCCGGCGTAGTTCGAAGTTGAGCTGGGAAACGTCGATGATCCGGAGTGTATTGCGCAGGCTCTGGGAGATCCTGTCTTCAAAGAGCATGTAATCCCGGCGGGCACGCTGGTAGTCGATCTGGGCTTCCCGGTAGTCGTTGCGCTCGGCCAACCGGTTGAGCGGCGTGTCAAAACGTAGGCCGATGCGGGCGACCCCGGTGCGGGCGTCGAAGCCGGCCGCCTTGTTCTGCACGGTGCCGAAGCCGCCGTCCGCCGTGAATGTCAGGCCGCTTTTCAGGGCGTTGGCGTGGAATTCCACCTTCCGCCAAGCATCCACCAGACGCGCCCGGGCGTTCATCCAGTCCAACCGGTTTTCGCGGGCGATCGCCACGGCGTCCTCCTCGGAAATCGTCACCTCCGGCAGCGTCGCGGACTCCAACCGGACGGCCGTCTGGGTCAGCGAGATGGACAGGAGCAGTCCGGAGAAATCGCCGCTCATGTCCCGAAGCTCGGCCCGCGCTTTTTCCCGCGTCATGTCGCCCAGGGCGGCCTTCAGTTCCCGGAGGCTGGACTTGAGTTCGGCGAGGGACTCCGCGTTCTGGCCGGTACGCTTGCCGTAGAGCTCCACGCGGCCCCGGAGCGCGGAAGGTTCGAGTGCGCTTGGCTCGACGCCCAGCTCGGCGGTCAGCCCCCGTTTGAGCAGCGCCTCCAGCTGGTTCTGCCTGTGGGGGAGGCCGGCACGGAGGGCGTCGATATCCTTGCCCGCACTCTGCATCAGTTTGTCATACGCTGGGAAGAGATCCTCCAGTTCGCCTGCCAACCGGTTCAGTTCTGGGAGTTCCGCCTCTTGATCGCCTGCGCGAAGGCGGCCCTGAATCTTTGCCAACCGCCGGTCCATGGCGGTCGCCTCCGGGTTGGTTGTGCTGAACCGGGCGAGGAAGGGGTCCGCGACCGAGATCGGAATGTCCGGCGGCAAGCCCAACTCGATCTTAAAGGTGTCCAGCCTGGTTTGGTAGGCGGCTTTCGCCGTCAGAAGGCTGCTTTGGCCGTTGAAAAGAGCCAGCCGCGCCTGATCCACCTGTAGGCGGCTGCCCAGACGCCCCGCGTCGAAGGCGGCGGCAAGCTGTTCCATGCTCTCCCTGAGACGCGCCACGTTCGCTTCCAGATTTTCGATGCGTTGTGCTTCCTCCAACAGGCCCATGAAGCCATCTGCCCTCGGTGCCACTGTGCTGCCGCTAGGGTTTCCCGCGGCCAACCCCAGTCCCGCCGCGCCCACCGCTCCTCCGCGCGAAGGGCCCTCGCCTGGTCCTCGGCCCGCTGCAAGCCTCAGAAAGTAACCGTGCTGGTATTGCTGCATCTGGCGCACATTGGCCAGTAGCGTCCTCTCCGACTGGGTGAGGTTTTCCAGCACACGGATCCTGCCGCCGAGCCGGAGAAGCGGTTGGACGAGGCTGAAATTCAGCAGGGTGGAGGCCGTTTCGGACACCCGCGCGTTCTTGACGTCCCAGACGAAGGCGTTTGCGAAGGAGGCCAGCAGGTCGCCTCCGGTCGCTGTCAGCATCCGTACGCTCCCGTCGGTCAGCAGGGAGGCTTGGTCTTGGTCCGCCCGCGAGGAAGCCTTTTCTCCGCGCGTTTCAGCGCCGCCCCTCTGCCCGAGGGCAAACCGTGGCGAAAACTGGAACCGCTCGAAGGTCAAATCCAGTGCCGATAGGTACAAATCCTCCCGCTCCCTCTGAAAATCCCGCGAGTTGTGGATGCCTAGGCGGACGACGTTCTTGAGGTTGAGCACCACCGGTCCCTCCTGCCCATCCTGCCCCTGAGTCAAAATCCTCCTCCACGCACTCGATTGCACCGCGGCGGGCTCTCCCGCCTGCCTCCATTTTTGAGAACCGGAGTGCCCTCCCACCTTCTCCATCAGTTCATGCGACTGGGGATCGTCCGGCGGCATCGGCGTGTTGTCCGGATCAAACGGATCGAAAAAGCGCGAATCTTCGAATGGTGCGATGCCCTCGGCCCGCAACGGGATTTCAGCGAGAAGCCGCTCCTCTTTGGAGTGAATGGCGGAGTAAACCTCCTTGTCGGCCCGCTGCCGGTAGATCGCTCGGGAACAACCGGCGCCGGCGGCGACGGACAGGGAGGCGCACAAGAGTGTTAGGATTTTTCCCGGGGGGCATTCCACGTGGAAGCCTATTCCCTAGGGGGGAAACCCTTAGTGGGTTTTGCTCCGCCGCGGCGGGCTTTTGAAGCCGTTTTTGGCTCGAGAGCCGGGTTGGCTTGGTCCCTTGAAGGCGCCGGTTCGATGTCTTTTTGGAGGTTGACCCGGATGGGTTCGGCGCAATTCTTGGGAAGTTTTGGCGGGCAAGCCCGTCGAAAGCCGTTCCTGAAAATGAAAAAACACCCCCTGATTCCCTGGATTGCCGCCTCCGTCCTTTGGTGCCTTACCGTCGCGCCCACACCTGCTGTGGCAGCAGGCAGGCCACTTGAAATTCACTGGATCGATTCCGAGGGGGGCGGTTCCACCCTGCTGCTCACTCCGGAGGGGGAGTCGGTGTTAATCGACGCCGGCAACCCGGATCGACGGGACGCCGGGCGCATCTTCAAGGCGGCCAAGGCAGCCGGACTGCAACGCATCGACCATCTGGTGGTGACCCACTTTCACATCGACCATTTCGGCGGCGTGGCGGACTTGGCCGAGCTCATGCCAGTGGGGACGCTTTACGACAAGGGGTTGCCGGACCAACCGCCTGACGCGGGGGCGAATCCAAAACTCTGGGCGGTGAGCAGCGCACCTTATCGCGAAGCCAAAGTCGGCAAGCGCGTGCAATTGGGGGCGGGGGACTTCATCCCGCTTCGGCAGAGTGTCCGCTCGGACGCACCGAAGCTCTCGCTCCGCTGCCTCGCAGCGAACCAAAAATATGCGGACGCCGGAGGGCAATCTCCCGCTGACAACACCGACTGCGGCGGGGTGGCTCAAAAGCCCGTCGACACCTCGGACAACGCCAACAGTGTGGTGTTAGTGCTGCAGTTTGGGGACTTCCGCTTCTTCGACGGGGGCGATCTGACTTGGAACGCCGAGGAAAAGCTGGTTTGCCCCAAAAACCTCGTGGGGAAGGTGGATGTTTACCAGGTCAACCACCACGGACTGGACGTGAGCAACCACCCGACTTTGGTCAAGAGCCTGGCCCCCACCGTTTCGGTGATGAACAACGGCCCGCGAAAGGGAACCAGCCGGAGCGCGATGGACGCCCTCGGTGCCGTCCCCGGTCTCCAAGCCATGTATCAGATCCACGAGAACCTTGCCGGGGGCGGAGTGCTCAACGCGCCCAAGGCGCACATCGCCAACCACGGGGACCTAGGAAAAGAATGCGAGGCCCACGGGGTGGAATGTGCGGTGAGTCCCGACGCCGCGTCCTACACCATTTCGGTTCCCTCCACGGGGCACACGCGCACGTTCGTCACCACCCGGAAGTGAGCCGCGAGGGGGTTGGTGAAAAACAGCCGCTTGTTGCCCGCTGGATCCTAGATCGCGAAAGGGACGGGGCCTCTGGAGTCTGTCCAAGAGCCTGGCTGAGCCACTTTGGGAGGGCCACCAGAGAGCCGCCATCTCTGCGGATACGGTTGACGGATTCAGCGCCCCAAACTGCGTTGGGGGGCACCGCAGATTGAGAGCGTTGTGCTGACGAGCGGCTCCATCGGCAGGAGTGGAACATGCAGCTTGCATGTTTGGACGAGGTAGGCAGGCAGGATGCCCACTTTCTGGTTTCCTGACCAAGAGCGGTGGAGAGTGGAGCAGGCATCTTACCCGCTTGGATGGGGCTGCGGGCACCAGGAGCGCACAAAAAACGGGATTACTCCGTGAGAACTGCTCCAGCAACCGCCATGCGGGCCTCTGCGGGGATCGCAGTTCGGCCCGTTTGCCCGGCCGCCGGTGCGGCTTCGGGAGCCTCCGTGGGAAGCTTGAACCAGACGCGGGCACCTCTTCCCTGAACGCTCTCCGCACCGACCTCCCCGCCGTGCGCCGCCACGATGTGTTTGACGATCGAGAGGCCCAGGCCCGTGCTGTGCGCCGCGTTGCGCCAGCCTCCCAAGGCGGTACGCGCCTTGTCCGCCCGGTAGAACCTTTCAAAAATGTGAGGCAGGTCTCGCGGTGCAATCCCCGTCCCGTTGTCCTCTACTGCGAAGGAAATCCACCGTTCCTCCACCGGTTGGACCCGGACGCGGATTTCGGCCCCGGCGGCAGGGGTGTGTTTGAGGGCGTTTTCCAAGAGGTTGTAGAGCACCTGCTCGATCCGGCGGCGATCCAGCCGGATTTCAGGGAGGCCGGGGGCCACATCGAGGAGGGTCCGCACCTCCCGGTCCACGGCGCGGACGTTCCAGTCCTGCAGTGTTTTGGCGACGAACGGGCCCGGAGCCAGCACCTCCCAGACAAAATGTTCCTTTCGCGCCTCCAGACGGGCGAGGCTTAGCAGGTCCTCCACCAAGGCGTTGAGGCGTTTGGAGTGGCGCATCAGAGTGGAATAGATCTCCACCCTCTCGGGTTTGGGGAGGTCCGGGAATTCAAGGAGATTTTCCACATAGCCATGGAAGATTGCCAGCGGGGTGCGCAGTTCGTGGGAAACGTTCGCCACAAACTCCCGCCGGACCTGCTCGAGGGCGTGCAACCGGGTCACATCGCGGAACACCGCCAACACTCCGGGCCGTCCTTCGATCTGGTTCATGGGCACCGCACGCAGGGTGACGAAACGCACGCCCTTGCCGGGAGCCATCTCCAGGTGCCTTTGCTGCACGGTGTTGGTTTCCAGCGTTTCGAGCAGCAGGCGGTGCACCTCCGGTTCCCCAAGGGCTTCCAGAATCGAGCGGCCTATCGGATCCTTGGTCAGTCCGAATCCGGAAACAAAAGCCGGGTTGGCCACACGGATTTTCTGGCGCGCGTCCACCACCACCACGCCCTCCTCCATACTGGAGAGCATGGTTTTCAGACTGAACTCCTCGTGCTCGATCCGCTGCAGCAGGGCGCCCCGTGCGGCGCAAACGCGTTCGAGGCTGCCCGTGAGTTCCTCAAGCCCTGGGTCGGCGCGCGCGATTGAAAGTGCGGCCTCGCCGGGATGCCCCTCCGCAAGCACATCCAACACGCGGCCGACGCGCTCGAGTCGGCGCCGCGCGCGGATTCTCTGCCAGCCCCAGCCCAGGGCGCTGACCAGAAAACCCGCCCCCAAAAACCATGCAGTCCCGGCACCCATGCGTCGTCTCGGAAAGCTAGGGGGTCACCATGCGGTAGCCGAACCCGCGAACGGTATCGATCAGGCGGGCTTCGGTTCCCAGCTTGTCGCGAAGCCGCCGGATATGGGTGTCAACGGTTCGCGTATCGATGACGCTTTCGTAACCCCAGACGTCGTTGAGAAGGACCTCGCGGCTCTGCAACCGGCCGCACCGTTCCATGAGGACGCTCAACAACTTGAACTCCGTTGCTGTAAACTCCTCGCGTTCCCCGTGGATGAACACCTCGTGCCGGGTCCGGTCGATCCGGATTGCGCCAATCTCCAAGGTTTCCACTTTTTCCACGGGCGCTTCCACTCTGCGCAACACCGACTGCACCCGAAGGACGATTTCCCGGGGGCTGAAGGGCTTGGTCACATAGTCGTCAGCGCCGAGTTCGAGGCCCACGATCCGGTCCACCTCGTCGGCTCGGGCCGTGAGCATCAGGATCGGGATCCGGGCCGTTTTGGGGTCCTGCTTGAGTTGTTTGGCGACGTCCAGCCCACTCAGTCCGGGCATCATCAGGTCCAGCACCACCAAGGCGGGCGCCTGTTCTCGGGCGATCCGCAGGGCGCTTTCGCCGTCCTCAGCCTTGAGCACATCGAAACCGGCGCGCTGCAGGTTGAGCGACACGAGGCTGAGGACGTCAGGTTCGTCGTCAGCTACCAGGATCTTTTTGTGCACGGCTGCGGTCGGAAATGTCATGGAAAAGTCAAAGCGTTTGTTTTCAGGCCCGGTTGCTGGAGTCTTCCTCCTCACTGTCCTGCCACGAACGGCAGGCGGCGTGAGACAAAAATCCCTCGGCGGTGTTCTCTGTTTCTGAGATGAAACGACACCCCACCATCACTCAAGGCCCTGACTGTGACAATCCTGTCACACGCCGGATTCCAACCGGGGAGGAAGCTCCCCTCTAAAGGTTCCAGACATGCCGCCCCAAAAGCTCTCGATGCCTCAAGACACGCGGCCTTTGCCGCGTGCCGACCGCCGCCGGAGGCCCGCACCGGTTTCTTGGGGCGTGACGGCGGTCTGCTGCGGAGTTTTTGGAGTGGTTTTCAACTTCCCTCGCGTAGTCTCGCGCTGTTTTCGGTGAGAAAGTCCCGCTGCCCTGATGCCACCCCCCGCTGATATCCAACCGGAACTGGAGGACACGCGCCTGCGCGACGCCGAATTGATGAGGCGTGTCCAAAAAGGGGACACCGAGGCCTTCCGCTCCCTGATCTTCGCCTACCAAAGCCGGATCGCGGCGGCCCTCGCCCGCATGGCCGGGCCCGCCTTCGATCCGGAGGAGTTGGCCCATGAGGTCTTTGTGCGGGTTTGGAAATCCGCCCACCGGTACGAACCTTCGGCCAGGCTCTCCACCTGGCTCCTCACGATCGCCCGCAACCTGTTCCTTAACGAACTCCGTTACCGACACCGCCATCCCACCGTTTCAATCAACGCTTCCGAGGAGGAGGGACGCCTGCCTTTCGACGCGCCCATGGCTCCCGGCGCGTCGCATCCCGACGCCGCCCTCATCGAGCGCGAACTTCACGAGGCCATTGACGCTGCGCTTCAAAAACTTCCCGAAAACCAGCGCACCGCCATCGTCCTGCGCCGCTACGAGGACCTTTCCTACGAGGAGATCGCCGGGATCCTCGGGGTTTCGGTTGGCTCGGTCAAAAGTCTCCTGTTTCGCGCCCGGACCA
>JBILKV010000101.1:0-14900 GCA_044376515.1 Chthoniobacteraceae bacterium | reverse complement strand
TGTTAAGACGACAGCCGCCGCTGGAGACCCCCTTCCGCGTGCGCGTCCACCGCGGCACCGTCCTTTGCGCAGCGCTTGGGGCGCTCTTGGAGAGCGCCACGCGCCCGGAACTTGACTGAACCCAAAGGCGCAAGCTCAGACGGAAACGCGGAGAGGGAGACGTGCGTCGGCGTCGGGACCAAAACAAAGCTCACGGGCGAAGTCGGATCCCTGCGATCCCGGATGATTTGAGAGGGATTTCGCACGCGTTCTGCTTTCCTGCTGGGATGGACCGCCCCCCTTTGACCGGAACCCTGCTCGCCCTCGGTGCATGCGCCTTGCTTTCATCGAATGCCGCCACCGCGGCGGAAAACCGTGAAACCGTTGGCCACAAGAACGCACAACGCAGTGTCACTCCTGTCAACCAGACCCTCACGCCCCTGGGCCACCAGGTCGAACTAACCGGCTTGCGCCCGCAGGCGCTGGCGCTTTCACCTGATGGAAGGCGGCTGCTTGTCTCCGGCAAAACCAGCGAACTGCTCGTGCTCGATCCCGCCTCGGGCGAGATCCTGCAGCGGGTGCTTCTTCCCTCGGAGGACGTCCGCGAGCCCCAGCCGGATGCCACCTCCGACCGCATCCTCAAGCCCGACGCCAAGGGCCAGATGAGCTACACGGGCCTGTTGTACGCACCGGACGGGAAGCGGGTCTTCTTCAGCAACGTCAACGGCAGCATCAAGGTTTTCAACGTTGCGCAGGACGGATCGGTCCAGGCCTCCCACTCGATCGCCCTGCCCCAATCCAACGCGCCGCGCCGCAAACAGGAAATTCCCGCGGGCCTCGCCTTTCGAAAGGACGGCAAACGCCTCTACGTCTGCGCCAACCTCTCCAACCAACTCCTTGAGCTTGACCCGGATTCAGGACGCGTACTGCGTAGCTTCGACGTGGGGGTGGCGCCCTATGATGTCGAGGTCGTCGGGAACAAAGCGTATGTAAGCAACTGGGGCGGCCGGCGACCAGGGGAAGGCGACCTCCATGCCCACGCCGGACGCGGCACCAAGGTGCGGGTGGATTCCGTGCGTTTTGTAGCATCGGAGGGTTCGGTAAGCGTGTTGGATTTAAGCGAAGGCAAGCCCGGACCGCACCGTGAAATCCTGACTGGGATCCATTCGTCCGCCCTCGCGCTCTCCCCGAACGGCCGTTACCTGGTCTGCGCCAACGCCGGGGCCGATTGCCTGAGCGTGATCGACACGCGCTCCGACGCGCTCGTGGAGACGATCTGGACCAAACCGAGCCCGGCGGACCTGTTGGGCGCCTCGCCCAACGCGCTCGCCTTCGCTCCCGACGGCCTCACCCTCTACGCCGCCAACGGCACCCAGAACGCCATCGCGGTGATCCGCTTCGACCCGGCCGACAAGGAGTCCCAACTCACCGGCCTGTTCCCTGTGGGCTGGTTTCCGGGCGCGCTCACCTACGACGCCGGCCGCAAACAACTCATCGTCGCCAACATCAAGGGCATGCCCTCCCACATGAAAAAGGGCGCCGGTGGAGCCGAGGGTTTCAACTCCCACCACCACAACGGCACGCTTTCGCTCGTGCCGCTCCCGTCGGCCCGGGAGTTGCCCGCACTTTCCGAGGCCGTCTCGCGCAACCTACGCAGGGACGCGATTCTCGCCTCGCAGCAACCCGCGCGGGCCGGGATGAGTCCCGCGCCGATTCCGGAACGTATCGGTGAACCCAGCGTGTTCAAGCACGTCATATACATCATCAAAGAGAACCGCACCTACGATCAGGTTTTCGGCGACGAACCCCGCGGCAACGGCCAGCCCGACCTCTGCATTTTCGGCAG
Organism: Chthoniobacteraceae bacterium; assembly: GCA_044376515.1. Taxonomy (GTDB): domain Bacteria; phylum Verrucomicrobiota; class Verrucomicrobiia; order Chthoniobacterales; family Chthoniobacteraceae; genus Chth-196. Next base: position 13,075 of record JBILKV010000101.1, on the reverse strand, counting down.
GGAAATCACGCCCAACCTCCACAAGATTGCGCGGGAGTTCGTGCTGCTCGACAACACTTACTGCTCGGGAATCCTCAGCGCCGACGGCCACCTCTGGTCCACGACGGCCTACGCCACCGACTACATGGAAAAGTCGTTCGCCGGTTTCCCGCGCAGCTACCCGGACGGGATGGACGAAAACGGTTACGACGCGCTCGCGTATTCGCCCGCGGGCTTTCTGTGGGACAATATCCTCAAGCACGGGAAGACCCTGCGCAACTTTGGCGAGTTTGCGGCACCCGTTGTGAAATGGCGCGAGCCGGGGAAAAAGGGCGCCCCAAACTTCACCGCCTGCTACAAAACTTGGAAGGGCGAGTCCAACGAGGTTAGCTTCGGCTGCGAAACCGAGGTCGTTTCACTCAAGCCCCACACCGCGAGGGAATACGTAGGCTGGAACATGTCCGTCCCAGACCAGTATCGGGCGGATTACTTTATCAAGGAGCTCAGACAATTCGAGGCTGCGGGGGTGATGCCTGAGCTGATGTTCATCTGCCTGCCCAACGACCACACCAGCGGGACCAGCCCGGGCCATCCCACCCCCGCCGCCTGCGTGGCAGACAACGACCTGGCGTTCGGGAGGATCGTGGAGGCTGTCAGCCACAGCCGGTTCTGGCCGGAGACGCTCATCCTCGCCATCGAAGACGACCCGCAGGCCGGCTGGGACCACGTCAGCGGTTACCGGACGACGGCCTTTTGCATCAGCCCCTACACCAAGCGCGGGGCGGTGGTGTCCACCCAGTACAACACCACCAGCATGATACGCACTATTGAGCAGGTGCTCGGGGTCCGGCCGATGAACCAGTTCGACGCCAGCGCGGAACCCATGCGCGAATGCTTCACCAGCGCGCCGGACCTGACCCCGTACAAAGCAGTCCCTTCCAACGTTCCGCTCGACCAGATGAATCCGCCCGCCAAGGCGCACGTCCATCCGGTGCTCCGGCGCGATGCGCTGGCATCTGCAAAGCTGAACTTCCACGAGGCCGACCGCGTCCCGGAGGAGGTCCTCAACCGGATCCTATGGAACGCCACCGCCGGTCCGTCCCGCCCCTTCCCTGCCTGGGCGGTGACCGTAACCGCGGACGCCGATGACAGGCCCAAGTCAACCCAACGCCACAGTCTGAAACGCTGAGCAAACCCGTCACCAGCAACTCCCTGACAACGGTCCGGCCGATCAAACTTATGCAGCCTCTCCGCACCCTCTGCTTGCTCCATTCAGGCCTCGCCGTGCTCCTCCTTCACTGCGCCGGGCCCGCCGCCGCGGCGGACGTGGGGGATGCCGCCGCGCGCGCCGCACTGCCCGAATTCCAAACCATTCCGGCCGTCGAGGACGCGGAAATCTCCCCGGTGGCACCCGTCGACTGGACTCCCTTTTCGGGCTGGGCGCGCTCTCAGGGGGACAGCGGTTCGCGCCGCTACTCCAGCCTCCGGCAGATTCACCGCGACAATGTCGCCAGCCTTCGCCACGCGTGGACCTTCCGCTCCGGCGACGGGGCGGCGAACATCCAGTGCACCCCGGTCATTGTCGACGGAGTCCTCTTCGCGCCCACGCCCGGCCTTGCGCTCGTGGCGGTCAACGCACGCACAGGGACGGAACAATGGCGTTTCCAAGTCCCCAAGCCCGAGCGAATGCGACTCGAAGACGCCGTGGCGCGCCGCGGCCTGGTCTACTGGCCGGGGAATGCCACCCAGCGCCGCCGCCTGTTGTTCGGTTCCGGCGACTGGATCTACGCGGTGGACCCGGAGACGGGCCGCGCGATCGCGGAGTTTGGGGAGGAGGGGCGCACCCCGATTCCGAAGGGTGCGACCATCAGCGGCGTTGTATACCAAAACGTGTTCGTCGTGGGCGGCTTTCGCGGGAGCGTCTTCGGCTACGACGTACGCGACGGAAAACTCCTCTGGGAATTTTCGACCGTCGCGAAGGATCCGGCGACGGGATCGGGATGGGGGCCGGACGCCGGCTCCGCCGACTGCTGGGGCGGCATCTCCCTCGATGAAAAGCGCGGGATGGTGTTCGTCGCTGTAGGTGCTCCGCGGCCGGACATGGTGGGTGTGCGGCGGTTGGGCGACAACCTCTACTCCAACTGCGTGCTGGCCCTCGACGCCCTGACCGGCGCCTACCGCTGGCATTCCCAGGACGTGCGCCACGACATCTGGGATCTGGACGTCTGTGGTCCGCCCAATCTGGTCACCGTCGAACGCAACGGCCGCAAGATCGATGCCGTCACGAGTCTCTCCAAGGCGGGCCATCTGCTTCTGCTCGAACGGGGAACGGGCAAGCCCGTCTTCCCGCTCCGCCTCCGCCGCGCGCCGGTGTCGCGTCTGCCCGGTGAGGTAACGGCCACCTACCAGCCCGATCCCGAACTGCCCGAACCGCTTTCGCGGATGCAGTTCGACCCGGGTATGATCACCCGGCGCACCCCGGAGGCGCACGAATTCGTGAAAAAGGTGGTCGAACACTGCAACCACGGCTTTTTCCAGCCCTTTGAGGAGGGCAAACCCACCCTGTTCATCGGCACCCGTGGAGGTGCGGAATGGTCGGGCGGCGCGGTGGACGTTCCCTCGGGCCGGCTGTATGTCACCTCAAACCGGTGGGTTTCGAAAATCACGGTGGTCGCCAGCGACGAAAAGGAACGCGATCCGAAGCAACCGCCCTCCCCCGGGGAGTTGCATTATCGCGCCCACTGTGCGGTCTGCCATGGCGCCAAACGGGAGGGCGCTGGCGTGGCGCCGCCCCTGATGGGGTTGAAAACGCGTATGCGGGACGGGGACGTGCTCGCGCTGCTCCGCGCCGGCAAGGGTCTCATGCCCCCCAACCTCGCGCTCAGTGACGCGGAACGCGGCGAACTCCTCGACTATCTTTTCCGCCGCAATCAGAGAGGGAACACTGCAGCCGAAAAGGGCGGCGTGCCGGACTACGGATTTGGCGGCTTCCAATTTCTCGTCGACCACGAGGGGTACCCCGGCATCGAACCGCCTTGGGGCCTGCTCAACTGCTATGATTTGCACACCGGCAGGGCGCTATGGCGGGTGCCACTGGGCGAATTGGAGGAACTCACCGCACAGGGGGTTCCCATCACCGGTTCGCAGAATATGGGGGGTGCGACGGTCACGGCAGGCGGCTTGGTGTTTGTCGCGGGAACGCAGGACGAAAAGATCCGCGCATTCGACGCCGACAGCGGCGGGCAGCTGTGGGAGGCCAAGCTCCCGTTTGCAGGCACATCCGCGCCAGCAGTTTATGAGGTGGATGGAAAACAGTTTGTGGTTGTGACTTCGACGGGAGGCGGCCGCGTCGGCGGCAAATCCGGTGCGGGCGACGCCTACGTGGCGTTCTGCCTGCCCTGATGCGGGAGAGGCTGTGCCTTCGGGATTTTCCAAGTATTTTTCCGCAGAAGGTCTGCCGGCTCCATGCAGGTAAAGTTGAGGGTTTCGCGTGGCGCTTGTCTCCGGATCAAAGCCTTCGTGTTTGGGAGGCCAAACGCGGACGAGGCGTCCGCGCTCCTGTTCCTGGTCGGTTGGACTCTGAAACAGAGCCCGAATCTCGATGGATCTCAAAACCTCGGCGCGACTGCCCGACCCGGGGTGAAATGGGCGACGCGTACGGCGGGCTGTCGTCCGTTTTTTTGAAGCGTTGGACGGCGCCCCGAGCCGGACTCCACGCCCGGACTAACCTTCCCGCTACGGCGCGGCATCCGCGTCGGCAGCCGGGTTCCAGCGGAGGTTCGCCTCTATCTCTCCCTCATTCCTGCGCACCTGCCGCATTTCCCAAAATCCGTCGCGGCCGACGCTGGCGCTGGCGCATTCCATCAGGGAACGGCCGTCCCGCGAGCGCACCAACAGACCGCGGAATTCGATGGATTCTATTTTCACCAGAGTTCTCAGGGCAACCGGGAGGTCAGCGAGAATCGCGAGGCTTTCTCCATCCGTCTCGACGGAGGCCCCATCCACTCTGAGCGCCGGGCTCAAAACCGCGAGAAGCCCCCCACCTTTTTTTCCCGCTCCCATCTGAATCCGCGCGATGACGGCTTCGCCTCGGATCTCCTCGCCCCGCCGGATCGCTCGGAGGGGGAGTTTCACATCGTGCATTCCGACTTTGCCGGGGACCTGAGTCTCAACCGCTACGGGCACCGCTGGTTCAGGGGGGGGAACCCCGCGGTTACAGGAAGTGGCGGCCAGAGAGAGAGCCGCTGCCAACACCACTGCGAACCAAGAGTCGCCCGTCACTGTCCATGCAGAGCCACGGGTCATCGCCTACTCGAAGGAAATCAACAGTCCGTCCGTTGACATTCCCACCGCGAGTGGCCCTACCGTCTGGGGCCCCTCCGAGCGGAGCACGACCCCGTAGAACATGCGTCTCAGCAACGGGGCGTTGTGCTGAGTGGATAAACTTCCGCTGAAAGAACCCGATGCGGCTGTGATGCTCATGGTCGCGCCTTTGACAACCAGGCCGCTGCTGGATGGAGCGGACACAGCGGTGTACCGGAACACGGGACGGAAACCCGTGAGCTTCAGTTCCCCCAGGGTGGATCCTTGAGCCGCGTACCCCGCCGTCGGAACCATTCTTGCCGCTGCAGAGACGACAAAGGAGGTCCTGCTCCCCGCGGCGAACGGGGGAACCAACTGGCCCGCCCTTGGAGCAACGTAAGCGGATCCATTGACCAGCAGGCTTCCATAGGATGCAGTGACGGTTGCGGGTTTCGACGGGTCGAACACGGCGGAAAGGCCCGCCGATCCGGAAAGGATGACGTCGTCGATCAAGACCGGCCCGTTGATACAGATGTCAGAAGCCAATCCGTAGACGTTTACCCCGGGCAGGAAGCGCGTGGGGTTAGACGTAGGGATCACCACCAACGGGACGCTGAAGCTGTACTTCACCGTCTTTTGGGGGTAGGCGACACCCGCTAAAGAGCCAGCAGCCACGTTGAACATGCCGGTGGCGAACACGGAACCCGAGGTGCTCACATCGAAACTGGCATAGCCCACGGGCGAAAGTGCTTCGCCCAAGGCAGCATTGAATCGTTTGGATCGCAGACTGCCGACCATTTGGACGCTGGCCGCCTTTGACAAGGCTCCAGAAGCGGCGGTAGAGACGTTTCCGAACGAGAACTTGAGTCCATTGTCCAGCCGGAGTGAACCCTGCTCGACGGTCTGGGGCGAGCCGCCGGTTCCCACCACAAAAAAGGTAGGGGGCAACTTGATGAGTGCATTGCCCGAGGCATCCAACACGCCCGAGCGGGAGACACTGTTCCGCCCTTGGGTCAGGCGCAGGGTGAACGCACCGGTCTTGGTCACCACAACGCTCACCAACCCGGGGGCGGCTCCCGCGTTTGATGTTGTTCCGGTCCACTGCCCCGCGGCTGCGGCGAAGGGATTTACAACAAACTTTGGCGTCATGACGGTGTCGCCGGCAACAATCAGTTCGCTCGTCGCGCGTGGCACATCCCCAACGCCGACGCCGTCCACCACCATCGCCAACATCTGAAACAAATACCCTGTTCTGGGCACCGCCGAAACGCGCAGTCTGGTGCCAGTCTCCACCATGCCGCTCGCAGCTATTGGCGGCGTCACCGTGACGGTCCCCTGAGCGGGGTCCGGAGGGGTGACGAACACCCGCACCGCCCTGGCCACCGTGAAAGCACCCGTCACCGCAGGACTCTTCCGCTCGGCCTGATCGGTTGCATAGATCGCAAAATTGAACGGGCCGACCTCGTTGAAGGGCAGATCCACGGTCCAAGTCCACCTGCGCACCCGCGTTCCGGCCACCTCAACGGGGGGCAATTCCTGAAGGGAAGCCTGGAAGCTTGCCTTCACCGACCCCATGGTGCGTTCCATTTCCACCCCGCTAATCTGGCCCTCATACCGCACGGTGCCCGACAATCGTACCGCCCCGGCCCCCGGCCCCAAAAGGATCTTGCCCCCGGTCAGCGGGACGGGATCCATCAGGAGCACGGGAGCCGACTGCGCGTCGCGCGTGCCGAGAGCCTCGGTTATCTGCGGTTCGTAAGCCGCAAGCCGGGCCAACGGCGGGCGTGGATCGAGCCGCGGCAACACCCCGTTGAGGCTCCCGTTAGAGACCGTTCCTACCACAAGGTTTCCTTTAAAAGCGGGCACTAAATTCTGACTCGCCACGCTGCTCCTCAATCCGGCGGGCCGCTCCTTGAGCGCCTTCAAGTTCACCGGATACCGGGACACCACCCCTTTTCCAGTTTCCGATTCCGTTATGAAATCCCGCACGCCCTCCGTGGTGGACTTGGAAATGTTGGAAAAGTGGTCCCTGAAGTAGGGATCGTTTTCGCGGTCGAGGATCCCGTCCTCGGCAAACTGCCGCTCGAAGTTGAACAAATTCAGATCCCCGTCAATGTAGCGCATCACCGCCCCGGGGGTTGCCTTGGGGTTGTAGACGAAATCGGAGAGCCTCTCGTAAGCCGTCGCCGCGCGCGCCATGGCATCCACAGAGAGGCGCTGGTTCAAAGAGCCGTTGGTTGCTCCCGCCAAGAGGTTTGGGTAATCCCCCAGCAAAGCCTCCACCGATAGCTTGCCCTCGGGCTGCAGCCTTTGAAGGGTATCCAACCGGACGGATGTGTCCATGCTCGACCAAAGCCGGAAAAAAGCCATCAACGCATTCATCCCCACCCGCAGCACTTGAAGGTCCCCGTAATCCACAAGCAGATTCAAGTCCGAAGCGCCCCCTTCCGGACTCCACGCAGCAAAGTCGGCCCCGGACACCCAGGTGACGAAGCGCTGATCCGAAATGCCTTCCAGATGCTTGTCGGCCCGCTCAAGCGCCGGCAAAAACGCCGTGTCCAACCAGTTGCTAAATTCCGACGAGTTCGCCGTCGCCGGGAAGCTGCCTGACCAATAGAAATCGGAAAAGGGAAATTTCGGAGTCACCTTGGCGCCCATTTTGGCAAGCATCACCCCGGTCGCAGGGTCCGACACCACCCCGAGCAACTCGCTCAAGGCCGATACGAAGCGTTCTTCCCCACCATCCCTCGACCGAACTGCCGCCCCAGCCTGTGCCTTCGCCTGAGCGGCATTCTGGAGGTTGATCCAAGACCTTGCGGCAACCACCTCAGCCCTCCGGATCGACACCGGCACGGCATCCGAGCGCACTTTTGTCACCCCGCTTGAAACCTGCAGGTAGTAGAGGCCGGCGTCGTCCGCCGACGCCTTTGCTCTGGAGAAAACTCTGCCGGTCGCCCCGGGAATCGCGGTCCCGTTTCGGAACCACTGGAAGGTCGGGTTGGGGACCTGCGACGTGTTCAATTCAGGCGCAAGGGAAAGGGGCCCCTCCAAAGGTACGCTCGTGAAAGTGGGTTGCTTGCTGAACCAATGCGTCACCCGGAAACTGCGGGTCAGTCCCGCAGGGAAGTTGCCGTTAGCCGCCCGGAGGGCCGCGCTTTTCCCGTTCCTGCCGTAGAGCCAAGCGGATTCGAGCACCCAATCGCCGGGCATCGCGAGCGGTCGATCGAAACCGCGCGACTCATAAAACTTTCGCAGCCTTCCTGCCCCCAACACAAAAGTCAGCTTGGTTTCATCGCGGGGCCGCAGCGGATCTGATTTGGTGGGGGACCAATCGCCGGATCCCCAGTAGGTAGCGGTTCTCGATCCGTCGGGGGAGCGGAACCCCAATTCGAAATAAGCAACACCCTGCCTGTCTGATTCAACTTCGACCTCGAGTGAAACGGAACTAAGTGATTCGTCATTGGTGCTGATTTCGACGGCATCCCCTGCCGGAGTCGCTATTTTCAAACCGACCAACATCGGAGCGGCACCGTCAACCAGCGCCCGAGCAGAGGGAGCGAAGCCGCTCAACGCCAACAGAAAACTAAGCGGAGCAAGATGAACAATAAGGTAGGACGTTACATTTCTCTGCATAATCAAAGGAAGCAAGGGGGGCATGGTGCGGTTCCGCATTCCGTGGAACTATTTTCAGTGAGAGCAAACATCTGTTGCACTGGACGCCCCCGCACCCTTCTGTCATGGCCCCGCCTTCGCACAAGGAGGAATGCTGAATACTGGCCATCTTTCAGTATTACCCTTTCAATGCGGAGAAGGAGGCTGGCGCAGGGGGTTGGGGCTGCGGAAGAGGACAACCAAGTTCTGTGGGTGTTTTCTGCGAATACTCTTCGCGCCCTCCACGGCTCCACGGGAGATGCGTTTCAGCCGCCGGGATCAACAGTCCCATTCCCGGAACGTCCCACGCAGGCCCTCACCCAATCCAGATATGCAACACTTCCCCCGGCTAAATCTAACACCACAAATTCCGCCACTTCGTAGGGATGCAGCGCGAGATATTTTTGTTGCAGTTCCTCAAGCCTCGCGTCGGTCGTCTTCACCAAACCGACCACCTCGCTGGAGGACTCGACTTTCCCCTCCCAACGGTACACCGACTCCGCACCCGGCAGCAGGTTGACGCAGGCAGCCAAACATCCCTCTACCAGCGTACTGGAAATGCTCCGGGCCACCTCAATGGAAGGAAACGTCACAAGCACCACAACGGGAGCACTCACATTCAGGGTCTTCCTGTTTAATGAACGACGGCGGCAGCACCGCCCGCAGCACCGGCCTGCTTCATTTCTGCTGTCATTCCGCGGGCGATCCAGCCGCCTCCCACCACGGCGTCGCCCTGGTAACACACAGCAGCCTGCCCGGGGGTCACCGCGCGTTGTGGTTCCCTGAGTCGGACCAGCGCCCGACCGTCCAAACCCGGAAACACCTGCGCCTCCGCACCCGGGTGCGCGTACCGGATCTTGACGGTGCAGGAAAACGGGACTCCCGTCTCGGCAGGGGAACGGTTCCAGTGACAATGGTCGAGCTCGAAGTCGGAGAGCACCAGATCCTCGGCGTCCCCCACGATGACACTCCGGGTGTCCGGATCGATGTCAATCACATACACGGGCTTGGGTGATCCACCCGGAAGGCCCTTGCGCTGGCCGATGGTGAACATTTCAATGCCCTCGTGGTCGGCCAGGCGGTTGCCGTGTTTATCGAAGATGCCGCCGCGCTGGAACTGGTCGGTTCCAAGGTGCGACTTGAGGAAGGCTTTGTAGTCGTTGCCGGGAACAAAACAGATTTCCTGACTGTCGACTTTGTCGGCGGTCTTGAGTCCGAGTTTGCGGGCGATCGCGCGGATCTCGGCCTTTTCCATGCCCCCGAGGGGGAACAGGGAGCGGCTCAGCTGTTCCTGCCTGAGGCTGAAGAGAAAATAGCTCTGGTCCTTACGCGGATCGCGGCCTTTCCGGAGCACGGAGCGTTCTGGAAGATGATCCACAATCGCGTAGTGGCCCGTCGCGATGTAGGCCGCCCCGACGGCCTTAGCCTTCGCCCAAAGATTGCCGAACTTGACCTTTTCGTTGCACATGACGCAGGGGTTCGGAGTCCTGCCGGCCCGGTACTCGGCGGTAAAATAGTCGATGACCTGCCGCTCGAAGGCCTCCGCCTCATCCACCACGTAGTGCGCGACCCCGAGGGCGTGCGCGACCCCGCGGGCGTCGGCGATCGCCTGCGGCCCGCAGCATTTGTCTTCGGCGCGGGACATGCAGTCCTGGGGCCACACTTTCATGGTCACCCCCACCACGTCGTAGCCCTGCTCCTTCAAAAGCCACACGGCCACGGAAGAATCCACTCCGCCGCTCATCCCGACCAGCACACGCGGACGGGCGGTTGTTGCAGGCGTGGGTTCGGCTTGTTGGATTGAGTCTTCCATGGGCTTCGGAACAGAAACTGGACCGCCCTACGCAGCGGCGGGCGGGTACCAGACGTACAACATCAGATACACGAGGACCCCCGTGACGGAAACATACAACCACACGGGCGCGGTGATCTTCGCCCAGCGTTTATGCGCCTCGTACCGTCCCTTGAGGGCAGGCAGAATGGTGAGTGTCAGGAGAGGAAGCACAAGGGCAGCCAAAGGGACGTGGGTGATCAGGATGAAATAATACACCTTCTTGGGCCAGCCGGAGTGGGTGAACCTGGTCACGGCGGTCACGTTGAAGTGGTAGATCAGGTAGGAGGTCAGGAACGCGGCGGATACCGCAATGGCCGCACGCATCAGCGTCCGGTGGAGTTTTTCGCGTCCCGCCTTGATGGCTATCAGCCCCGCCACGATCAGCAGGGTCGCGAGGCTGTTGAGCGATGCATTGAGCAGGGGCAGTTGTTGAACGTTCATTGCGCTGCTTTGGTAAGGGTTTCAATGTCCGCGGCGAGCCGTTTGGAGGCCTCGTCGCTTTGCTCGCCAACGCCCTCGTAAACACCTCGGACCCAGCCTTCTGAGTCGATCAACAAGAGGCGTGTCCCGTGGGTCACCGGTTCCCCGTCGGCAGCGCCCTCGGTGAGCCCCATTTTGAAGCCCTCGTTCGCGACCGAGAAGATCTGCGCCTTGTCGCCGGTAAGAAAACGCCAGCGGGCATCCGCGCCGAACTTGTCGGCATACAGCTTGAGCACCTCGGGTTGGTCCTTCTCGGGATTGGAGGAGATGGACAGGAAGCCGACGCGCGGATTGGCGGAAAACTGGCGGTGCAGCGCGCTCAGGCGGCTGCTCAGCGCCGGACACGGCCCGGGGCACGTAGTGTAAAAGAAATCCACCACCCACACCCTGCCATCCATCTGGGAAGCCCGAAAGAGCTGCGCATCCTGATCAAGGAAGTCGAAGTCAGGGCGTTTCCAGAGGCGGGAAAGCCGCTCGACAGGTGCCGAACCGTGCTCCGCAGCCGCGACGTCCGACCGGGGACCGGGACGGCAGGCACCCGCCACGAGCGCCCCAAGGATTGCGAGCAGGCGCAGCATTTTCATCGTGCGCGCGCAAATGCCAGCAGTCCCAGAAGGACGGGCAGGTAGATGATGGACATAAAGAACAGCCTGCGAGCGCTGACCCGGGAGCGTTCGAGCAAAAACACGAGCGCGGAGCCGCAAAACAGCACGTTGAGCAGGACCGCCCCGCCCCGGTACAGGGTCGAGGCCTCGCCGATCCAAGCTGGGATGAAGGTGACCACCGCCAGCGCCAATGCGAAACAAAAGGCCTGAAGCGCCGTGATGAAACCATCCTCATCGTCAGCCTTGATCATCACAAACCCCGCACCGCGGTACTCTTCACGGTACATCCACGCGATCGCCAAGAAATGAGGGATCTGCCAGAGAAATAGCACGCCAAAAAGCACCCAACCGCCCCAGACATTGCTCGGGGCGGCCGCGCACCAGCCGATCACCGGGGGAATCGCCCCGGAGACCGCCCCGACCAAGGTACACCAGGCACTGCGCCTCTTTAGCGGCGTGTACAGGAGCAGGTACACCACGATGGTCGCCACCGCCAGCCACGCCGCGAGCTGCGGGCCCGTCGCCCAAAGTTCGACGACTCCCAGAACCCCGAGCAGAAGGCCGATCCAAAGGGCGGTCGCAGGCCGCATCCTTCCGGCGGGCAGAGGGCGGTTGCGGGTGCGTTCCATCAGGCGGTCGACGTCCACCTCCATCCACTGGTTCAATGCACCGGCCGAGGCCGCAGCCAGCGATGTCCCGATCACGGCAAACAACAAACCCCAGCTCACCTTTCCATTCGAAGCTCCGACCAGGTAGCCGATCGCCGTGGTGAAAACCACCATCAGGCTCAGGCGCGCCTTGGTGAGCACCGCCAGATTTCCAATAAAGTTGGGCACCTCCTCCGCCTCCAGAGGCAACGCCGGGTTCACAGCCGGTTCCGTGCGTTTCACAGGGTACCTCCCTCCCTCAAGGGGCGCTCAAATCCAGACACATGTACCAAAGTCGCCGTGAGCGCAGAGAGCAGCGCCGCCCCAAGCACCACATGAAAGGTGGCAAGGGTCTTGGGTTTCTGATGCAGGATCACCAAAACCCCGAGGAGCGCCTGCAAACACACCACCACCCCGCCGAGGCGCGCCCAGAACCGGGCACCCAAACTCCCAAACCGCGAGCGCAACACCGTGACCGCGGCCCACAAAACGACAAGCAATACGAAGAAAGCCCCAAGCCGGGTGTGCCCGAAGTTTAGATCGGTGTAGAGATTGTGAGATTGAGGAATCCAACTTCCGGAGGGATCCGCGGCGGGAAAAGTCGGGATTGCAAGGCCCGCGCCAAGATGCCGCATCGAGGCGCCGAGGATGAGTTGGCCGTAAACCGCAACCACGCCCGCCCAAACCGATCTGCGCAGACCGGCGGGCGCGGCGGCATCGCCCGCTGAAGCGTTGTTTTTCCAGAAAGCCAGTCTCACCGCCAAGGCGACCAGCACCACCAAAAACGCCTGCGCCACACATCCGTGAACAATCCTCAGGACCGTTGCGACGGACACGGCGCCGGCAGTTTCCTGAGTCACCCGCAAGCCGCCAAGAGTGGCCTGAGAGCAAACCAGCACGAAGGCCGCAACAGCGAGCCGTCGCTCAACGCTCCCCACCCGACTTCCAAATCCGCCCCGGACGGCGAGACACGCCAGAAAACCGATCGCGGCGGGCCAGACACCAAGATGGGCAAGGACGATCGGCGGCGCCCCGAGAAGGCGGCCGATGGAGGAGGCTGCCACCGAAAGCAAAAACGCGGCGCCCAAGGCAAGCCAGTTGCCCCACACCCCGGCGCACAGGACACCGACCGTCAAACCGACCAGCGCGGCCAAAAGCCTGTGGCCGTGCTCCAAGCGCACCATGAAATCGGCCCACCAACCGTCGGGATTCAGACTCCCAAAACTGAGGGGCCAGTCGGGCACAGCCATCCCTGCCTGCCAACTGGTGACCAGAGCGCCAACAAAGACAAGGCTGAAAACCAGCGCGACAACCAAGCGCGCCATCCAGTTGAGGTGGTTGATCTTCAAGGGTGTTCCGGAAATTCGGCGCACCGCCATGGTGGGGCGGCGGTGGCACTGTTCCGGGGGGAGTCGAAGGAGTGCGAGCCGAAGCCCGAGTTATTTCGCCGAAGTCGCGGCAGGATGCTGCATCTGGAACAGTTCCTTCTGGAAGGCGTCAAACTCCTCCTGATTCTCCACCATGAGGTGGGCCCGCATCGCGTAATGTCCCGCTCCGCACAACTGGGCACACACAAT
>JBILKV010000276.1:0-5009 GCA_044376515.1 Chthoniobacteraceae bacterium | reverse complement strand
AGTGCCGCGGGCGCCCGCATTCCCTCATGTGTCGGGTCGTGCCCGGCAAAGTGGCCGCCATCTGTTTGCATTGATTGACCTCCTGCCTTCGCTGAATTTTCCGTGCCGGTTGTTTCGGCGTTTTTTTGGGGGGCAAGCCGGGGCGCATACCGGCCCCGGCCCCGGGCCCGAAACCGGTTCTCCGGGCCTGCCTTCGGCCGAAGGGAACTGGCAGAGCCGGGGCCGGGCAACGGACGGGCGCTTTTTTCCCGCCGCCGAGTCGCCCGCGCCCGAGATCTTGGTCTCCCCGCGGGTGTTTCTCTCTTTCCTCCCTTTGCCGTGCCCCCAGCCTTTTTGTCGCCGGATGGTTGGTGTTGTGGAATCTCACTCCTCGCTACGGAGGCGACGGGTAAAAGGTTTGGTCTAAAATGGGGTAAATATCGGATTCTGTGTCGCCATTGGATGGATGCGCGCGGTATATCTTCTCCATCGCTATGCCCTCCCAACGCCCTCCCGACCTGACCAAGGCCAGTCTGCTCGCCGTGACCCAGACGGCCGTCGGCTGCGGAATCGGACTTTTGATCGCTGGAAAGCTGCAACGTCCGACCCAAAAGACCACCGCAGCGACCCTGCTCTCTCTTGGGGTGCTCCTGGCGGTGCCTGCCGTTGTCCAATCGGTGTTGCGTGTTTGGCAGAACCCGGAATCGGACCGTGGGGTGCGCCGGCGGTTGGACTCCATCCGGCTCGACCCCGGGTTGACGGACGAGACGGAGGTTTTTTAGGGGAAGGGGAGTTTCAAGGGGGGCGAAAGGTCCCTTTAACCCGGTTCCACGGGGCTGCCTGTTTGGCGGCAGTGCCTCGACTTTTATGCATGCACTTATCTTGATCTGGTTTGGTTGGGTTCGGGATTGGGGTTACGCTGGGGTGGCGGTATTGATGGCTTTGGAGAGCACAATCCTGCCGGTGCCCAGCGAACTGGTGATTCCTCCTGCGGCCTACTGGGCGGCGCAGGGGCGGATGAGCCTTTTCGGGGTCGTGCTCGCCGGGACGGTGGGTTCCTACGTTGGATCGGCCATTTCCTACTGGCTGGCGCTTTGGGGGGGGCGGATCGCGGTTGCCCGCTTCGGTAAACGCTTTCTGCTGAGTGAGGAAAAGCTCGAAAGGGCCGAACGTTTTCTCCACCGGTACGAGGCTGGCGGCATCTTTTTTGCGCGGCTCCTTCCCGTCGTCAGGCATGTGGTCTCGATTCCCGCCGGAATTTTACGGATGGGATTCGGCCGTTTCAGCGTGATGACCATCTCCGGAGCGGCCCTCTGGTGCACGATTTTGGCCTGGCTGGGCGCGCGCGTCTCCGAGCGGAATCCTGGATTGATCGACAATCCGGAGCAGATGATCCGGGCGGTCAAGCACGAGTCCCTTTGGTTCGTGGGGGCGGTTGCCGTTCTGGCCGTGCTCTACGTGTTGATGCTCCGGTTGAGTGCGAAACGTTCGGAATGAACCGTCCCGGGGGGATTCGGAAGCTGGCAAAGGCTGGTTCTTGAGTGCAATGAACCGGCTCACCTGAAATCTCGCAACCAAGGCTTGGCACCAGAACTTGACCAAGCCCGCCCTTTGGAGCGCATGTGAAAGTTTTGGACAAATGGCCCGCGCTGGGTAGGTTGTCCCGCCCGCGGTTTCCACTCTTTCTTGAATGTTGAGTGAACCGCGGACTGCCGTTGTCATATTTTAAATACTGTTATGTACCAGATTTATCCGATCCTCGCGCAGGCGGCCGGCGCGGCGCCGCCACCCGGTGTGGCCGGGATGTTCGTCCCGATGGTCTGTGTTTTTGTGATCATGTATTTCCTTGTGCTGCGTCCACAGCAGCAGCAGCGGAAGAAGCTCCAGGAAATGGTGGACAATATGAAAACCGGGGATGCAGTCGTGACGACGGGCGGAATTCATGGAATTGTGTCCAACATGAAGGATGGAAACACCCTGATGTTGAAGATCGCCGACAACGTCCGCATCGAAGTCGACAAGAGCGCGATCGCCTCGGTCCTGAAAGAGGTGAAAGTGAGTGTGGAGAAATCCTAGCGGCTCCCACCGCTGGCTGCCTCGTGCACCCGCTCCCTCAGGGCGCTTCCATGGTTTTCAAATGGGCAGCGGGCGTGGCGGCCCCGAGGCTGTTGATTTTTTGAACTCCACTCCATGGCGAGTCCCATTGGATTAAGTTTCCTCGTAACGGCGGCCCCCAGAGTTTTCTTCCCTACCATCGTTAGCTTCCAATTGCGGCTCCGATTTCTTTGCTCCAACTTTGCGTAAGCCTTTTTTCACTCTTTTGGTTTAACTGCTCCCCCAATGACACCTGTGTTTGTATTCTTCGTGGGCCTTCTACTGGCCGGGCTTTTCGCGTGGTATTTTTTTACTGATAACGACCGTTCGAAACGCATTCTGGGCAGCGTCCTCAGCGTGCTTGTTTCCTACGTGGCGCTGTCCGCGGTTTACCCTCCGGAGGAGAAGCTGGCGTTGGGTTTGGATTTGAAGGGGGGGACCTCTTTTCTGGTGCGTCTCAAGGCGGAGGCGGAGGACGGTGCGCCGGCAAGAACGATCACTCCAGCGATGTTGGATCAGGCCAGAGAGGTGATCCGGCGCCGGGTGGATTCGATGGGTACCAGCGAACCGGTGATCGCGCCGCAGGGCACGGACCGGATTCTTGTACAGATTCCCGGGATCAACACCGCCAAGCTGCAGGAGGCGCGCGAGCAACTCTATCGTCCGGCCAAGCTCGACTTCAAGATGGTACACCCCCAGAGCGACTCGATCGTGGCCGGTTTGATGCCGCCGGATCCCGCATACAAGGTGGAGGTGTACAGCGAGGAGGGAAGCAAGCGTGCGCCGGAATCCTTGGTGGTGCACAAAAAGGCGGACATCCCAGGGAGCATGGTCAGCGGAGCGCACGCGTACTTTGACACGCAGGGGTGGGGGGTGAGTTTGCGTTTTAGCGGCGAGGGCGCGGCTTTGTTCGCGAAGTTGACTCAGGAGAATGTCGGAAAGCGTTTCGCAATCATGCTGGACGGGAAGGTACAGTCGGCGCCAGTGATTCGCGAGGCGATCACGGGGGGGAACGCCTCCATCACGGGAAGTTTCACGGAAGATCAGGCGCGCAACCTGGCCAGTGTGTTGGAGAACCCGCTTCAGACTCCGGTGGTGATTGAGGAGGAGCGTTCTGCGTCAGCGACCCTCGGGGAAGACTCTATCAAGAGCGGTGTGTTCTCGGGGTTGCTGGGAGTCGCAATGACGGCCGTGTTTGTGCTGCTCTACTACCGCTTCAGCGGCGTGGTGGCCAACATTGCCCTGTTGGTGAACTTGCTCCTGCTCTTTGGCGCGATGGGGATGTTTGGGACGGTCCTGACGCTGCCCGGAATCGCCGGGGTGATTCTTACCCTTGGAATGGCAGTGGATGCGAACGTGCTCGTTTACGAGCGTCTGCGCGAGGAGATGGACGAACGGAGGCCCTTGTCGGCGATCGTGCGCTCTGCTTTTGAGAAAGCCTCCTCTGCAATTTTTGATTCCAACATCACCACGCTGATCACGGCCCTCATCCTTTTTTGGAAGGCTTCCGGCCCGGTGAAGGGTTTTGCGGTGGCCCTGATCATCGGGATCGTGGCGACCCTGTTCACCGCTCTGGTGGCCTCGAGGAGCCTGTTCGCGTGGGCGGTGGAATGGGGCTTTATCAAACGGGTGAGCATGGGGCGTTTGCTCGTGTCGACCAACATCAACTTTCTGGGTTGGAGGAAGGTTTCCGTGACGGCTTCCACGATCGTCATCCTCGGATCGGCCCTGCTCTTTGCGATACGGGGCGAGAAGAACTTTGGGGTGGATTTCAAGGGCGGCGACCGGGTCGTGTTGGAGGCGACCCAGAAGCAACCCGAACTCAAGGAGGTGCGCGCCACGGTTGCCGCGTTAAACTTGGGGGATGTAGCGGTTCAGATCGAAAAGTCGGCGAACAAGGAGTTCTTCACCATCCGCAGTCCCCATGCGGAGAGCGCTGCGCAGGGAATTGGTGAACGCATCGGAGAGGTGCTTGTTAAAAAGTTTCCTGAGGCGGGGTTCCGTTTGGAGCAGGTGGAGACGGTGGGGGGCTTGGTGGGTGGGGAACTCGCACGCAACTCGCTGCTGGCGTTGGTACTGGGCTGTCTGGGAATTCTCGTGTACGTGACCGTCCGGTTCGAATTTTCGTTTGCGTTGGGGGCGCTCGTCGCCTTGTTGCATGACGTGGTGATTACGGTGGGGGTGTTCGCGCTGCTGGGGAAGGAGTTCTCGTTGGTGACGGTGGGGGCGGTGCTGACCATCGCGGGTTATTCGGTGAATGACACGATTGTGGTGTTCGACCGGATCCGCGAGGGAATGCAGACGGGCCGCAAGGGCTCTGTGCAGGACATCCTCAATGGGAGCATCAACGAGACCCTGTCGCGCACCATCATCACGGGCGGGATCACCCTGATGACGACCATCTCCCTGCTGTTCTTCGGGGGGCCCGTGCTCGCGGACTTCGCTCTCGCCATCCTGATTGGCGTGCTGGTGGGGACGTACTCCTCCATCTTCGTGGCCGCTCCGGTGGTCCTGTGGTGGACCGGCAAAAAGGGTGGTGACGACTCGCGCGAGACCAAGAGTGCTCCGATTCTTCCCGGTGGCGCTGCGAGCGCTTAGGCAAGTCTCACGCGTCGTCTCTGACGGGCCTTTGGGCCTTCGGGCTTCAAAGGCGGCAAGGCCACTTCGTGGGCGCCTTCTGAAGTCAATTGTATCTATTCACACTGTAGCCCCGTGAAAGCGCAGCAACTGTGTTTCCCAGACAGCTAGCGTTTGATACCACGTATCTGAGTTTTCTGGCTTATGAGCGATGGGAACCCCGTGAATTCATCGTTCCGCCTTGTTGAGAAAAGCGGCGCGGATTTTCGCCAAATCTGACGCCCCGCAAGGGGCATTTCTCTTTCAGCCCATGGCAACGCCATGGGAAAACCGTCCCCAAAAAAGAATACGCCCTGAAA
>JBILKV010000100.1:0-14932 GCA_044376515.1 Chthoniobacteraceae bacterium | reverse complement strand
ATGATCGCGCTTGAATCGGAGAGACGTTTTGGTGGGGTGGCACGCCTGTACGGGCGGGACGGGTTGGAGCGGTTGGCTCATGCGCACGTCTGTGTGGTGGGGGTCGGCGGAGTGGGGTCGTGGACAGTGGAGGCTTTGGCGCGTTCCGGGGTTGGAGCGCTCACGCTGATTGATCTGGACGAAGTGTGTATCACGAATGTTAACAGGCAGTTGCCCGCAATGGAGGGGACGCTTGGCCGGCCGAAGGTGGAGGTGCTCGCCGAACGCATCGCGGCCATCCATCCGGAGTGCGCGGTTCGGGCGGAGCAGGAATTTTTCACCGCCTCCACGGCGGTGCGTTTTCTGGCCGAACCGTACTCCTGGGTGATCGATGCGATCGACGTGCCTCGGAACAAGTGTCTGCTGATCGCCTCTTGTCGGGAACGGGGGATCCCGGTTTTGACGGTGGGAGGGGCGGGTGGACGCAGGGATGCGACCGCGGTGCGCGTGTAGGATCTGGGGCGCAGCGGGCATGATGCGCTGCTGCGGGTGGTCCGCAGAGGGTTACGGCAGGAGTACGGTTTTCCCAGAGAACACGGCGCGGTGTTTGGAGTGCCCTGTGTGTATTCGCAGGAGGCGCCCTTTTTCCCGTGGGCCGACGGGTCGGTTTGCGCCCAAAAGGAGGAGGGCTCTTCTCTGGCGCTGGACTGTGCGAGCGGGTTTGGGGCGGCGGCTTTTGTGACGGGCGCCTTTGGCTTTGCGGCAGCCGGGGAGGTCGTGCGGCGGATTGCGCTGGGGGCCAAGGGGGAGGTGCTCCCGTGAGCGCCGCGCAGGCCGTGACTGCACCGCTGGAGCGGTTTTTTGCTGCGTTTGGACTGTGTTTGTTGCTGGCGGTTGGCGGGTGTTTCCGCCAGCGCTCGGCGGCCGTGCACTCGCCTGCGGCGGCTTTGGAACGGTTGGAGGCGATGGGCGTGAAAAGTGTGTACTTCACCGGTGCCGCCTTCAACTCGCTGGCGGCCCAACCGCCTCAGTGGTTGGGGACGCAGGACAGGGATGCCACCTCCCCAAGGGTGCGCGCCATGGCGCAGGCGGCGTTGGACCCCAGGTTGTTCCGCCAGTTGGACAGGCAGGACCGCTTTGAAGCGCTCATTCTCGCGGGAGACCCCGTCCGGTACCGTCCTCTTCAGGAGCACCTGTTGCGGACGCAGGATTGGACTCTGGAATGGGTGGATCCGTGGTGCCTGCTTTACCGCAGGGGAAAGGCCGAGGCGCTGACTGCTGAAAAAACCCGCGAAATGGCTGCACGCCAGCCGCCGGGGAAGAGCGGTGTGCGGGCGCAGGCCCTGGCTGCGATGGCGGAGCGGTTGGTCGGGGCACGCCGTTATGAGGAGGCGCTGGGTTTGATCTCCCAGGCAAGGGAGGCTGACCCTGGGGAGCCGGCGGTTTGGACGGCGGAGGGTTCCTACCGGTTGGCGCGCGGGGAATGGCCGCAGGCGGTGGCCATGGCCGACAGGGCGCTTGCGCTGGAGAAACGTTCGGCCGCGGCCAAGTCGGTCAAGGCGCAGGGGCTCTATTTCTCAAGGCGTTACGAGGAGGCGTATCAGTTGTCGCGGGAATTGCTGGAGGAGTCGCCGGAGGATCCGGTGATGTTGTTCGCGCACGCCAAGATCGCGCACGAGGTGCGTGCGCTGCAGGAGGAGGTGGAGGTGTTGCGGAAGCTGATCGGCTTTGCGGAGCGGGCGAAGCGCTCCAGTGCGTCGTACCGGATCTATCTGGGGCAGGCGCTTGCGATGCGCGGAGCGGGGGAGGAGGCGTTGGCGGAACTGGACGCGGCCCTGACGGATCCGGAACTGCCGCCAGATCAGCTTGATTTCGCACGCAGCACGAGGGCGAGGGTGGATCTGAAGGTGCATCCGGCCGGGAATCCCCCCGATGCCCCGCGTGGAGGGACGCCCACTGCGGTGAAATGACAGTTGGCGCGGAGAGAGAGTTGGAGAAGATATCCCCAGTATGAACACCCCTCTCCTCCTTTTCGGCGGAGTCATCGTCACCGTTCTTTTCGGCGTGGTGGCCTGGCAGCGTTCGTACATCCGTGCCCTGAAACGGGCGCGGGAGAGGGTCGCCACCGAGGAGGCCCGCGTCTTTGATTTTCTGCACGGACTTGGAGAGGCGCTCTCGGGCACGGCCAAGCCTTCGGACCTGCATGCCCTCATCGTCGAGGGGATGCTCCGGATCCTGCGCAGCAAATCGGGCGGTTTGTATCTGGCCGCCGAGTGCGGATCCGAGATGCACCCGGCCTTCATCCATCCGGGGTGTCCCGCTTTGGTGGATTTGTCCTCCCAGAACGGAGGCGAGCGGCCCGCGGACGAAAAGGCCATGACCCGGCAATTGCGCATCCGTCACGTGAATCGCGGTGAAGGAATCCTCGCTCAGGTCTGGGAGACCCAAGCTCCGCAAGTGCTTGCCACCGGGGATCCCCGGTTGGAGGAGGCCAGAAGGGCGGGGGCCGTTTGCGGGCATGTGGCGGTGATGCCGCTCTGTTACTCTGGGCGCACTTTTGG
Source organism: Chthoniobacteraceae bacterium (assembly GCA_044376515.1). Classification (GTDB taxonomy): domain Bacteria; phylum Verrucomicrobiota; class Verrucomicrobiia; order Chthoniobacterales; family Chthoniobacteraceae; genus Chth-196. Next base: position 12,392 of record JBILKV010000100.1, on the reverse strand, counting down.
GGTCGTGTTGCTGGCGCGCAATCCGGAGGACGAGCCGTTTTCCAATGGCGACATGCAGGTGTTTACAACCCTTGCGGAACAGTCTGCCTTCACCTTACGCACCGCCGAGGTGTTTTCCGACGCGGCGGAAAAGCGGCGCATTGACAGCGATCTGGAGGTGGCCCACGAGATCCAGCGGATCCTGCTGCCCTCGAAGGCTCCCGAAATTGAGGGTTTTGAAATCAGCGGAGTGAACCTGCCTGCCCGGCATGTGAGCGGGGATTACTACGACTTTCTGAGTGTGGACGAAAACCACTGCGGTGTGGTCATTGCGGATGTGTCGGGCAAAGGGGTGCCGGCCTCGCTGATCATGGCGACCTGTCGCGGCGTGCTCCGGGGCGAGGCGGAGGGGGAACTGTCGGCGGCCGCCCTCCTGCGGAGGGTCAACCGGCGGATGTTCCCGGACATCAAGGAGGACATGTTCATTTCGATGGCCTACCTCATTTTGGAAAAGAGCGACGGGAAGGTGACCCTTTGCCGGGCTGGTCATGACGCGCCGCTTTTCTACAAGGCCTCAGACCAGACGGTCACCCGGATCAACCCTCCCGGCATGGCCGTGGGGATAGACAGTGGCGGTGCGTTCAACCGGGTGAGCCGTGATTTTTCTTTCGAGATGGAACCGGGCGACTGCGTGGTGCTCTTCACCGACGGGGTGACCGAGGCGCTGGATCAGGAGGGAGAAGAGTTTGGAGTTCCGAGGGTGACTCGGGTACTTTTGGAAAACGCCCGTTTGTGTGCCAACGGTTTGTTGGAACGGATCACAGCCGCGCTAAAGAGTTTTGTCGGAGCAGCCCCCCAGCACGACGATATTACCTTGATAGTGATACGCAAAAAATGAGTACAGAGAACCAATCATCCGCCGCCGCCACCTCCCAGTCCTCCCCTTCCAACGAGCCCCAGGTGGGGCATGAGACAGCGCATGCCGCCACGGAGCACGCGCACGCCGGCATCGAAGCCGCGGCAGCCGAGGCCACCGCCGGGACCCTTGACCTGCTGCAGGCCGATCTGGAGCGGTTTCGCGACCTTGCACTGCGTTCGCAGGCCGACTTTGAAAACTACCGGAAGCGCTCCATCCGCGAGCGGGAGGACGCCGTCAAGTACTCGAACTTTTCCTTTGTGGAAAAACTGGTCCCGGTTCTAGACAGCTTTGAACTGGGGCTTCAGGCCGCCAAGTCCAACGAGGCGGCCGCTCCGATTGTCTCGGGCATGGAGATGGTCAAGCGCCAACTCGAGGACGTTCTGCACCAGTTCGGAGTCGAACCGGTGGACGCCACTGGAAATCCGTTTGACCCGAATTTTCACGAAGCGGTGGCTCAGGAGCCCAGCGAGGAAGTGCCGGAGGGCAATGTCGTGCGGCAACTGCGCAGAGGCTACCGACTGAGGGAGCGGTTGGTGCGCGCCGCGCTGGTGGTTGTCTCCGGAGGATCGGCCCGGTAGTCCTCTCGAAGCACGGTCCCTCGAATCGCGCGGGTGGCAGGCCGGAGGTTTTTTCCAGGCGGCCCCTGCGGTTTAAATGTTTTTTCCCCGCCCCTTTCATGGCTTCCAAACGCGACTATTACGAAATTCTGGGTGTTGAACGCACCGCTTCCGCCGACGATATCAAGCGCTCCTATCGCAAACTCGCTGTCCAATACCATCCGGACAAAAATCCGGGCGACGCGGGTGCTGAAGAAAAGTTCAAGGAGTTGGGCGAAGCCTACGACGTTCTCTTCGATGACCAAAAGCGGGCGGCCTACGACCGGTACGGTCACGCGGCATTCGCGCAGGGGGGAGGTGGCGGGGGAGGTGCAGGCGGGGGATTCCACGATCCATTCGATGTGTTCCGGGAGGCCTTCGGCGGTTCGGCCGGGGGGGGCATTTTTGAGCAGTTTTTCGGCGGCGGCGGCGGCGGCGGCGGCGGCAGGGGCCGCGCCGAGGAACGCAACCGCGGTAGCGACATGCGCTACGACCTACAGCTCACCTTGGAGGAGGTGGCCCGCGGCTGCGAGAAAGAGATCGAACTGCACAAGCCCGAACGCTGCAACCAGTGCAACGGCTCGGGTGGCGAGGCGGGTTCCAAGAGCGTTTCCTGCCGCGACTGCGGCGGTCGTGGTCAGGTGGTGGCTTCCCGCGGCTTTTTTTCCGTGGCCCAGACCTGCCAGCGCTGCCGTGGGTCCGGACAACTCGTAGACAAGCCCTGCAAGAAGTGTGGCGGCGAGGGACGCGCTGCCGCCCCCACGCGGATCAAGCTGAAGATCCCGGCTGGGGTGGAGGACGGCAACCGCCTGCGCTCGCCCGGGCAAGGGGAGGCTGGGTTGCGCGGGGGCAGTGCAGGGGATTTGTACGTCATCCTCCATGTCAAGGAGCACGAGTTGTTCGACCGCGACGGAAACGATCTCCACTGCGAGGTCCCCATTTCCTTCACGACAGCCGCCCTGGGGGGGGAGGTCAACGTGCCAACGCTCGGGGGACGGGCCATTCTGAAGGTGGTTGCAGGCACTCAGAGCGGGACGGTTTTCAAGATGCGCGGCAAGGGACTGCCCCTCCTCAACAGCGGGGCGCTGGGCGACTTGCTTGTGAGGGTGGTGGTGGAGGTTCCCACCCGCTTGGACGCTGAACAGCGCAAGAAACTTGAGGAGTTTGCCGCATCGATGGGCGAGGAGAACACCCCCATTCACAAGGGCTTTCTGGACAGGGCGCGGGAGTGGTTCAGCTGAGTCTTCCGCGTCGCGAAGCGAGAGTCCCTCATGCACCGATTTTTTGCTCCTCCCGCCAACTGGGCCGGCGCCCGTGTCGCGCTCGATGAGGCCGAGGGGAGGCACGCGGCGGGGGTGTTGCGGTTGCGTGTCGGGGATGCAGCGGTTGTGTTTGACGGGCAGGGGCGCGCGGGTGAGATCCACCTGCTTGCCGTCGGCAAGCGACTGGTGGAAGGGGAGTTGGTGTGGGAGCGCCGCGTGCCTCGTCCCGCGTTTGAGCTCACCCTCGTTCAGGCGGTTCCCAAGGGAAAGCTCTTTGAATGGATTCTGGAAAAAGCCGCCGAACTGGGGGTTGCCCGGATCGTGCCGCTCCTGAGCGAGCGTACCGTCGTGCAACTCGACGGTGCGGAGCGGGACCGCAAGCGGGAGAAATGGGAGCGGGTCGTTGTAGAGGCTTGCAAGCAATGTGGCCAGAACTGGCTGCCCCGGATCGAGGCCCCCGTGACGCTCGGGCAGTTCCTCTCGGAGGCCCCCTCGGGCCGTGCCTTTGTCGGATCGCTTTATCCGGGCGCTGTTTCGTTTGGCGAGGCGCTCCGGGCACCGCTTCCCCGGGCGGTGAGCATGCTGGTCGGTCCCGAGGGCGATTTTGCCCCGGAGGAGATGGAGCGCTTGTGCGCGTGGGGTGCGCAACCGGTGGGGTTCGGCGAAATTGTCCTCAGGGTCGAGACGGCGGCGATGTACGCGCTGAGCGTGCTGGGTCACACGGCACGGAGTACTGCCCTCACCCAAACAGGCCCGCCGGCGCCAGCGGGGGAGGCTACCTGAGCCAGAGCACTTCCCGCACGTGCTGCAGCCAAAGGAAGAAGCATCCCTTCCAGGTGTAGCGCACCAGACCAGTGTCGATTTTCAACAAGAGCCCGCAGCTTTCGTTGTGATCGACTTGGGAGCGCAGTTCCTGCTCGAGCTCGGTCGTCATCACGTGGGCGTCGGCGGACACCGGAGTGGTTTCGGTGACGTTTTTGGCCGCCAACCAGGCGCGGTGAGCCTCCAGCAGGTCGAGGAAAGTTTCGACTTCCTGAAGTCGCTGGAGTTGCCAGTGGCGCGGGGGTTTGAGGGTCGTCGCAAAGGGATAATTCCACGTGAACCACACCCGCCCGTCGGGACCAACCGAGCGGAGCGTCACATAAAAAAAGGAAACGTGCTCGTTCTCAACCAGGTTGATGGTCGCCCGGATGCGCTCCTTACTCTGGGCAAACACCCGGACAAACTGAGTCTGGTCCTCGTGACTCCAGCCTGCGTCCTCCACCTGTTCGAAGCCCTGAAGCTCAATCTCCTCGGTGATCTCTTCCAAAGCGGGGAAGCGGGAGGGGCCGGGCGGTGCCTGCGATTCAATCGTCTGGGTCGCAGGCATTTCGAGTCGCCGGATACGGGTGACGATGTCAATCCACGGGAGCAAAAACCAGAGCGCCACGCAGGCCGCGCCTCCGAGATGGCTCCCCGTCACTACCCAGCCGAACAGGTGCGAGGTGCACAGGATGCAGACGTTCCCAAGCCGCACCATCGCCCAGTGCTCGAAACTGCGCAACGCCATGCTCAACAGCGTCAGTCCGGCGATGAGAAGGGTGTAGAAAAGCATGGGTTCAGCGATGGGAGCGTTGTCCGTTGCCTCCAAGTGCGGATCGCACTAGGGCCGCCCGGGCAGAAGCCCCAGTTTGCTTAGGAACGGCTCAACCTCTTCGGGTCCAAAATCGGCGAGCACCGCGCCGGCCGCGCTCAGGGTCGGGACTTTGGACTGTCCTGAAATCGCCCTGACGGTCGCCACGCCTGCGGGATCTTTTTCAAGGTCGTGCACGTTGTAGGAGCAGCCAAGGGCGTCGAGCGTCTCGATGGCGGCAACGCACCAAGGGCACCAAGTTTTTACGTAAAGGTCGAGCATGCGGGGCGAATCGACAAGCCTACCTCGCCCAGAGCGCTGAGACAAGCCCTCCGGATGGCCGCCCGACTGGTTCGGGAGAACGGCGCAACCGAGGGAAGACGCGCACGCGGTTCCGGGGGGACCGCCGGCACCAACCCCGCCGAACTCGACCGCCAGATTTCCTTTCCTCGGACGAGTGCTTTGGCACCCGTTTGGCCCGGTCGGGTTGCATCGCGCAACGTTCGCCCTGAGCATTTTCTTGGATTGCACGTCGGGCGCGGCTTGATCTTGGGAAGGTTCCGGCGGAAGACTTTCGGGTGGAACGCCCCTCAAACATGAAAATCAAGAACCCCCTCTCTGTTTCTGTCTGCACGCTCTTCGTGGCATCGACCCTGGCTGCAGTCGGCGCTGAAGCGCCTTTGGCCGAGTCTTTTGGGAAAACAAAAGACGGTCTCCCCGTCGAGGCCTTTACCCTCAGGAACAAAAATGGTGTGACGCTGCGGGCCATCACCTATGGCGCCACCGTCGTCAGTTTGGAAACCCCGGACAAGACCGGCAAATCCGCCGACATTGTGCTGGGTTACAAAACGGTAGGCCGTTACGAGAAGGCGTCTCCTTACTTCGGAGCAATCGTTGGCAGGTTCGGCAACCGGATCGCCAGTGGAAAATTCACTCTGGATGGGAAGGAGTACACGCTTGCGCAGAACAACGGGGCGCCTGGCATGAAGTGTTCGCTGCATGGCGGAATTCGAGGCTTTGACAAGGTGGTTTGGAAGGCCGAGGGCCTTGTGCACCACGGAGAGCAGGGGGTGCGTTTTTCCTACCTGAGCAAGGACGGAGAGGAAGGCTACCCGGGCAATTTAAACGCCAGAGTCACCTACTGGCTAAACGACAACAACGAGTGGCGCGTTGACTACGAAATGACCACCGACAAGGCCACCCCCGTGAACCTGACCCAACACAGCTATTTCAACCTCAGGGGCGAAGGCAACGGTGACATCCTCCATCATGAGTTGAGCATTTCGGCTGCCAAGTTCACCCCCGTGAACAAGGCGATGATTCCGACTGGCGAACTCCGGCCTGTGTCCGGCACCCCGCTGGATTTCAACACCCCCACGCCGGTTGGCGCCCGCATCGAGGGGGACGACGAGCAGATCAAGCTGGGCGGCGGCTACGACCACAACTACGTGCTCAAGCGCCCGTTCCTCGCCCGCCTCTTCGGCAAGCAGCTCTTCCCCGCGGCAACCGTTCATGAACCCGAGTCGGGCCGCGTCCTGACCATCCTGACGACCGAGCCGGGAGTGCAGTTTTACTCTGGAAACTTCCTTGACGGCACTCTCAGGGGCAAGGTTGGTTTACCGTACCCGAAGCGCTCCGGGTTCTGCTTGGAAACGCAGCACTACCCAGACTCGCCCAATCAACCTAACTTCCCCAGTTCCATCCTCAGACCCGGGCATGTGCTCAAGAGCACCACGGTTTTTCAGTTCCGTGTAAAGCACTGACCGGAGATTCCTGCACAGAGGAAAGGACCGCATGCACGGTGGGCTCCTCTGGGCGGTAAAGCGGGGCAGATTGTCGCCAACCGCTTGATCTCGGGACCCGGAACGATGGAAGCGATTCGGGACCGGACGTGAAGAGCAGGGCGATGCCTCGGTGAGGCAAGCGAGCTGGGCAGCCTTCAGGGAAAGGTGGCTTTGAGCTCGAACTTTCCGTTATCGATCCGCGCATTGGGCCCGTCTGCCGGTGCGTAGAGAAAAAGGGGAGCAACGATGCCTCCTGTGCCCAGTTCATTCACCACCTCATTGACCACACAGACGGTAATCACGTTTTCACCGACCCTAACCGATGGAGTGGCGTCCAATTCAAAGGGGTAAAAAGCGGCTCCATGACTGACCCCAACGGGGGTTCCGTTGAGCCATATCTTTGCCTTTTCATCGACGCCACCGCACCAGAGGAAGATGCGTTTTCCTGCGAATTCGTCCGGAACGCGGACCGTCTGCCGGTACCATGCCAGGCCCTTGTAATAGCGGAGGCCCTGGTTGCTCCACGAAGAGCTGGTCGAGCGAATCTGCTGCCAGTTGCCACCCCGCACTTCGGGGCGCCACCAGCCGAGCGTTTCCCCGAGTCGAAGAGGGTCGATTTGAAAATCCCAGAGATCCTTCGCCGCTGCGACCAGCCGGTTCCCGCCAGAAACCCGCTTGAATCCATCCTCGGTGGCGGGACGGAAGAAGCGTCGCATGTAGTTGACGTAGGTGCTGAAGCGGCCGGCGGAAAGCATCGGCACGGGTTTGGTCTCCATGAGTTCCGAAGCGTGTGCATCCATGCGCTTGAGCGATTCAGCGGCCGCCGGGAAATCGCTGGCAGAGAGCGCGCTCCTCATGCGGATGAATTCCTCCAATAAACGAAAGGTCCGGGTGATGGTTGCGACCCGCTCTTTGTAGGGACTTTCGGCGGCGAGCGCGGCTGCTTGAGCGAGTGCGGCGTTGGCGGCGCTTTGCGTGGCCGCAGGGTAAAAGAACGGCATGTCCCAGGCAGACCCGGTACAGTGGTCCGAGTCGCGCACGGCATTGTCCATCAGTGTGGTGTAGCGAGCCATGGGGGCGGCCGCCGGCCCGAAACAGTGCGCATGGAAGTCCTTGAGAAGGGCGTCCACGTCGGCTTCGTGGTTCCACATCAGTTTTGCAGCAATATAGAGCGAGGGCAGTTGGGAGGCGTAGTTTGGAAAGGTTTCCACGCGCCAACCGCGCAGCCCCAGCGCTTTGCACGCCGGTATTTCATCCCGGAGTCGGTGGACGATCGGAAACGGGAATCCGGGGCAGGCGAGGTTGCTCCAATAGCCGCGATCGTAAATCTCCGGGAGAAGGCTGCACCAGGCCGAGTAGAGCCAGTGGGCGTAATGGCGTTCCGGGGAAAGGGGATTGGAGAAACCGTGCACGCGATCCAGACCGATCGGAGCGAGCGCTCCCATGATTTGCGGGTGCGGTTTCCATCGGACCGGCGGCCGCATGTAGGAATGATAAATGTAGAAGGCGATTCGCGTGTCGGGATACTCCGGGGTGACGCGTTCCAGAACCTGATTGAAGAACCAGATGTAACGGTCCGTCATACTCGGCTCGTTCGAAAACGGATCAAAGTCGGTTCCGTCCAATTTTTTGCAGTTGTCGCACTCGCAGAATCCGCGGCCGTCATTGGGTCCCATCCCGATTACCGGACCGTCCCCTTTCGCGCGGGCCTTGCGCACGGATTCAACCACCCAGTCGAGGAGCCGTGGGTTTGAAATGCAGTGTTGGCGGAGCGTCCGGACTCCGGCGACCAGCGAGAAAAGGTCCGCGTTTTCAGCGGGTGCGATTTGGCCCGTTGCTTTGTTCAGGGAGGCGCTCGGAACCGGAAGCCCGTGTGCGCCCGGAAAGGTGTCTCCACCACATCGGAGGCGGACCTGCCAGTCTTTGTCCGGCATTTGAAACCAGCGCGATGAAAACGAGGGTTCCTGCTTCAGCGACTGATTGGGAACGTGAATACTGGTCAGGGAGGGAAGGACCGTGAAGAGATCTCCCGGGGCAAACCAGCGCACCCCTTGTTGCTCCAACAACTCTGAGACAGCGTAGCGCACCCCCTCTCCCTCGCCGTGGATGAAGATGGCTTCGTCAGTGACCTCTAAAACAAAGCCGCCCCGGGCCAGCGGGGTCGTGAGAGGAGTGTGGACGTCCGCGAGCGATCCCAGAACGATTGGAACCTGATTCTTCTGCAGGGTGCTCTTCAGAAAAATTTTCAGCTCACCGCTGGAAATGTTTTCGGTGGGGATCTGGGCGCCGGCGATTCGGGACACCACGTTGCCGAGTTCCTGCGCGGCTAGGCGTTCCTGCTCGCTGCTTTGTTGGGCAATTAAAATGACGGCCGTAGGCTGTTTCTCCCGAACGATGGTGGCGGCATCGGAAACCGTGCAGCAGAGGACCGCGGCGAGAAGAAGAAGCCGCTTGAGGAATGACAAGGGGGGCAGGGACATTCTTTGTGAATGGGGGTGAGCCTGTTGAGATTGCACGATTTCCCACGCGGAGTCTGGGAAAAACTGGCGGTAGCCCGTCCGAGCAAGCAGGTCCCACACCGCATGGTGGACGCCTCGGGACGTGGACCCGATGAGGAGGATGCCTTTGTCGCCCGTGCTCAGATGATAATCCTCCCGATGCGCGTGTTCCCCAGAGTCAAGCTTCTGGCGTTCCTCCGGGGAGGGGAGGTGGGGGAAATCTGCGATAGTCCCGGGAAGAATTCCCCGTTGGTTCCCGTGCGTCTGGATTTCAAACGCGTCGCCGCCAAGAGAGAGGTGGCAGATTGGGGACCAGTTTCAAAGTTCCGTAAGGCGCGCAGGGGATGTTCAGGGGAGTGGCTTGCTTTTGAAAATTTTGTGTCAGACTCCCGCGTCATCGGGAGTGTACCGAGTGAAGATGGACCGCCCCCAGTCGAGTCACGAAACCTTTATCCTGCTGCTTCTACGCCATGAACCCGTGGTGCGCGCTGCCATCCGGGCGGTCGTGTTCCGGGCGGAGGATGTGGACGAGATCATGCAGGCGGTCAGCCTCGTGGCGTGGCGCAAATTTGACACACTGACCGACCCGACCGGCTTCGGTCGGTGGGCGTGCATGATCGCGCGGCACGAGGTGCTCAAGTTCAGGAGGGCGAAGGCCCGTGACCGTTTTGTGCTCAGCGAGTCTCTTGTGGAACAAATCATCTATGAGGCCGGGATGGAATGCGAAGTCCGTGCCGAACGACTGTCGCTTTTGGAACGTTGCCTCGAAAAGCTACCGGGCCCGCGCAGGCAACTGCTCATGCAGGTTTATTCGCCGGGATGCACGACCCGCGCCCTGGCCGAGCATCTCGGCCAGTCGGAGGACGCGCTCTACCAGATGCTGAGGCGTTTGCGCCTCGAACTGAAGCGCTGCGTGGAACTGGGACTGGCAAACGGGGAGGAAAACGCGTGAGGACGCGCGACCTCGAATTTCTGGATGAGTGGCGTCATGGGCGGCTGACGCAAGAGGCTTTCGAACACCTCCAGAAGCGTCTTGAGCGGGAGCCCGAATTGCGGGCCGCGCTGCGTTCGCTTGCCGAACTGGAGGAGGGGTTGAGTGCCATCGCCCTCGCAGCGGCGAGCGCCGGAGACTTTACCCCGGCTATGGCGGACGGCTGCGGCGTTTGCTCCACAGATTCCACGGCTCCTGACGCTCCACGTTCGAGGGCCGTGGCGCCGGGATGGTTGCCGTGGGCGGTAGCGGCGGCAGCGTGCGTTGTGGCAGGCTTCTCGTTTGCGTTGCCGCGAGGCTCCTCTGAAAAGCCCGTGGGTGCCCGGATGCGGCTGGCGGCGGCGGAACCTGTGACGGCTATGCTTGTTGACGAGGCCGGAGCGGTCTTCGTGCGTCCGCGACAACCCGGCGAGGTGCGGTTTGATCCGGGTACCTACGAACTGCTGTCCGGTACGATCCACCTTCGTTATGTGAACGGTGCGGATCTGATCGTGGAAGGACCGGCCAAGTTTGAAATCCGGGACCCGTTCCGGACCGACCTCGACTCGGGCCGGGTGCGGGCGATTGTTCCGCCAACCGCCCACGGGTTTACGGTGGTGACACGCGAAGTGGCGTATGAGGACGTCGGCACCGAGTTCGGTTTGAGCGTGAGCGCATCGACGGGCGAAACTCAGATGCATGTCTTCGACGGGCAGGTGAACCTGCGCAGTGCCGACGCCGCGGGAGCGCTCATGCGTAGCGCCTTTGTGGGGGATTCGGTGGTCTACCGCGGTGGGCAGGTGCAGGAGGTTTCAGACATCGACGTGGGCGAGTTTCCGTCGCCGGGAGGGATTGGACACCTGCGTTGGGCGGCGCAGCGGCGGGAGCGTCTGGCGGATCCCGGTCTCCTTGCGTGGTATGCCTTTGAACGCGGGGGAAACGCCTCGCAACTGGTCAACGCGGCTCGATCCAACGGCGTGCCCGACGGTCGGATCGCGGGGGCGCGTTGGGCGACCGGACGCTGGCCCGGCAAGCAGGCACTTTGGTTTGACCGGGACAGCGACTTTGTGGAGCTGGAGATCCCGGGCGAACACTCGGAGCTGTCCGTGGCTGTCTGGATGAAGGTGGACCGGTTTGAGCACGAGATGAACGCGATCCTCAACTCCAATGGATCCGACCCCGGAGACCTTCACTTCCAGATGAACCGGTTGGGGCTGCCCCGGGGCGGCATGTTGGGCGTGGGGCGTCCGAACCAGCGCTGGGTGGGCAACCCCGTTCCGCTTGGCAAATGGGTGCACGTGGTGTCGGTGTTGTCGCTGCCGCAGCGCCGGCACGTGATTTACGTCAACGGCCTGACGGTGCTCGAGTCCGGTTTGGACCGAACCGAAACCCGGCTGCAACCGGGACTCTGCCGACTGGGAAACTGGTTTAACAGCACCGGCTATTCCCGCGAAGACTCCTCGCGTGCACTGCGTGGTTTGGTGGACGAACTGGCTGTTTGGAACCGGGCTCTTTCCCCAGCAGAGGTGGCGGCCCTGACTGAGAGCGGTCGGCCCAGTCTGCTGTGGTCTCGTGAAAATCCGCCACTCAAGGTGCCGATGCCAAAAATCTAGCCCCGATTCCCCATGCCCATCCCTCGCAGGTTTTTCTTTTTACTCGCTGCTTTGGTTTCACCGCGTCTGGACGCCGCTGAGCCCGACGGGGTCAACTTTGAAGAACACGTCAAACCGATCCTCCGCGAGCACTGTCTAAAGTGTCACGGCGAGGACGAGCAGAAGGCGGATTTGAATCTGCAAACCCACGCAAGTGCGCTGAAGGGTGGCAGCGGAGGACCCGCAGTAGTCGCGGGGCGTTCCAGTCAAAGTCTCCTTTTCAAGGTAATCACGGATCCCGACGATGGTGCGCGGATGCCGCCCAAAAAAGCCATGCTCCCGCAGGCGCAGATCACGTTGATCCAGCGGTGGATTGACGCCGGCCTGCGCGAGAATTCCGGCAGCAAGTCGATGGTCGCCGAGCGCGACCTGAGCTTCAAACCGGTGGCTGGCGCGGGACTCAAACCCGCCGAACCCGCCATGCCCGGGGTCCTACCCGAGGTCAAACTCCCGCGGTTGCAGCGTCCGATGCAGGTGCTGACCCTCGACGCCAGTCCGTGGGCCCCTCTGGTGGCGGTGGCGGGCCAGGAACACGTGCGCCTGCTCAACGCTGAGACCCAGCAGGAAGCCGGTCGGTTGCCGTTTCCCGAGGGGGAGCCCCACCTGCTACGTTTCAGCCGCGACGGCACGGTGCTGATGGTTGCGGGGGGACGTCCCGTCGAATCGGGCAAAGTGGTGCTCTTCGATGTCAAAACCGGCAGGCGTCTCTCCAGCATCGGCGACGAGGTGGACGCGGTGCTTTCCGCAGACCTGAGCGCCGACCAGAAGAGCGTTGCGCTGGGCGGTTCCGGCAAGCTCGTGAAGGTGTACGACACCAGCAACGGCAAGCTCCGCTACAAAATCCAGAAACACACCGACTGGATCATGGCTGTCTCGTTCAGTCCGGATGGAAAGACGCTGGCCACCGCAGACCGTGCGGGAGGACTGCACCTTTGGGAGGCTTCGAGTGGACGCATCCTGCTGAGCCTGAACGAGCACAAGGCCTCCATTCGCGCGCTGGACTGGCGGGCGGATTCCAAGATGCTCGCCTCGGCCGGGGAGGACGGAAACATTATCTGGTGGGACGTCAAGGACGGCTGGCCCGCGATCACCAAGGCCAACGCGCATCCCCCGGCGCGGA
>JBILKV010000298.1:0-4362 GCA_044376515.1 Chthoniobacteraceae bacterium | reverse complement strand
GGGATGGGTACCATCCTTCGTGAGCGCCCCCACCTTCAGCACGCGCTGCGTCTGGCCTGTCGCCGTTTTTGCGCCGATTTTCAATGTGAGGACCGGCGTGTTGAGTGCCTCATCCAAGCGCGCGTGCTTGCCGGTGACATGCCCCCCCTTGAGCGTTTCGAGCTTTACCAGAAGTGCTTCTATTGCAGTTGCATCGGGCGTTCGGTTCCCGGCGGAGTCCTTCCAAGCCCCTTCCAACCGGTGGACCCTGGCTGTGTCAAGATCAGTGCCCTCAACCGAGATGCCCGAGACTTCCGCCGCCTTCAATTCGAGAACCGGCCCGGGGGGAGGTGGGGGGAGCAGATCGTAGGTGTCCATCGGGAACCAATCGGGGAGGCGGTGGTTTGCCGTCACGATGAATGGCTCTTCCTCCAGTTTCATGAAACACGCCTCGCCCTCAACCCTCCCAAAAATCAGCGTCACAATCGGGTTTTCGCCGGACTTGGATTCGGCGGTGTTTTCGCTGGCAAAGGAAGAAAGCCGGACGCGCCAGGCGGGTTCTCTCAGGCCAAACGTTGCGGGGTCTGTGGTGAGGTCGGCGACGAAAGCCACCGCCTCGGCGGCGAGAATTTCGGACAAGATTTTGGAAGCGAGCCCGTCTTTGACCGGCATTTCCTTTTCGGCGTCCCTGTAGGTCCACCCCTCGCCCTTGCGCATCAGCACGACCGGGGGCCTGCCCAGGGGCTCAAAGGTCATCCGATCCACAATGTCCGGTTCGACGCGGACCAACTTTTTGTCGCGTAAATCGTTGGGTCGCGCATTGATGATGGGATCCAATGTCACGTTTGGTAGGACGACGACCGCGTTGCGTTCGGAGAGCCTGGCGAAGGAGCGCTCCTTGTTTTGATCGCCGTTTGGCGTGGCGCCAAGTTGGAGGACGAGGGGCTCCTTCTGCCCTTCAAGGAGCAGGGAGATCGTCGCGCGCGGTTCCGCAAGTCCTTGCTCCGGCGAGGGCGTTTCCGGAAAAAACTGGCTGACTGGAGCGGTCAGCATTCCCGCCAGCAGGTCGTTTATTTTAGAAGTGGAGGCGCGGGCGCGTATCGGTTTCACGAGGTCCCACGCGCCGCTCTTGCGTTCGAGCGCGATCTCGGCCTCTCCGCTCTTGATGGTGACGGTTTCGACCGCCGATGCCGAAGCGGCCGAGAGCCGGTGATCGCGATACTCATCGGTCCCCGCAGTGATCCTGTCGCGCAACTCGCTGCGAATGACAAAAGCCGTGTTCTGGCCTTGTTTTCGGATGTAGAGTTTTCCGACCACCGCGCTGTCCTTGCCGAGCAGCAGCTCGGTCTCCTTGCCCCCGGTAGTCCGGAACGCGAGTGCCGTTTCGGATTCGGCGAGCCCGAATTCTTTCAGGGTCTCCTGTTCCCTGCCCTTCGGCAGATCGATTCTGGCGTCGTGCCTCAGTCCGCTGACAAGCCCAATGAGGCGGTCGATTGCCGAGGGGTCCGCACGGTCCTGGAGAGGTTGTTCCATGCGCCAGACTCCGTCCTTTTTGCGGAGCTCAATCCGGGCGGGGCCATTCCGGAGGGAAAGAGATTCGACCGTATCACGTTCCATTGAAACCAGTTTCGAGGAGGACTCGGCCGCGTCGCGGGAGCTCTCCCGGTGCTGTTCAACAAACCAGAGGTAGGCAAACAATCCTCCTGCGAGGAGGGCCATCAATAGCGTGGTGCGGGTTTTCATGGAAGGTGGCTTGTGGCAAAAGCGCGGAACCGGGGCTTGAGGCGACGCGTGTTTACTCCGAGGAAAAAGTCCGCGCAAAGGCGGGCGGGGCGGAAAAAGTTTGGGCTGTCATTTTTGTAAATGCCGTCGGTGCGCTCATCGGCTCCGCGTGGAACCCGGTTCTCCTCTGGTCCATGGGCGTTCGGGTTTAGTTCCGCCGTTTCCACCAGACGGCCAGCCCGATGAGGGCGACGGTGGCCGGGATGACGCCGAGGACGGCGAAGGCGATCCGGCCCATCTGGGTTTCGTTCAGGCTCAGATTAAGGGCCTGTTTCGGCTTGGGTGGGATGCCTGCCAGTTGTTCGCGGTTGATGAGCCAGTTGATGGAGTGCACGGCAAAGTCGCTGCCGATGTCCGAAACCCGCAGCCCCTCGTTCGAAAGGAATCCGGCATTGCCCACAAGGATCATCCGTCCGGTTTCAATCTTGACCCGGGGGTCCTGCAGCGCACCCCGTTCGAGGGCGACTCCGAGTGTCAGCGGGCCGGGATGGTCTTTCTCCGGATCCTTGCTCGCAGGCTGGGGGCTGTTGCTCGCGTACTCGGTTTCGCCCCAGTAATCGGCCGTGGTGGTCAACAGCGCCGTGGAACGCACCTTCGCCGCCGAAGCGCGCGCTGCGTCCATTTTGAGCGACTGCGTGAGTCCGGCAAATTCCATGTCCAAACCAGCGATGTCCTTCAAAACTTCCTTGGTGTTGGGCGGGGTGAAGCCTACGACGTTGGTGACAATTCCCGAGCGGAGCGCGGGTTGTCCGTTTTGAAGGACCAGCATGGTGCCGGATTTGACGACTACGTCCTGCTGCAGGTCCAACCCCTGCGTTGCCAGCCATTGCGCGAGTCGGGGCAGCGGGATGTTTCCCTGAAGGAGAAGAAAGAGACGCCCATTGCGTTCGGTCCAGTAGTCGGAAAGGAGCTTTAGCTCCCGTTCCGAAAGATCCGTTTTCGGCGCGAAGAGCACGAGGGCCGAGGCGTCCGAGGGGACTGCATCGACATTGTTGAGGCGCAGCGAGTCGAGCTTGATGTTCTGGCGTTCCACGTAGGCCTTGAGGCCGGAAAGATCCTCTGCAGTCGGGGCAGGCTCACCGTGGCCGGCGAGGAAGTAGAGTTTGCTCTGTTTCTCCTCGGTGATTTCCAGAAGCGCCGAGGTGAGGGCCTGTTCCCCCTTGAAAGCGCGGACAGTCGGCGGTTGTCCGAGCATCGCCCCAGAGGAATCCAGTTCGGCCATGTCGTTGGCGTTGACAAACTTGGAGCGCCCGTCGTAGTCCAGAATGATGATGTTGTCGCTGCTTCCAAACTTGTACTTCTCGGAGAGTTCCCTGGCGCGGAGCAGGTTCCGGTAGGGATCCACTACCTCGACGGAAAGTTTCTTGTCGGAGGCGTACTCGTACTCCCTCAGGAGGGAGGAGACGTCCTGGGCGATCATTCCGGCACTGGGAAAGAAGATGATGGCTTGGACGGGTTTCTTGAGCGCTCCCAACAGGTTTTTGGTCAGGGGTGCCAGCGCGTACTTCTGGTTGCGGGAAAAATCCCAACGCTTGAAATGCCTGAATGTGAAATAATTGAGCATCAGGACGATGGCCGTAAAGATGACGCATTGCAGCACCACATTCGCTCCGATGTGGAACCGCGGGATGCCCGAGACGGGTTTGGTCTGCGGCGGCGAGGGTTCCGGATGTTGAGTGGGTTCCATGGGCAGAGGCAGAGGGAGGAGCCGCAGGGGCTAGGCTTTCCACTTGCGGTACTGGAAGACTTGGTGGGTGAAGAACAACACCAGAACCGTACTGGAGAGGTACCAGACGATCGGCCGGCTATCGATGATCCCCTTCGAGAAGTCGGTCATGTGTTCCACGGCGGAGAAGTAGGAAATGACGTCGCGAGTGGCCTGGCTGGGCGAGTTGAGGATGAAACCCAGCAACCCGGTGACGAATGCACCGAAGATGGCCACAAAGGTCATCACCGCCGCGTTGATCTGTTCGCTGGTCAGGGCGGAGGCGAGGCAACCGAGGGAGACGTAGAAAGCGCCGATCAAAAGCAGCAAAAGGTAGCTGCCGCCGTAGGCACCCGCCGCCAGTGCCGCACTTTTGCCGGTGATCCACTCGAACGCCTGAAAATAGAGGAAGCTTGGCGCCCAGAGGAAAACATAGAAAACCATGGCGCCAAAAAACTTCGCGAGCACGATATGCCAGTCTCCCACCGGCGCGGTCGAAAGGGTTTCGATGGTTCCCATGCGGAATTCGTCCGCGTAGGTGCGCATCGTGATCAGTGGAAAGATGAGGACGAAAGGGAACCAGAAGAGCACCGTGTTGAAGGCTGCCTCCACGACGGTGACTTCCGTGGGGCTTTGGTTCAAAAAGGAGAGGCCCGAGTAGAAGTTGAACCCGGTGGCGAGCAGGAAAAAGAACATCACCACATAGGCGATGGGCGAATAGAGGAAGCTCTTCACTTCGCGGCCTAAAAGGGTGAGGAAAGTGTTCATGGTGTGGAGTTTTGTAGGATGAACGGATCGGGGCCTCCGGGGAGGGGGCGCTGCCCGCGAGACCGGCTCGGATCAGTCGCCCTGGGTCAGGTCGACGAATACGTCCTCCAGCGTGGGTTTCCTGCGCG
>JBILKV010000397.1:0-5088 GCA_044376515.1 Chthoniobacteraceae bacterium | reverse complement strand
CACGCACTCCCGTCGTGCTCAGCGCCCCCACCTGTACCGTGGTCAACCCGGCAACCTGCGCCGTCGTCAGCGCCGCAACCTGCGTCGAGTTCAACACCGTAATCTGACCAGTGCTCAGCGCCTGTACGTCCGCTACCTCCATCGCCCCAACTTGGGCCGCAGACAGCGCCGAAACCTGCAACGTCGTCAATGCCAACGCCTGCGCCGTCGTCAGCGCAACAAGCTGTTCCTCGGACAGCGCACGCACTCCCGTGGTGCTCAATGCTCCCACCTGCACAGTCGTAAGAGCGGCAACCTGCGCCGTCGTCAGCGCCGTGACCTGCGCGCTGCTGAGCACGCCGACCTGGCTCGTTCCAAACGCAATCAAGTCCGTCGTTTCAACCGCCGCAACCTGAACCGCTGTCAGCGCCGAAATCTGGCTCGTCAACAGGCCTGCGGCCTGCGCAGTCGTCAATGCTGCAATCTGCTCCACAGTCAACGCGGCCAACTGCGCCGTACCCAGAGCGGCCACCTGCGCGGTGGTCAATGCCGCCAGATCTGCCGTCTCGATCGCCACTACCTGCGACGCCGTCAACGCGGCCACCTGCGTCGTCCGAAGCGCAACCGCCTGTGCCGTTGTCAGCGCAGCGAGTTGATCCAAGGACAGCGCACGCACTCCTGTCGTGCTCAGCGCTCCCACCTGCACAGTCGTAAGAGCGGCAACCTGCGCCGTCGTCAGCGCCGTGACCTGCGCGCTGCTGAGCACGCCGACCTGGCTCGTTCCAAACGCCATCAAGTCCGTCGTTTCAACCGCCGCAACCTGAACCGCCGTCAGGGCCGCAACCTGACCCGTCAACAAGCCTGCGGCCTGCGCAGTCGTCAGTGCCGCAATCTGCTCCACGGTCAACGCGGCCACCTGTGCCGTGCCGAACACGGCAACCTGCGCCGTAGTAAACGCCGCCAGATCCGCCGTCTCGATCGCCACAACCTGCGACGTCGTCAACGCGGCCACCTGTGTCGTCCGAAGCGCAACCGCCTGCGCCGTTGTCAAGGCAGCGAGTTGCTCCGCAGACAGCGAGCGCACTCCTGTCGTGCTCAACGCTCCCACCTGCACAGTGGTCACCGCCGCAACCTGCGCAGTCGTCAGCGCCGCGACCTGTCCGCTGCTGAGCACGCCGATCTGGCCCGTTCCAAACGCCATCAAATCCGTCGTCTCAACCGCCGCAATCTGAACCGCCGTCAGCGCCGCAACCTGGCTCGTCAGCAGGCCTGCAGCCTGCGCAGTCGTCAGTGCCGCAATCTGCTCCACGGTCAACGCGGCCACCTGCGCCGTGCCCAACACGGCCACCTGCGCCGTACTCAACGCCGCCAAATCTGACGTCTCGATCGCCACAACCTGCGACGTCGTCAACGCAGCCACCTGTGTCGTCCGAAGCGCAACCGCCTGCGCCGTCGTCAACGCAGCGAGTTGCTCCGCAGACAGCGCGCGCACTCCTGTCGTGCTCAACGCTCCCACCTGCAGAGTGGTCACCGCCGCAACCTGCGCCGTCGTCAGCGCCGCGACCTGTCCGCTGCTGAGCACGCCGATCTGGCCCGTTCCAAACGCCATCAAATCCGTCGTCTCAACCGCCGCAATCTGAACCGCCGTCAGCGCCGCAACCTGGCTCGTCAGCAGGCCTGCAGCCTGCGCAGTCGTCAGTGCCGCAATCTGCTCCACGGTCAACGCGGCCACCTGCGCCGTGCCCAACACGGCCACCTGCGCCGTACTCAATGCCGCCAAATCTGACGTCTCGATCGCTACAACCTGCGACGCCGTCAACGCAGCCACCTGCGTCGTCCGAAGCGCAACCGCCTGCGCCGTTGTCAAAGCAGCGAGTTGCTCCGCAGACAGCACACGCACTCCCGCAGTACTCAACGCACCTACCTGCTCCGTCGTCAGTGCCCCCACCTGCTCCGTCGTCAGTGCCGCAACCTGAACACTACTAAGCACTCCCACCTGAGTGGTGCCGAATACCACCAGATCCCCCGTTTCAAGTGAAGCGACCTGAAGCGTGGTCAGGGCCCCCACCTGAGTCGTCAGGAGGCTGGCCACCTGCGCGGTAGTCAGAGCAGCGATCTGGTCGACAGAAAGCGCCGCGACCTGGGAGGTTCCCAGCGCGACGATCTGGCTTGTTGTCAAAGCCGGCAAATCCGCCACCTCAAGTGCCGCGATCTGGGCCGTCGTCAGTGCCCGAACCTGCCCTGTCGTGAGTGCTTGGACTTGGGCGCTGGTGAGCGCTGCGACTTGGCTTCCACTCAAACCGCGCAGAGCACTAGTAGATACCGAAACAATCTGATCGGTGGACAGAGAAACCAATTGACTGGTTGTGAGTGCCGCGATCTGAGCAGAACTCAACACCGCCACCTGAGTTGTCGCCAAAGCGATCAGGTCAGCAGTTTCAAACGCTCCGATC
This sequence comes from Chthoniobacteraceae bacterium, assembly GCA_044376515.1. GTDB lineage: Bacteria > Verrucomicrobiota > Verrucomicrobiia > Chthoniobacterales > Chthoniobacteraceae > Chth-196. The sequence continues at coordinate 2,656 of JBILKV010000397.1, read as the reverse complement.
TGGGAGGTCGTGAGCGCGGCAACCTGCGTCGTGCGCAGACCGATGACCTGAGCCGTTGTCAGCGCCACGATTTGGTCGGTAGAAAGAGCGGTGACCTGCGAAGTTCCTAAGACGGAAATTTGCGCGGTGCTGAACGCCGGGACGTCCACCAATTCGACCGCGGCAATCTGGGATGTAGACAACACCGCCACCTGCGAAGTCGTGAGGGCAGCCGCCTGAGCGCTCGTCAAGGCGGCAACCTGACCGCCGCTCAGACCTCGCAAAGCCATCGTCGTTAGCGATGGAACCTGGAGGGTGGTGATCGACGACACCTGGTCCAAAGTAAGGACAGCAGCCTGACTGGAGCTAAACACGGCAACCTGATTGGTGTTGAGCACCTGCAGGTCGGAAGTTTCGATTGCGGCCACCTGGGTGGTTTCCAAAACCGAAATCTGAAGGGTCGTAAGTGCCTGCGCCTGATTACTGGTCAACGCAATGATCTGGCCAACGGACATCGCCCGCACCCCCACACTGCTGATCGCTCCCACTTGCGCAGTGGTGAGGGCGGCAACCTGCTCAACCGTCAACGCAACCACTTGAGTTGAGCTCAGCACACCGATTTGCCCAGTAGTCAGAGCCTGCAGGTCTACCAATTCGAGAACTGCAACCTGAGACGTGGTCAGGGAGGAGATCTGAGCGGTGGTCAACTCGGGCGCCTGAAGACTGGTGAGCGCCTCCACCTGTTGCGCTGAGAGTGCACGGACCTGATCGGTGGTCAATGCAACCACCTGAGAAGAGAGCAGTGCGGCAACTTGGTCAGTTGTAAGCGCGACAACCTGAGCAGTGCTCAGAACGGGAATCTGGCTCGAGGTCAGTGCATTTAAGTCACTGGTCTCGAGAGACTGGATCTGGATGGTCGTCAGGGCCCGCACCCCGCTGGTGGTCAGAGCCAACATCTGCGCCGTTGAGAGCGCCACGATCTGATCGGTCTGGAGACTTGAAATCTGCGAAGTCAGCATCGCCGCTATCTGCCGAGTCGTCAGCACCTTAATCTGATCGGTACTGAACGTCTGGAGCCGTTCAGGCATAATCGCAGTGAGGGCGAGGGTCGAAACCGCCTGAATTTGACCTGTCGAGAGGGCTGCGATCTGATCGACCGTAAGTACAGCAGCCTGGGCGTAAGCGAGCGCCCCGATCTGGGACGTGCCCAGCACTGCTACCTGGGAGGTCACGAGGCTGGAGACCTGCTGCGTTGTCAGTGAGGCGATCTGGTTGGTGGTCAGAACCTGAACTTGAGTCGAGTCGAGGGCGGTCAGACTGGAAGTCTGGATGGCCTGTATCTGGGACGTCGTTAGGGCGACGACCTCCTGTGAGGTGAGCGAGAGCAGTTGAAGCGTGGTGAGGGCCTGAACTTGGGCGGTGGTGAGAGACACCAACTGGTCAGTCAGCAGCGTTGAGACTTGGAGCGTGGTAAACGCTGGGATTTGAGTCGTTGCAAGAGCCCGCAACTGGCTTGAAGTGAGCGCATTGACTCCGACAGTCGTGAGTGCCTGAATTTGTGCGGTCGCCAAAACACCCACGGAGCTTGTCGTCAGAGCAACAACCTGACTGGAGCTGAGCGCCGCCACCGCATCGGTGGAGAGCCCGGGAACCTGAGAGGTCGTGAGGGCTGCGACCTGGGAGGTCGTGATCGCAGGAACCTGCAGTGAGGTGAATCCTGAAACAGCCGCCGTAGTCAGCGCCGGTATCTGAGTCACCGTGAAGGCCGGCACCTGCGAGGTGGTCAAAGCCTGGGTGGAAATCTTGGAAATGACGGCGACCTGACTCGTCGTCAGGGAGGCGACCTGCGCTGTCGTGAGCGCCTGCAGCTGCGAGGTCTCGATGTTGGAGATGTGCTGGAGGGCGAGCGCCTGAACCTGATTTGAGGTGAGGGCGGGAACCTGATCGGTCGTCAAAGCCAAGAACTGGCTGAGAAAGAGAACCTGTAGTCCACCCGTGGTCAGCGCTTGGATCTGGGAAGAGGAGAATACCTCAATGTCCCGGGTTTCAATCGCGCGAACCTGCGTTGAGGAAAGCGAGGCGATCTGGGCGGAGGTCATCGCCGCTGCCTCTGCCGTGGTTATGGCCGAAATTTGCGAGACAGTAAGGGCCGCGGTTTGGGAGGTCGTAAGCGCGACGAACTGAGTGGTTGAGAAGGCCTGTAGAGCGTTAGTCGAGATAGCCGCGACCTGCATTGTACTGAGCACAACCAACTGGCCGGTGGTCAGCGCCGCCGCCTCCTCGGTCGTCAGGACAGCGATCTGAGATGATAAAAACGACTGCACCTGAGCGGTCGTAAGAGCCGCCACTTGCCGGGTGTTGAACGACTGGACCTGAGCATTCCCGAGGGCTTGGAGCGCGCCAGTGGTCAACGCCGTCACTTGGGCTGTGGTCAAAGCTTTGAGATCCGTAGTCTCCAGAAACTTCGCTTGCGCCGAAGAGATCGATGCCACCTGAGCGGTAGTGAGCGCCGTGGCTTGGTCGGTTGTCAGTGCGGCCATCTGAGGCCCTGTCAGCGCGGCAACCTGCGCTGTCGTCAACGCCTCCACCTGCGCGGTGTTCAGCACCGCCAGATCACGCGTCTCCAACGCCACCAGTTGCCCCGTTCCGAGCGCCACCAACTGCGCCGTCGTCAAGG
>JBILKV010000098.1:0-15141 GCA_044376515.1 Chthoniobacteraceae bacterium | reverse complement strand
ACGCTGGGCTGCGAAAAAACTTGTCACCGGTCACTTCAAAATGTACCACCCGCGGTCGAATCAAAATGTACCACCCCGGGACGTTGGTTTTCTAGACTTGGCGGGTTACCCTTGGCAAGGACTGCGCGGGGTTTTTTGAAATGGGATGCAGCAACGGCATGCCTTGGCTGTTCCCCTTAGAGGAGGGGTTCGGGGAACCGTGGTTCCCCGATCTATTCGCGTGGCGATGCTGCTTTTTTTTCCGGTTTCGGGTGGCTCGCCTGACGCTGGTTCTGTTCGGCTGCTCTCTCCTTGAGTCGGTAGCTGCGCCCAGTGATGGCGATGATCTCGGCGTGGTGAGTGAGACGGTCGAGGATCGCACTGGCTGCGGGCACGTCGCACAACAGTTTGCCCCACTCCTCCACTGGACGGTTGGAGGTCATCATCGTCGAGCGGTTCTCGTACCGACGGATGATGATCTCCAGCAGGATTTCCCCACTCTTGGCCGGCAAGATCTTCAATCCCATGTCGTCGATGATGAGAAGGTCGGGTTTGAGGTAGCGCTTGAGCAGGCGCGTCTCCTCTGCCTGGGTCTCGGGCTCCAGCAGGTCGCGTACAAGGTCAAAAACGGAGCGGTAGAGCACCGTAAAGCCCGCCTTCACCGCTTCCCGCCCCACCGACTGCGCTATGTGGCTCTTGCCCACTCCGGGAGGCCCCACAAGCAGCACGTCCCGCTTCTCGCGCACGAACTGGCAGGTGGCCAGTTGGTAGACCTGTCCGCGGTTGATGGTCGTATTGAAGGCGAAGTCGAAGTTCTCCAGCGAGCGGGTTTCCCGAAAGTCGGCCACCTTGTTGCGGCGCGCGATCAGGCGCTGGTTGCGCACGTTGAGTTCGTCTTGGAAGATCAGCTCAAGGAACTCCGCGTAGGGCAACCGGTGGGACTCGGCCTCCCGCAGGCGCAGCTCAAGGCTGCCAAGCAGTCCGGACATGCGCAGATTCAGGGCGTGGCGTTTAAGGGTGTTGGTTACTGGCGTCATTGGTTGGGTGGTTGGTTTGGGTTTGGTTGATGAAGTCGTTGTAGGTGCCAAGGGTGCGGATCAGGGGATGGCTTTCCACGAAGCCGAAGTGGGTCTGTTCCGTCTCACGGCCAAGGAGCGTCTGGATCCCCTTGTAGTTGTGACACCCCTCCCGCAGGGCTTTGGCGCAGGCGGCGTCCAGTGCGGTGGCCGAGTGCTTTTTGATGAGTCCGCACACCCCCATGATGGCCCGGATCGCCTCGGGCCCGCGGGCCTCGGCAGCCGCCTGCGCCCACTGGCCGCAGTGCGCTCCAAGCACTGCCGCCCGCGACACCCAGTGCTTGCACGTGCCCCGCACCGGCGTGCTCCACCCGCCCGCGCCGAGGCTGCGGCTGAACCGCCCGGGTTCAAGCCTTGTGTGCAGGGCCACCTGTTCCATCCGCTCATTGAGGATGTGCACACAGCGGGCATCCCAACGCACCCACACTTTGCGCCCGATGAACTCCGGCGGTGCCTCGTAGTAGGCCTTTGCCACCTCCACAAAGCTGTCCCGGCCGACACTGCGCTGCGCCTCGCTAAAGAACGGAAAGAGGCTCTCGGCAAGGGGCAGCAGGTGGGGCCGTTCCTTCTCAAAGCACGCCGCCACCTGCTGGCGCGTGGTGCCGTGGATGCGCTTGTCCGCCACGGTGGCTTCCCAGTGCAGCAGATGAGCGTTGAGCTCCCGCAGGCCCTTGAAGACGCGCCCCTTCAAGGCGTTCTCCTTCACATAGCCCACGCCGCGCTCCACCTTGCCCTTGTGCTGCGGCGTGTAGGGCCGGCACGGCAACACGCTCATCCCATAGTGCCGGCAGAACTCCGCCAGCTTCGGGTTGATCTCCGGATCATACCAGTCGGCCTTGGTGACGGCCGCCTTCAGGTTGTCCACATTCAAGGTCAGGGGTGCCCCTCCAAAGCTGCGGATCGCGTTCTCGAGCACCCGTAGGAACGTCTCTGTGTCCTGCCGGAGCACCGCCTCGCTGTAGCCTTTGCGCGAATGACTCAGCACCACCCGAAGCACCCAGGTTCGGGTCCGCTTGCCCTGCGCAGCGACTATGGGCGCCCCAAGGCCGAAATCCACCTGCGCCTCCTCGCCCGGGTTACATTCGAGGCGCCACACCCGGGTCGGGTTCTTGGCCTTGAGCTTGCGCACGTAGCGCTTCACCGACTCGTAGGAACCCTTGAACCCGTGCTCGGTCACCAGATCCTGGTACACACACTGGGCGCTCAAGCCGGCCTCAACCCTCGACTCGACAAACGCACGAAACGGCTCGCACACGCTCTGGCGCCCGGACCTTGCCCCACCGACAACATCGCCCCCGTGGCGGTCCCCATCGCCGCCTTCAGAGCCGGCGGTCGAAATACTGGTACATTTTGAACCAGCTACGGCTTGGGAGCCGGCGGTCGAATTGGTGGTACACTTTGGGCCCGCTTTGATGTGGAGCCTGACCGTTTTTCGGTGGACTCCCAACTCACGCGAGATGCGTCGCTGGCCCCAGCCCTTCTGATGCAGGGAACGAATAGTTTCTTGTAAACTCAATTTAAGGACGTTGGACATGCCCCAGTCCAAGCGCCCGGATGCGCTCAGATGGAGCCGTTTTCGCCCCTCAAAGGTGGTACACTTTGAACCCGGTTAATTCGACCGGAGGTGGTACACTTTGACCGACCGCTGACAGAAGCGCCTTGGCATTTGATTTAAACGACCCGCTGAGAACCCGCAATTTTCTGACGGAATGCTATGGGCGTCATCTGCTTACATGTGTAAAATCGACGATTAAAGTTGGATAAATTGGTAAAGCCACACTCTGCGGCCACCTCCGAGACCCTGAGGTCCGTTTCCTGCAACAAGCGCGCCGCAATTCCGAGCCGAATCTCATTCAGGTACATCGGCAACGTCCGACCAGTACATTTGCGAAAAAACCGACTAAACGCTCCCTCACTCAGGGCAGCCACCTCGGCAACCTCTCTTCGATTGATCGTGCTTCGGATCCGGGCGTGGATGAACTGCATGACCCGCCCAACTCTGTCTTGATCTCGTAAATCGATGGGCGCCACGTAACCCGGCGCGCATAAGGGCACAAGCCCCTTTGCCGCCGCTAGGCCGTCTAAAACTTCAAGTAACTTCGCAATCCGGCGCAAATGCCCCAAGGAGGGAACCATCTCCAATTGTTGTGCGGTCTCGCCGCGAAGGGCGCCCACGATTTTCAAACCGCGCGTAGCCCTGTTAAACAGACGTTGGATGGGTTGAAAATCAGGGTGTCGAACAAGAGAGTCACCGGCAAAATTGGCATTGAACTGGATGATAAGAGCGTCGGCCGCTCCTGTGTCTTTGTCATGGTAAAAAACGTGGGGCAGGTCACTTCCGATAAGGACAAGGTCCCCTGCCTGCAGATTTGTCACGTCATCGCCAACCACTCGGTATCCTCCACTTTTTCGTACCAGAGCGAATTCGATCTCGGGATGGAAATGCCACGGCGTTCCATAGTCGTCACCCTGAATCTGTTCACAGAAAACAGCCTGCTCTGCACTCCACGGGATCTGTTCGCGAATCGCACGGCTGGTCATGTCACAAAAGTATTAGAACTCGGCACCCCAAACTGAGCAAAAAGTGATTTAAGAGAGACGGAACCTGATGAGCCTCTCATGAATTCAATCCAACCTCAACTCGATCTCACACGCCGCAATTTTCTGCGCGCCTCCTCGATAGCTGCAGGCGCGATGGCGTTTCCGGCAATCCTGCACGCCCAAAATAAAAAGGACCGTATCCGTCTTGGTTTGGTGGGATGTGGAGGCCGCGGAACAGGTGCTGCCAATGACGCTCTCACAGTTGACCCCAACGTTCAACTCGTCGCCGTGGGCGATGTGTTCGGGGAAAAGGTGGAAGCTGCAATTAATGGACTAAACGCGAAATACGCGAGTTCCCCAGGTCGCGTCGACGTCCCGAAAGAACGCCAGTTTGTGGGTTTGGACGCCTACAAGCAGGTTCTTGCCTCCGACATCGACTGCGTGTTGCTGGCGACGCCTCCCGGCTTCCGTCCACTGCACTTCACCGCTGCAGTGCAGGCAGGGAAACATATTTTCTGCGAAAAACCAATGGCAACCGATGCCGCCGGGGTGCGCGCCGTCATCGAGGCCGCGCGCAGGGCGAAGGAAAAGCAACTCAGTGTGACCGCCGGTTTTTGTTGGCGCTTCGACTTGGCTCGCCGAGAGCTTTTCAAGAGAATCCACTCCGGCGCGATTGGAGAGGTCCGCGGACTATATCACACCTATCTGACCGGATCGGTGAAGCCCATGCCGGCCCTGGAGTCTCGCAAAGATGGAGTTACAGACCTGGAGTGGCAGCTGCGTAATTGGTACAATTTTACGTGGCTTTCCGGTGATGGGTTTGTCGAACAGGCCGTTCACAGCGTCGACAAAATGCTCTGGGCCATGGAAGACAAGCCGCCGCTCCGGTGCACGGCGACGGGTGGTCGACAGAATCCGAATCCCGGTGGAAATACGTTCGACCACATTGAGGTAAATTTCGAATGGGCTAACGGTGTGCGAGGGGTCATGGCACAGCGCCAGATCAGCGGATGCTTCAACGACAACAGCGACTACATCACCGGCGCGACGGGAATCGCCACCAGCAAGTGGAGCCTCGCGCAGATTACTGGCGCGAATCCTTGGAAGGCCGAAGGCAAGTACCTTGGCATGTACCTCCAAGAGCACAAGGATCTCTATGACTCCATTCGGGGCGGCGCGCCCGTGAATGACGGGGAATGGATGTGCCAGAGTACCCTCGCTGGGATCATGGGGCGGATGGCGGCTTATACCGGTCAGGAGGTGACATGGGAGCACATGCTCAATTCCAAGGAGAATCTGTTCCCCCAGAACCTGAAGTGGGACATGGAATTACCCGTTGAACCGATGGCATCGCCTGGCAGGACAAAGCTGATTTAGACGTGCCCCCAAAAAACCGGCTGAGCCAAGTGCCGACTCAAAACAAACCATTTAGAGCTGATGAATAAATTTAATGTGGGAATTATCGGGTACGGCTGGGCAGCGAGGGCCCATATCGAAGCGATTAACGCCACGCGGCAGGCGCAGGTCAGCGCCGTATATTCATCGCGGCCGCTGGAGAGTTCGCAGTTAACCGCAGAACATGGCTGCAACATCAAAGCGTATCAGGATTTCGACGCGTTCCTTGCAGACCCCGACATCCACATCGTTGATATCACTGGCTACCCCAGCCTGCACTGTGAGCAGGCCATCGCCGCAGCTAAGGCGAGGAAACACATCATTCTAGAAAAGCCGATGGCCAATTCCTTGGCGGAGGTCAGGGCGATAGTCGCGGCTGCAGACGCGAACGGAGTCAAGGGATGCGTGTGCTTTGAGTTGCGCTTTTCCGGGCCAATGATCGCAACCCGAGCATTGATCGAGCAGGGCCTGTTAGGGGAGCTGCATTACGGAGAAGTTGATTATTATTATGGCATTGGGCCGTGGTATGGTCAGTTTCGCTGGAATACGGGCAAAAAGGAAGGCGGCAGCGCGTTGCTCTCCGCCGGATGCCACGCACTTGATGCCCTACTGCTGTGCATGGGAGGCGAAGTCGAAAGCGTGACGAGCATGAGCACAAGGTCCAGAAGCGACGTCTTTGCGCCCTATGAATACGACACCTCCTCGGTGACGTTGCTGAAGTTCAAGAACGGGGCCGTTGGAAAGTGTGCTGCCATTGTGGACTGTCTTCAGCCCTATTACTTTCATACCCACCTTGTGGGTAGTCAGGGGAGTCTTCTCGACGACAAGTTTCACTCGCAAAGGCTGAAGACCGAGAAGGGACGCTGGAGTCAACTGGCGGTTCAACTGGCGGATTCTGGTGATGTTAACGACCATCCGTATCAGTCGCAGTTTCAGGCGTTTTTCGACGCCATCGAAGCGGGGCGCGATATGCCTCTTACCAGTTTCAGAGAAGCACTCAGAACTTTTGAAGTGATCTTCGCTGCAGACCAAAGCGCCGCTCAAGGCGGGGTTCCTGTGCAGTTGGCGTAAACCCTCCCCGACTCCTCGTAGGCTCAGCGAGCATACCAGCCCATTTTTTCTCATCCTCCCTACCGTATGAAGCTATCTCTTCTCCTTGGCATCCTCTTTTCCACCAGTCTTGGATTTGCCGCCGACTTCCAACTTTTTAACGGACAAGATTTGCAGAGCTGGCGGGAACCTACCTTCCCGTGGTCCCTCGTCGGCTCTCTCGCACTGAATCCAAACGCCCCGCAGTCGTTTTCGGCAACCGACGGAACGGGGGTGACGCTTGGATGTGCAGCCGGAAAAAGCGTCAATATTATGAGCGTGCAGGAGTTTGGGGATTGCCAGGTCCACGTGGAGTTTTGCGTTCCAAAAAATTCCAACAGCGGAGTTTATTTCATGGGCAGATACGAGCTCCAGATTCTAGACAGTTACGGCAAGGCGGAGGTCGGTAAGGGCGATTGCGGTGCCATTTACCAACGGTGGAAAGACAATGCCGGCTTTGAGGGAAGAGCCCCGCGTTTGAACGCAAGCATGCCGCCCGGAGAGTGGCAATCCTTTGACGTCACGTTCAAGGCGCCGCGATTTGATTCCAATGGCAAAAATGTTTCTAGCGCGACCTTCATTAAAGTCCTGCACAACGGGAAACTGATTCACGAAAATGTCGAGTGCTCTGGTCCGACACGGGCGAGCAAATTCAATGACGAATCACCTCTGGGGCCGCTCCTCATACAAGGGGATCACGGGCCTGTCGCGTTTCGCAGCCTGCTCGTCACCCCCATGTGATTACCCAGTCGCTGATTCCATTTTTGGGAAAACCCAATTCTTAATTTATGGGCGACGCATCCCGCAAATCTGCTCTGGCAATATTCGCCCATCCTGACGACATCGAGTTTGTCGCAGCGGGCACTCTTCTTCAGCTCGGTCTGCGCGGCTGGGACCTGCACTATTTGAATCTCTGCTCGGGAAACGCCGGCTCCGTGCAGATGGATGCCCGCGTCACAGCCGAAACCCGACTCAGGGAGGCGCAGGAAGCCGCACGTCTCTTGGGGGCGTGCTTTTATCCTCCCATTGCAGATGACCTGGAGCTTTTCTACTGCCGCGAGACGCTTAAAAAAGTCGCTGCAGTCGTGCGCGAGACGCGTCCGAGCATCGTGCTGACCCATTCTCCACAAGACTACATGGAGGACCACATAAACGCCTCCCGGCTTGCCGTTACCGCAGCGTTTGCACACGGGATTCCAAACTTTCAAACCGAGCCGCCCCGTGACTCGTTTCCGGAAGACGTCACCGTGTATCATGCCATGCCGCATGGGCTGAGCGACCCGTTGCGGCAGAAAATCCGGGCTGGGCTTTACGTCAATACGACGGCGGTTCACGCGCGCAAACGCGAAGCGCTTGCGCTGCATGTCAGCCAGAAACACTGGCTGGACGTCAGTCAGGGAATGGATTCATACCTGTCTAGTATGGATGAACTGTCTCTCGCGGTGGGACGAATCACGGGACGGTTTGAGCACGCGGAGGGCTGGCGGCGCCACTTGCATTTGGGTTTTAGCGCCAAAGACATTGATCCGCTCCGCGCGGCGTTGGGAGCGGACTGCGCCATCGATGAGTCTTACGAGTCAGCCCTGTTGGTACCCCGTTAGTTTTCTCCCAAAAATCAATCCTCACTCTTTTCCATGAATTTTATTCTCCTCAGCCGCCTTTGGGTGATGGTCTTTCTGCACTACTTCGTGTGGGGAGCGTGGTATGTGACGATGGGAACCTACACCACTGCGAAGCTCGGCTTTTTGGGAAGCCAAGTGGGGTTGGCCTACGGCAGTACTGCGGTTGGCGCCATGGTCTCTCCTTTCATCGTGGGGGTCATCGCCGATCGTTTTTTTGCCACACAACGGCTGCTCGCGTGTCTACATCTGATGGGCGCTGGCCTTCTTTACTGGATTTCAACACTGAAGGAATTTCAGCAGTTTTATCCGGCGCTGCTGGCCTACACGATCACCTACATGGCCTGCCACGGGCTGACGAACACGCTCACCTTGCATCACTCCAAAAACCCCGCCAAGGAATTCCCCTTGGTCATGGTCATGGCGAGCGTCGGTTGGATCGCATCGGGCCTCGCGGTGAGTTGGTTTAAGCTGGAGGACAACGCCGGCATGTTCCGGCTCGCATCCGGTGCCGCTTTGATCATGGGGATCTATGCGCTCACTTTGCCTCACACGCCGCCCAAGGGAACCGGGGGGCCTGTTTCACTCGGGACTCTTCTGGGATTCGACGCCCTCAAGCTTCTGCGCAACAGAGCGTTTGCTACATTCATGCTGTGTTCCTTTTTGATCTGCGTACCGCTGAGTTTCTATTTCAGCTGGATGAATGTGTTCATGAACGAGATGCACATTCCAAATGCGGCGGCGAAAATGACTCTCGGTCAGGTTTCGGACGTGGTTTTCCTGCTCCTTCTCCCCGCGTTTTTAAGCCGGGTCGGTTCCAAAGGGATCCTTTTACTGGGGATCGGCGCCTGGGCCGTCCGCTTCGGGCTCTTCGCCGTGTTTCATCAAAACCCATCCGCTATCTGGATGCTTTATTCGGGTATTCTCCTGCACGGCATGTGCTACGACTTCATCTTCGTGATGGGACGGATGCTCGTGGATAAATACGCGGGCGAGGATATCCGGGGTGCAGCGCAAGGATTGCACGCGATCGTCACGCTGGGGGCCGGCATGTTCGTGGGATCGTGGCTGTCGGGAGTTGTGGCACAACACTACACCGAGGCGGGCAGCCATTCTTGGCAATCGATTTGGCTTATCCCCGCCGTCATTGGGGCCGTTCTCGCTGTTGTCTTCGCCGTTTTCTACCGCGAAGCCAAACACGAAGGAAAGACCGCCAGCTAACCGGTGCCCACGACAGACGCACGTTGCAACACTCAACGTTAAAACATTTTATATGCCACGCAAAACCAGCTACATCGCCCCCGATTGGTGGGATTACACCACGCTTGAATCCGACCTCATCAACGACGCCGCTGCGCTCTCTGAACGTGATCTGCTCCAGCTTTCGCGTCCCGGTTTTGAGGTCGCCTTCTATGATACACTGCAGGATTTTTACCTCGCAGAAGCCCTCGAATATATTACCGCCTGGCGACAAGCCACCGCCGACAACCCTGTGGGAATCTGCGGGCCCATCGGCCCGACGGAACAACTTCCCCTGGTGGCCAGACTCGTCAATGAACTGGGATTAAAACTCAAACACGCGCACTTCTGGGGCATGGATGAGTGGTTCGACGAGTCGGCAAAAACCGAAGTGGCGCCGACCCACCCGCTCTCTTTTGAGAAAGCAGACCGCGAACTGTGCTTTGATCGCATCCATCGAGACCTTGCGATGCCCGAGTCGCACCTCCATTTCCCCAAGGCCGATGTGACTGGTTTCCAGAAAACATGGGACTCCGGTGTCCGCTGTGCCGTGATGCAAGGGGGGCAGGGTGAAATCAAACACTGGGCGTTTAACGATCCCTTCAAGCGCGAAGGTAAATGGGAAAACGAGCCTCCGACCGCGGCTGAATACCGCGCACTCGCAACCCGTGTCGTGGATCTCCATCCGGTGACGCTAGGGCAGAACGCGCGCACTTCTGGTGGCGGAAACATCACGATGGTTCCAAGAAAGGCGATCACTGTGGGGCCTCGCGAAACATGGAAGGCGGAAAAGGTAAGTATCTGGCACGCTGGCATGCACGACAATCCGCTCGGCCAGCGCCTTACTGCGTTGATGATTTCCAAGGGCGTTGCGGACTCAGCAGTCCCCATGTCGCTTCTGACGGATCATCCGAACGTGAAGTTCAACTATTATCGCGGCGGGCTGGGTAGCTGCTCGGTGGAAATGCACTGAACCAGTCCACGTTGGGTCACCAACCTAGCTCCATTCTACAAACAAAATTCCACATGATTAAATCCTCCATGCTCTCCCGGTTTTTGGCTGTGCTTTTACTAAGCGGATGCGCCGCTGCAAACGCCCTGGCGGCTGTTCCTTGGTTTACATCCGAAGGTGCAAGCGGCCCCGGAAAGGGAAAACACATTGTATTCATCGCCGCCGAGGAGGCCTACCGCTCAGAGGAATCGATGCCGATGATGGCGCAGATTCTCTCTCGCCAGGGCTTCAAGTGCACAGTGCTCTTTGCCATCGATCCGGCGGATGGGACGATCAATCCGAAGATCAAAGACAACATTCCCGGTCTTGAGCAACTGAAGACCGCGGATCTGCTGGTTGCGTTTTTGCGCTGGCGAGAGCTGCCTGATGAGCAGATGAAGCACATTGTCGACTACACCGACTCGGGCAAACCGATCGTTGGCATCCGCAATGCCACGCATCCCTTCCGTTACGCCAAACGCCCCGACAGCCTGTATGCCCGTTTTGACTCCGCCAGCAAAGACCCGGAAGGCGGCTGGGGAAGGCTGGTTCTGGGCGAAACCTGGGTATCGCACTACGGCAAAAATCTGGTCGAAAGCACCCGATGCGACATTCTGGAAACGGCTTCCGGGCACCCGATTTTTAAGGGAGTCCGCACGGGGTTTTGGATTGCCGATGATGTGTATGGGATCAGCTCTTCGTTGTCTGGCGACAGCCAGCCTGTCCTGCTCGGACAGCCTCTGGAGGGCTGGACATCCGAGTCCAAAGCCGTTGCGGAAAAACCCCCACAGCCCATCGCTTGGACGAAATCTTACACGGGGGCGGCAGGCAAAACAGCGCGGGTATTCACCTCAACAATGGGCCATGGAGACGCATTTAAAACAGAAGCATTCCGCCGGATGCTGTCCAATGCCTGTCTGTGGTGCATGAACCTGGAGGACTCCATTGATCCGAGCTCCAACATGGATATCCCTGGAGACTTTAATCCCGGTCCTGCGGGCGCCAAAGGCATCAAGCCGGGTGTCCTTCCGCAGGACTTGAAGAAATAAGCCCGTTCATCGTTCTGATTCTTTTATGAACAAAACCTTGCTCCTTAGTCTGATCTTGTGTGTTGGTGCGACCACTCATGCGCAAGATTCCTCCTCTTCTTCAGCGAAAGTCGACAATGGCAGTCCTACAGTTCGCGCTTTCATTGATGATGAAGCGCCCGGATGGCGTTCGCTCGTGGAGAGCGACTTCGCCATCGTCAATACGCCCGAAAATACTTGGTCCTGGAAAAGTGGGGTCCTGCACTGCACCGGGCAACCCATCGGCGTTCTGCGCACCAGGCAGGAATTCTCAAACTTCGAAATGGTGGTCGAATGGATGCACGAAAAGTCCGCTGGGAATTCCGGCGTGTTTGTTTGGGCCAAGCCCGAGTCGCTGGAAAAACTGACTCTTGATGGGAAGCAGCGCCTGCCGGATGGTATCGAAGTTCAGATTCTCGACCACGGCTTCACGGAGATGATGAAGGCCAAGGGAGCCAAGACCGACTGGTTCGGTACCAATGGCGACGTTTTTCCTGTGCGCGTCAAAATGACCCCGTTTCCGCCCTTGTCGCCTGACGGCAACCGCAGCTTCCCTCGCAGGCATCTCAGCAAAGGTCACGGTGAGTGGAATCATTACTATATCCGCGCCATCAATGGAGAGGTTCGCCTGTGGGTGAACGGCGAGGAAGTCTCCGGCGGCACTGCGATCGAACCTGCCAAAGGTTACCTGTGCCTGGAAAGCGAAGGGTCGCCTATTCAGTTTCGGAAGTTGCGCGTGCGGGAGCTGCCTTGAGGGACGACTCAGAATCGCCCCGGGGTCTCTATGGACACCAGCCCCTGGCGTTGTCGTCTTTCACATAGAGTTTGTCGCCACGGTTTGGGGACTCCTAGCGTAGCATATCGCGTCTATGATTAAGGCGCTCATGCCCCTTTTGTTTTTTTGCACGTTCAGTCTCTGTGCCGAGGCGGAGGAGCACGCACATGTGGTTGTCGTCGCAGCCGACCCCGCCTGTTCATTTTTAAATGGTTTTGGGATCAGCGCACTGCTTGAGAATCCCATGAGTAAGCCCAGTCGCAAGGTCATGGAGTTGAACCGCCTGTTCGGCGATTTTGGCGCGGACCGCTGCGAGTGGATTCCTTATTGGCAATCTGATCGCGTCCCGTGTATCGAGCCTCCAGATCGATGCGCCCAAATAGGCATAAACTAGGATTCATCATGACCGTGCGTTCTGACTCCATTGGCGATCCTTCAAACTAGCTAAAGATCCAAAAGAGCTAATCGATATGAACCCCACCACCTCACACACTCGCCGCACTTTTCTTCAAACAGCCACCGTCGCATCCGCAGCGGCCGTGCCTGCTCTGCTTCTCGCGACGGAAGCAAAATCCTCCGGCAAGACCACGCGCACCATGGAGACGGACGTCCTCGTCTGCGGTGGTGGCTGCGCGGGGATCGCGGCTGCGCTTTCGTCCGCTCGCAACGGTGCCAAGACCCTGCTCATTGAGCGCGCGGGTTTCTCCGGCGGCATCATCACCACGGTCGGGCTACCGTATTTCGATGGCCTCATCGACAAACCTAGCGGGCGCTTTGTCGTGAAAGGCATCGCTCTGGAGTTGCTTCAGAAGCTGGGGGTTGCCAGAGAAGGCGCAAAGCACATTGAGGATCTGCCGCCTGCTCTAATTTCGAAGCATTGGGCGACTGTGAGGATTCCGAATGTGGAGGAGTTCAAGCTAATCGCTGACGACCTCATCATGAAGCATAGCGACAACTTGAGGGTCCTCTATCACAGCACCGCCTGCGATGTAGAGGTAAAGGACGGGCGTGTTGTTGCGGTCGTGATCGCCAACAAAGACGGCCTAACCCGGGTGGAGGCAAAGCAGGTGATCGATTGCACCGGCGATGGCGACATCGCGCATTGGGCCGGTTGCCCGACGATCCGATCCACGCCAATGATGCCGCTGACGATGCATTTCCGCATCGGCAACGTCGTGCCGGTGGCAGAAACGCAGGCCGCCGCGAAGAAGGCACTCATTGAGGCACAAAAAGAAGGCCGACTGCCGAACTTCTACGGTCCGGGACTCATCTTCGCCTTTGCGAAGGACGAATGCTACGTTCACGCGACGCGAGTGCCTGCGGATGCGACGGACGCCGCTGATTTCACCCGCGCGGAGATGCAGGGCCGCAAGGATGCGTGGACCATCTTCAACGAATGGAAGACCAAGGTGCCTGGTTTTGAAAACAGCTACTATATCATGAGCGGACCATACATCGGCGTGCGCGACACGCGCCGCATCGTCGGCCAAAACACACTCACGCTCGAAGATCTGCAAAAGACGACGCGGCACGATGACGCCATCGCCACCGGTTGCTGGTTCCTCGACATCCACCCGCCTGAAACTACGCTCGACAAACCCTTCACCGGCTCCGGCTTCCAACCCAAACCCTACGACATCAGCTATCGCACACTGATTCCCCAAAAGGTGAGCAATCTGCTAGTTGCCGGTCGCTGCCATAGCGCCAGCAGCGAGGCCAGCGCCTCCAGTCGCGTCACTGTCACGGCCATGGCCCTCGGTGAAGCTGCCGGGACCGCCTCGGCACTCGCGATGAGGGCGAGAACTGAAGTTGGCATTTTCGAAGGCGTGAAGGTGCGTGAAGCACTCAGCAAGCAAAATGCCGGGCCTTTCACCAATTCTTGAAGACCGCACCGCAAGGTACACTACGATGGGTTTTTACCAGACACTCCTGATCGCCCTGCTGATCGCACCGCAGGCTCCGCTGTTCGCCGATGACTCCGCGAAACTCGCCGCCATTCTCGCTCCCGTCGGGGAGCACGGCGGCGTGGTGACGATACCGCCAGGCGACTACGAACTTGATGGCGCGACGCCCTTGCCGATTGCCTCGCACACTACGGTATCTGCCTACGGGGCGCGGTTTCATTTGCCGAAGACACTCGGCGACAAGGCGAGGGTAGTTCTGTTTGCCGGCGAAAATGTCACCGACTTCCGTTGGTTCGGCGGCCATTTCACCGGACACGTTTTTGACAACACGAAGGGCGACAACTCGTGGGAGCCGAATGCGAACACGCGGGCGATTCTCATCAGCACGACGCCGGGCGGGCACACAGAGAATCTGACCTTTCGCGACATCACGTCTGACGGCCTCGCGGGTGCTGTCATCACCGTGCTCGGTGCGGAAGAAAAAGGTAGTGAGCGCGCGGTGAAGACATTTGCGCGCAACGTGACGGTGGAGAACTGCACGCTGGAGCGCAGCGGGAAGTTCATGTGGGATTACGGCTATCTTTGGCAAATCACCGTCTGGCCGGAGGACTACAGCGAAGCGGAGCGCGCGATGGCCGCGAAGTATTTCCGCAACGACCTCGTGCGCGGCCCGGTGAGGATGAAGGCGGACGACGACCGTGTGTTCTTCGACAATGCGAATCCGCTGGCGGTGTCGAAGAAGCGCGAGGGCGCAGATGCGGAGCGCGGCCACGACACGGTCTGCTTTTTTGACGATTCCCTGCCATCAAACATCGTGCGGGGAAGGCAGTATTTTGTCGTCGAGACCACGCCGGAGTTCATCCGTATCGCGGACAAATTCGGCGGTAAGGCAATCAAGTTCGCCAGTGACGCGGGGCCTCAGGCGAAGCTGATCAGCCATCTGTTTCACGCCCATCTTGCCCTCTACTCACCAGCGGGTAGCGGGCCGGGCAAAGGCGCAATCGACCTTGTGGGCTGCGAGAATGTCATCGTTCGCGGCAGCCGCTTCAGCGCACTGGGCGATACGATGCACATCCAAAAATCGCGCGGCATCAACTTCGCCAACAACCACATCACCGGCTCTCGCATGGGTGCCTTTTTCCTCGCAGAGTTTTGCAAGAACGCGACCGTCATTGGCAACACCGTGGACGGGACAAACGGATCGCGCGTGATCAGCGTGGAGAAATCCTGCGAGGACGTCACCATCCTAGGCAACACCTTCCGCAATGGCGGGCGCGGCTCCTGGATCAACCAACCGCGCAACTTCGTCCTTGCGGACAACATTTTCGTGAATAACACGACAAAGTGCGAGCATGACCCGCGCCGCGGACGGCGCAGCTTCCTCACAGGCGACTACGAGCGCTACTCCGAACTCTATTTCACCACGCACGAGTTGGGTGGTCGCTACGGCAACGTCACCGTCCGCG
>JBILKV010000275.1:0-5113 GCA_044376515.1 Chthoniobacteraceae bacterium | reverse complement strand
ACCGGAGCTGCCGTTCGGATCGCTCGAAACAAACAGGGTGCCATCCGGCGCGGCCGAGACAAACACCGGGGAATTGACCAGCGGCGGCGCGGCGAACGTGGTAGACTCAAAGGCCGCGTCAAAGCGGACATGTTGAAGGACGGTTTTTGCCTGCTCGGAATCGGCCGGATTCTGAACCGGGACAGCGCCGGTTTTGAGGGGCGCGGCGGGGGCTGGGGCGGACTGGGGCAGGGGACCGGAGGGGGAGTCGTCGGCTTTGAGGTCACCGAGTGCGTACTGGATGCCTGCCAGGTAGAACTTCACCATCGCCGGGTCGAATGCGACCTCCGCACGGTGTCCGAGAGCGCAGTAGAAAAGGCGGCCCTGTTTCCAGGCGCGCACCCAAGCCAGAGCATAGTCCTTGTCTTCACGCACCGCGCTGAGCGCGTCTTTGTCGAACTGTCTGGCGTTCGGCTCCGCGGCACGCTTGAGCATGTTTTGTTCGGCCTTTGCCACCTCCGGGGAGTTGGGATAGTCGATGCTCAGGAGCACGCGGAGTTTCTCCCGGCTGTAGGGGTCCTTGAACGCGTAAATCTCATCCGAGTACGCAAAGGAGCGCCCAGCAAACGCCTCCGTAAGAGGGCTCTTGCTGTCGTCGACCTTGATTTGGATCCGTCCGTAGGGGTGCGTGACAAACTTCGCCCCGAGCATCTCCTTGCCCTCGTCCCAGTCGTGCCAGTTGTCGCCCGCGCCATGGTTTCCAGCAAAGCCCTTTCCGCTCCCGATGAAATCCCGCAGGGCAGCCTTGACCGGTTCAGGAGTCTTCATCCGGCAGGTGTTGTTAAAAAAGACCGCGTCGTATTCGCGGAGCTTCTCAGGCATCAGATCAGCGTAGCTTTGCGACAGTGTCACGCTGAAGGCGCCCGTCTTCTGTCCAAGCAATTCGATGCATTTGTTCCAGTGCGGGATCGAGGCATGTGGAAATCCGTCCGTCCGGTAAAATACGAGCAGCTTCCGGGGTTTGGCAGGTGCGGCTTGGGCCTTTGCTGGAAGAGCCGCAGTGATTTTGTCGATCTCCGTCTGCTGGAGTTCTGCCCAAGGCCGTTCGCCGTTAATAGAGGCGGGCGGCTTCTCGGTGACGGCCGGAGGCAGGGGGGCGGGGGTCTGCGCGCCGAGCGGCGCGACGAACCCAAGGAGCGCTGCGCCAGCGAGCGTGGACAGGGCAGGGGGGGGGAGGAAGGTTCGCATGCAACCAAAAGCATGCACGCCCAAGTCGCTTTTGTATGTCGGTAAAACTACCGACCAGCCTGCACTCTCTCACCGCATCGTAATGCGCTCTTAATAATTGGATGGATCCGTGTGCTCTTCACCGTACTCTCACCCTCACCCAACACACCTGAGTGTTGTACGGAACGAAAATTCTTCGGCCGCGTCCCCGGATCTTCGGATCCGTCATCCCCCCAGACTCACCATGCGCTTCCTTTCTCTCTTTCCGTTGTTTGTCGGTCTGTGGTTGCTGACAACGCCGGGAGAGAGCCCGGCTGCTGAGCCCCCGGCCGACCACCGAGGCGACCCCTATTACACAGGCACTATTTATCCGACACCACAGCAGGTCGATTACGGAGAGCAGTTTGTCCCGCTGGCCCGCGTGCATCTGATGGTGGATCCCTCGCTGTCCGCGGAGGATCCTCGCGTTCTCGTCCTCGTGGACCGTCTCCGTCGCTCAGGAGCACAAACGGCATTTGTCTCTTCGACGGAGCATTTGAGCGGGACGCTGATTCTTGTGGGAGAGACGGGGGCCCATCCACAGCTCCTCGGAAACCGGACCGTTCCCGACAACCCGGAGGGCTACCTGCTTCACTGTGCCCAATCCGGCGGGCAACATGTTGTATTCATCAAGGGACGCGATTTCCACGGGCTGCTTTGGGGCATCAACTCTCTCGGTCAACTGCTGACCGAGCGCGACGGAAAGCCCGTGGCAAGGACCGCCAGCGTTCGGGACTTTCCGGAGTTTCCGGGAATCCGCAGCTTCACCCCGTTCAAAGACGATGACCGGGCGTCCGCGGCCTGGTTTGGAGCCCATGTGCTCCGAGCAAACACGGTCATCTATCGACAACTCCGCAAACCCGCCGACTGGCGACTGCCCTTACGCGATGAAAGACTCTTCGGCGAGTGGAAGGCGCGAATTCAAAAAATTGGTGCCCTGCTCACCCCGCTCAAAATTGCCTGGTATGACTCGATTCTTCCCCTGAGCGGGGTTCGTGTTGAGGATCAGGTTCGTTCAAAATCGCGGGAGGATCTTGAGTTGGTGATCAAGGCTGCCATGGCTCTGGCGGAGGTTGGGGGCCGGCTTTGCCTGCTCTACGACGACTATCGGTTTTACATCCATCCCGACGATGTGCGCGACTTCGGCAGCGCCCGAGAGGCGGACGTGTATTTTCTCAATGCGGTCTACTCCGCCGTTTCGGCAAAGTACCCTGAGTTTCGGATGCTCTTTTGCCCGCCGTTTTACTGGGGAGCGTCAGGACCGGATGACACGACGACCTACGGCGAATCGCGGGATGCATATTTATCCTCCATCGGGGAGCGGCTGCCCAAGGCTATCGACATTTATTGGAGCGGACCGCGAGTGAAGTCCACGGAAGTGAGCGCCAAAGAACTTGGGTGGTTCTCCGGGCTGACCCAGCGCAAGCCCGTGTTTTGGCAGAATGCGTGCGGAACCTACCATGGAAGCCCTTACTACGCGTATCCCGGTGAACCCATGAAAGCGTGGCGCGACTGGTATAACCCCGAATTCTTCCGCGGTCTGACCGCCTACGCCTACAATGGTGAAGATCCTTATATCAACCTGACGATTGCTGACGCGCTGTGGAACCATCACGCGTACGACCCGGCGGCATCCGGCGAGCTGGCAGCAAAGAAGCTCGCCGGCGTGGAAAACTACGACCAAGTGCTCGAAATCTGCAAAGTGCTCGCAACACTGGATGATTACGGATGGTTCCAACCGAGCGCTCTTGCGGCGCGAAACGTGGAACACGTCCGCCGACAAACCGAAAATTTGTCCTCCCTGTACCAGAGCGCGTCTCCCGCGCTCAAGAGTGCCCGGCTCATGCTCGGAACCTTCGTGGGCTACCGGCAGAAGTATCTGCAGGCGCTGCTCAAAAACCCTAATCTAAAGGAGTCTACCGAAGTGGACGCGCGGACCCGCGAACTCGCGTTGACGGAAACCGAAACCGACGCCAACGCGTGTGTGGTGGTCACGCCGAATCAATTTTCCGCAGGCCGACCTGCGCAGTTCTACAGTTGGCGAGAGGTCCCTCGCCGCCATGTTCTGTGGATCAACGGTGCCCAATCCAAAGCCCCCGCCCTCCAAGCGAGCTTTCAACTGGGCTACTCCCTGAAGGGGGACTCGGAATTGATCATCTCGGGCCTTGATGATAACGCGCCCGCAGCCTGCCGCATTCGGATCCAGATCAATGGGAACACCCTTTTCGAAGGGGAAAACCCTTTTGCCCCGGACCGCTGGAGCACGCACCGCTTTACCGTACCGGGTTCCACCCTGCGCGACGGCGTCCCCAATACGCTGCGTATTGAGAACCTCGAAGCTTCCGAGAGCATGACGGGAGCCCCGTGGTTCATGGTGAGCTACGCCGTCCTACGCCCCTCAAAGCCCTAGCATGAAAGGGTCCAGTTCGATGCGCCGGATGCTTGCCCGCCCGCACAGGGCTTACCCGCTCATGCTTCTCGCTGCCGCCCTGCTGCCGGCATCCGGCGAGGCAAAAGAACGGATTGTCACCTTTCCAGACGTCCCCTCGGCGTCTGCAATCGCCGTGGGCGACCTCGATGGGGACGGCCACGCCGACCTCGCGCTCGTCGAGGCGGCACCGAACCGAACCTCCCCGGGTCCGCCTCCGTTTCACCTTCACCTCTTTTTCCAAAAAAACGGCCGGTTTGCCTCTCCAGCCGACCGGATTATCCCGCTGGGAGCGGCCGGGCCCTCGGGTCTCGCGATCGGCGACTTTGACGGGGACGGCCTGAACGATGTGGCGGTGGGGCTCCGTCCAGACAGAAGCCTCGTGCTGTATCTTGGGGCAGAACGCTTTGAAAAAGAACACCGGTCGCGTTATGGCAACGACAGCGGAGCGGGTGGCCTCTCCGCGGGACGCCTCAATTCGCAGGGTCTTGCCGACTTTCTCACCGGAGCGGCGTGGAGGCAGTGGCGGGGTGAAAATCGCTTTGGAGAAGCCTTTTTCGCCGGTCCCGAACGCAACGACCATTGGCGATCGACCTTGGCGGACATGGATCGGGATGGGGTGGCTGACGTGATTTTCACCACCTACTGGGCGGGCCAACTGAACCCTCCGTCCAACAACCGTATTCGAATCTGCTACGGCCCGTTTTTGAAGATGGCGATTATTCAACCCACCGAAGCTGCGCAGGTGGTCACATTGAACTCCCCTTTTACTGCCAGCGACAAGCCCCTCCTCGGTCCTGTGCTGGTGGGGGATGTGAATGACGACGACCAGAATGACCTGCTGGTTGCGGCGGCGGGAAAGACGCTTGTGTATCTTCAAAACAGTCCCACCGGGTTCAGCGAAAACGCCCCGCCCACGCTGATTATCAACGATCTCACTCCGCTGCTGGTACATGACTTGAACGGAGACAAACTCTGTGACGCCGCCTTTCTGCCGGCAAACCGGGCGGGCATCTCGGTCTGGCATCAACGTAAAGGCACGCCCCTCACCGCTGAACGCTTCGTCGAATCTCCACTAATCGCCATACCCAAAATGACCGGCGTGATCGCCTCCGGCGACCTCGATGGAGATGGGAGTCTGGAAATTTTTGCTGCCCAGACCGGCGGCGGACTGGCGATCCTGTTTCTGGCGCGTCCTTGACCCCCTTCGGATTGGTTTTGGGAAGCGTTTGCGTTTGTCTCCAGCTTCGCACGCGCGCGGTTCACCGCAGGGCGCCGTAAAAGACGCCGCTCCGGGCCGGATTCGCCACCGGGTTCCGAGTGATTGCCGTTTACGTAGAGTTGTAGAGAGTCGGCCCAGGCCCCCGTTCCCATGGGCGAACCGCGCTCCGTCGTGGGCTCTTTTCTGGATTGCGACAAGGGCGCACCACTCGGCGCCCC
>JBILKV010000274.1:0-5114 GCA_044376515.1 Chthoniobacteraceae bacterium | reverse complement strand
TCTCGTCCGTCTCTTACTTTACAGACAAGAGCGCCGCCGAGTCGCCCCCCGTCCAACCGCAATCCGGCCGGACGCAGCGTTGGAGTGCCTCAACCATTCCGAGGTTTCGTAATCGACTCCGCGAGAGAATTCTCCCACTGCGCGCTAGCCCGGCAGCGGGAAGCGGCGCGTGAACTGACGGACGGTTTCCTTGACCTTGGCCAGGTGTGTGGGGTCGTTGATCTTCGCCAGCGCCGAATGGATCAGGTCGGCGATTTCCATCATTTCCTCCTCCTTCATGCCACGCGTCGTGACCGCCGGTGTGCCGATGCGGATGCCCCCGCCCAGGGTGATCTTCTCGGTGTCGAAGGGAATGCCGTTCTTGTTGACCGTGATGCCTGCGTGGTCGAGGGCTTCCTGGGCAAGTTTCCCGTTGAGGCCCTTGGGGCGGAGGTCCACCAGCATCACGTGGTTGTCGGTCCCGCCTGAGACAATCCGGTAGCCGTGGTGGCTCAGGCGTGCGGCCAGCGCTTTCGCGTTGGAGACCACCTGCGCGGAGTACGCCTTGAAGGAGGGCTGGAGGGCTTCCAGAAAACAGACCGCTTTCGCCGCGATGACGTGTTCCAGCGGGCCCCCTTGGCAACCGGGGAACACCTGTCCGTCGACGGCCTTCGCGTACTTGGCCTTGCACAGGATGAGGCCGCTGCGCGGACCGCGCAGGCTCTTGTGCGTGGTGGTCGTCACAAAGTCCGCCAAGGCCACCGGGGAGGGGTGCACGCCGCCGGCCACCAGTCCAGCGATGTGGGCCATGTCCACAAACAGGTAGGCGCCGACGGAATCCGCGATGGCGCGCATCCGTTCAAAGTCGATGAGCCGCGGATAGGCGCTGGCGCCCGCGGTGATCATTTTCGGTTTCACCTCGAGCGCCGTCTTGGCGAGTGCGTCGTAGTCGATGCGCTCGTCCTTTTCGGAAACCCCGTAATGGACGATCTCAAAAAGTCGGCCCGAGAAGTTGGCTTTGTTTCCGTGGGTGAGGTGGCCGCCGTGGCTGAGGTCCATGGTCAGCAATCGGTCCCCAGTCTGCAGGACCGAGAAGTAGACGGCCATGTTGGCCTGCGAACCGGAATGGGGCTGCACATTGGCATGTTCCGCGCCGAAGAGTTCCTTGGCGCGGTCAATGGCGAGTTGCTCGACGACGTCGACGTTTTCGCAGCCGCCGTACCAGCGTTTTCCGGGATAGCCTTCGGCGTACTTGTTGGTGAGGCAGGAACCCTGGGCCTCCATGACGGCCTTGGACGTGAAATTTTCGGAGGCGATGAGCTCGATGTTCTCAAACTGCCGCAGCGCCTCGGCCTGGATCGACGCATACACCGCCGGATCACCTTCGGAAAGGGACTCACTGGAGGCTGCACCCGTCCCCATGTGCTCGAGTTTTTCGACACGGCGTTCGTGCCGGCCGCCCTCGAAGGCGGTGCCGAGAAAGGCGTCGACCATGCGGGCGGCGGTGGAAGGATCAACGTGGCGTGAGCCCATGCAAAGGACATTGGCGTCGTTGTGTTGGCGGGTGGTGCGCGCGTCCTCCACATCGCTGACCAGCGCGGCGCGCACCTGGGGAAAGCGGTTGGCCGCGATGCTCATGCCGATCCCGGTGGTGCACATCAAAATGCCGAAGTCGCTTTCCCCGGCGGTGACCGCCCTGCAGACGGCCTGTGCGTAGTCGGGGTAGTCGACGCTGTCGGTGCTGTTGGTGCCGAAGTCCGTCACCGCATGTCCCCGGCGGCCCAGTGCCTCGCGGACCGCTTTTTTAAGTTCCAGCGCGCCGTGGTCCGCGCCGATGGCGACGCGGAGGGCGCGTTCGCTCTTGGTGCTGGTGGGAGGGGAGGTGAGGTTGGAAGTGTCGCTCATGGGTTTGGAATCGATGAAATGGAGCAGGGAGGGGATGGCTTTCTGCAGGGTGTCGCGGGTCCGGGCGTAGGCGTCGAAACCCTGTCCAATGGGATCGGGTACCTGCGCGGGCAGGGAGTCGTCAAATTCACACACCAGATGCGCCTTGCGCGCCGCGTGCGGAAAGGCGTCCTCAAGCGTGTCCCGATGTCCGGGGGTCATGCAAAAAATGTGGGTGGCCCAGTCAACGAGATCCCCGGTGAGTTGCCGCGCGCGGTGTTTGTGCATCGGCACGTTGACCTGTTTGCAGGCTTCGGAGGAGTGGCTGGTGACCGCCTCGCCGACTGCGGCGTAGACTCCTGCGGAACCGACCTCCATGTCCCTGCGCCCGCGCAGGGCGTGGCGGAAGAGCGCCTCAGCCATCGGGCTGCGGCAGGTGTTTCCGGTGCAAACAAAGAGGATGCGTTTGGCCGCAGGGTGGCTCATCGGTGTAGGCCCTCACCCTAGCCGACTTCCCATGCGCAAGTCAACGCGCCCCCCCGAAGGCCGTGAGCTCTTGACATGACAGAGATGGCCCGAAAGCTTGCGCGCTTCAAGGCGCCCAGCTTGGGTTGGCTCCGTCTTCACTTGGCTGTGCATCCCGTGGTACTCTCTCCCATGAAACAATCCACCCCTCCCATGCGCCGTTTTGCCCCCCCGTTTGCTCTTCTCCTGGCCACCGCCGTTCTGCCCGGTTGCGTTTCACCCAAGTTCAACCGTGCGTGGAAGGAAGCCGCGTGCCAGAGCGCTCCCTCCTCTCCCATCGCCGACGGCGGGCCGAATGCCGCCTCAGAAACTGCAGTTCCAGAAGCCATCCCGGCCCGGTGGGAGGGACGCTGGCACAGCGACAAGCGGAACGGCGGCGGCGAATTACGCGCCGTGGTCAAGGCCCCGGTGGAGGGAAAGTCCGAGATCTTCTTCGAGGCGGGATGGCATGGGTTCACAACCGCCTACCCCGTTTCCCTCTCGGCAAAACCCAAGGGGAGGGGCTTTGATCTCTCCGGCGAGCACAAGCTCAAATCCTTCCCCGGAGGCGGGATCTACCACTACGCCGGCTTCCTTTCTCCGTACACCTTCTCGGTGAAGTACCAGTCCGACTACGACACCGGAACGTTCCGGCTCTCCCCCGTGGAGGATTGTTGTTCGCAACCCGCTCCAAAGCATTGAGGCGCGGGCGCGCTCTTTTTTCTCCCCCACGGATTGAATATTCTCCCCCTTCCCACTGGCGGTCATCCGCAAATCGCCGCCCTCATCCACCGGGCGCTTGTCACCTGGTACGAGACCCGACTGCGGCAGGGGGCGCGGTTTGGAGAGTCGGCTGAACCGTTCCTTCTTTTTCCCGCGGTCTACGAGGCGCTTGATCCCGGAGAGGCTCTCGGTGCCTACGGACAGAATGGCGCGTTGCAGGGGGTGTGCTTTATCCACGAAAGGGAGACGCACTTCTCCCTCGGGATCGTCGCCACGGACCCGGATTGCGCCGGACGCGGCACCGCGCGTGCAATGGTACAGGTCGCCATTGAGCGGGC
This sequence comes from Chthoniobacteraceae bacterium, assembly GCA_044376515.1. Lineage (GTDB taxonomy): Bacteria > Verrucomicrobiota > Verrucomicrobiia > Chthoniobacterales > Chthoniobacteraceae > Chth-196. Next base: position 1,686 of record JBILKV010000274.1, on the reverse strand, counting down.
GCGCAAAGCGGACAAACCGCTCCGGCTTGTTTCGAGCCTGCTGAATCTGGACTCCTTTTCGCTCTACACGCGGCTGGGCTTCCAGCCACACACCATTTATCAGGATGTGCTCTTCCGTGTTCCTGCCGGCGGGCTTTCTCCAAGCGCGCCGGCGTCCGCTGCGCGCGTGCGTCTTGCACGCACGGACGAGGCTGCCAAAATCGCCGCTCTGGAGTATGAGCTGCAGGGGATCCGGCGCGAAAAGGATTACCGCTTCTTTTTGGATAACCGCGTCGGCGACTGGCGGGTCCGCGTGATCGAGGACGGAGGCGGCCGTCTTTCTGGCGTGCTGGTTTCCAGCCTGCATCCGCACTGGGGAATGGTGGGGCCGGGAGTGGCCCGCGAAACCGCCGACGCGCTGGGCTTGCTCTGGACCGCGCTTGAGGAGCGCCGCGGATGCGACACGGTGGTGCTCGCGCCTTCGGGCGAGGCGGCTCTTATTCAGACGCTTTATGCGTGGGGCGGACGCAACATTGAACTGCACACCGCGCAGGTCCTCGGGCCTTTGCCGCCCGCGAAAGGACTGGCGTTTCCGACCTTCCTCCCGGAGAGCGCATAGCCCCCGAGTTTCTCCGGTCGGCAACCGTTTCGTTCAGTGCGCGGTCGCCTTTTCCGCGCCCAGCCCCGTTTGGGCGCGCACCTGAAGCTCTTCGAACTTCGCCTCCGCCTCGGGCTCGGGCCGGAGCAGGGAACCCACAATCGCCGCCAGAAAACCAATCGGGATGCTCAGGATCCCGGGGTTCTCGAGCGGAAAGAGCGGTTTCATCTGGACCAGATGCCGCTTCGCCGCGGCAATCTCCGGCGGATCGATCCCCATGATACTTGGGCCGATGACAATGAGCAGGATGCTGGCGAGCAGCCCGACACCCAGTCCGGCCACCGCCCCCGTCGTGCTGAACCGCTTCCAGAAGATGGAGAGCACAATCACCGGCAGGTTCGCGCTGGCCGCCACCGCAAAGGCGAGCCCCACGAGGAAGGCCACGTTTACGGTCTGCAGCTTGATCGCCAGAAAAATCGAAAGCGCGCCCACCACAAACGCGGTGATCCGCGCCACACGCACCTCCGTGTTGGGGTCGGTTTCCTTACCGTGGTGCAGCACGTTGGAGTAGAAGTCGTGCGCGAAGGAGGCGCTTGCGCTGATGGTCAGCCCCGCCACCACCGCCAGAATCGTCGCAAACGCCACCGCGCTGATGAACGCGAAAAACAGCGGTCCACCGATGGTCTCCGCCAACTGGGGGGCGGACATGTTGTCGGTCGGAATGTTGTGCGGCTTGAGAATCGTGGCAGCCCCGAAACCGAGGAAGGTCGTCAGGATGTAAAAGGTACCGATGATGAGCATCGCCCAGACCACCGAAACACGCGCGGTCTTCGCGTCGGGCACCGTGTAAAAGCGCACCAGAATGTGGGGCAGGCCGGCAGTTCCGAAGAGCAGGGCGATGCCCAGTGAGATGAGGTTCCACTTGCCGAGGCCGCCCGTGACGGCGTCGCCAAACTTCATGCCGGGTTCGAGGAAGTTTCGGTTCACCTCGGCCTGGGTTTTCGGATCGGTGTAGGTCAGGTGCGAAACGGCGTCGAAGAAGTTGGTGAAGCTGTAGTCGAAATGCTTCATCACCAGCGTGCTGAGGAAAATGGTGCCAGTCATCAGGA
>JBILKV010000381.1:0-5118 GCA_044376515.1 Chthoniobacteraceae bacterium | reverse complement strand
TCCGGAAAGCAGGCCGCTCAGCACCAAGCCCTGCAAGACGTTAGACGCCTGAGCGCCGGCCACATTCCACACAGACGTCACAAGGGGACTGAGCGTACGCGCGGATGTCAGCTCGAGGCCGTATCCGTTGTTTGGTGTGATCGTCGGGGTGAAAGTACCGAGGTTCAGCGTGTCGCCGATTTGGACCGTCTTGTTGGCGGCTTGCGTATACAGGCCGCCGTAGCCGACACCCGCCCTTCCCACGTTGAGTCCTGCATTGGCGAGGAACGTTATATTTTGAGTCAGTACAATGTTCTCGAACGAGCCGGTTCCGTTCGCGTCGACATTCAGAGACAAAGCGCCGCCGTTCACCAGGTAAGGCGAGTCATTCTGCACCTCGGCACCGGTCGCCGCGTTCAACTGGAGAATTCCCTGGCTGACGAGCAAAGGCACACTCTTGGTACTCGATGCTGAAAGCACCAGGGTCCCGGCACCGTTTTTGTTCAAACCGAGCCCCGTACCACCGCTGGAAATTGACCCGCCCACCGTGAGGGTGTTGGCGGCTACGTTGATGTTGCGGTAACCCCCGAGGGTCCCCCCGACGATGGTGACCGCACCCGTTCCGAGGTTCAGTGCATTGGTGCCGGTGAACCCAAAGTCTCCCGCCCAGGTTTGCACGGGGTTGGATGCCAGCACGAGGTTGGCGGAGCCGCTGTCCAGGGAGCCGCCCAGCATGAGCAGTGAGGTTCCCGCATTGGCGAGGGCACCGGCCCCCCCGAACTGCAGCGTTCCACCGCTGACAGTGACCGAGCCGGCCAACGAACTGGTGCTGGCGATATTGAGGGTGCCGGCCGTCACCAGCGTGTTGCCGGTGTTGGTGTTGGAACCGCTCAAAATCAGGAGACCCGGGCCGGCCTTGATCAACTGGGTGCCGCCGCTGATGGCGCCGCTGATGGTGGTCACATCAGCGGTCGTGCCGCGGTCAACGTACAAGGTCGCGGCGGAGGTGCTGCCCAGATTGAGGCCGTTTTGGAGGACTACGGCGCTGCTGGCGAAAGGCGAGCCGAAGAGCAACGTGTTGCCCGGTATCTGGCCTGTGCCCAATTCCAGCGCGGCACCCGCCCCACCCAGGTTCACGAAAAGGGTCCCGCCTGCGGCCGCAAAGCCGCCTCCACGAGCGGTGAACTGTACGTTACCGGCACCCGTTCCAAGCGCACGGGACAAGGTGCCGCTGGTCATGAAGACCCCACCATCCAGGATAAGATTGCTGGCCGAGGGCAGGCCCACGCCGTCTGTGGCACTCACGGCACCCGCGTTGATGGTGAGCGGTCCGGTAAATGCGTTGGAACCAGAAAGGAACAGGTTGCCGGCCCCGGCCTTGGAGACACCGAACGCCGTGGAGGCGATGGTCCCAAGGGTCAGGGTACTGGCCTGCACCGTGATCAACGGCGCAGTGTTGAGCGTGACCAAACCCGCCCCCAAATTTAAGGAGCTCGACCCCACAAACCCGAACCTGCCGGCCACGAGGACCGGGTTGTTGGAGGCGAGGCTCGTGGTGCCGGAATCGAGCGCCCCGCCGTTCAGGGTGAGGGTGCCGCCGCCATTGAGGGCCAGACTGTTACTGATCAGAAGGACGCCATTGTTCAGGGTCACGCCGCCCGGCAGCCAGTTGCTCGCACCCGAGAGGTTCAAGGTTCCAGAACCGACCTTGGCCAGCGTCACCTGGGAACCGCCGATGAGCGCACCAGAGATGGTGCCCGTGGCCAACGGACTGTTCACCGCGATCCCTTGCGTCCCTGCGTAGCCGAGGCTTCCACCGCCAAGCACGACCGGTCCACTGAGGGTGATGTTGTTGGTCGCAACCGGCCCGCCAAGGGAGACCAGAGGTCCGTCAATCAAGACGGGTTGGGCGACTGCGGTCCCCCCGGACAGCAAGGTGCCGGCTTTGAAGGTCAACGCACCGGCGGCGGAATAAGCGGTGCTCCCCGCGATAGTCAGCGCATCGGCCGTGGTGAGTTGCGTGCCCGAGACCGCAGTGATGAAGGTGCCCATCTGCGTGCCTCCGGTCCAGAGCCACATGTTACGCGCCCAAGACCCGCCTGCCGACAGGGTCTGCTGGGTGCCGGTCGAAGAGATGATGGAACCGCTGGTGGCCAGCGCGCCCAAAGCCTGAGCGGAGTTCACCAAAATGCCGCCCTGCTCGAGCCTGACACCGCCGTTGAAGGTGTTGGGTCCCCCGAGGACGAGGAGCCCGTTGCCGGTTTTGACCAGTCCCGCGGGAGGGAGAGTCCCGCCCATCACGTTCTGAATGCTGCCTGAAATGAGGAGGCTGTTGAGGGAGTTGCCGCCGGCATTGATGACGAGGCTGCGGCCGGCCAGTTCGAGGGTGCCAGTGACGGTGGGGGTGGTGGCGAAGTTGTCGTTTGTGGAGAAGAGCGTGCCGGTGAGCACGAGCGCGCCGCCGGTCGATACGGTCGGGAAGGCGGTCCCGCCGTTGTTGTTGAAGGTGATATTGTTGAGGGTGTTGTTGCCGGTGAGAAGGAGGGAGCCGCCGCCGTTGAGGGTGACGCTGCTGGTGTTGGCGATCGAAGCGTTGTTGGTTGACTGGAAAAGGGTGCCGTTGTTGAGGAGGATGTCGCCCAGAATCTGGAGGCCGCCGAGGACGGAGCCGTTGCCGCCGATCTGCAGCGTGCCTTGGTTGACGACCGTGGTGCCCGTGTAGGTGTTGGAGAAAGTCGGATTGGGCGCACCGAATTTCAGCGAAGTGTTGCTGAAATCCGCCACTGCCGAACCGGATAACAGCACCGAGTCGCCATCGAGAATTTGCAGGATCACCGCCCCGTTTGCGATCCCGCTGCCGGAGACCACCATACCCACCGCCAGCGTCCCAGTGTTGAGGCCGGTCAGTCGCTGGGTCCCCGCGGTGACCGTCCCGGTGGCTGCGACCGGCGCACTGTAGTTGGCCAACGGCGCGCCGAATTGCAGGAAGGTCTGCGTGCCGGCTGCGGCGTTGGTGCCCGACCCGGTGAACGCATTGATCAGCCGGACGCTGCCACCGCTGAGGGACCCGACAATCGCGCCGAAGGGAACTCCGTTCCCGATCACCGACATCCCCGTGTAGATTCCCGCGGTCCCCCCCCCCATCGCGATCAGGCTCGAGGAGCTCACCAGCGTCCCGATCGAGGTTAGCCCGACGGGCGCCTGTCCGAAATACAGGTTCCCCGTGGCACTGGCCGTGGCGGTGCCCGAGAGACTGATGCGCGTGCCATCGAGAATGGCTACCACGGTGGTGCCCGCAGGAATGTTGGCGCCGAACACCGGTTGGCCCACAAACAGCCCCAGACTGCTGAGCACCGTGGCCGTGGTCCCGCCGCTGGTCACCGTGGCGATCTGCGAGCGCGCGGCGGGGGTTGCGAACGTGCCGGTGGAGACGGCGCCAGTCAGGTTGTTGGACAGGGTGACGGCCGTGCCGCTGATCGCGGTGATGTAGGTGTTGGCCGCGATGTTGGATCCGGTCACCAACTGACCGACATTGAGACCGATGGTCGAGCCAAGCGCCGAGACACTGAGCGTGTTGGAACTCAGCGAACCCACACTCACGCTGGGGGCGGCGAGGGTTCCGAAAAGCAGTCTTGCAGCGCCCGCTGTCGTCGCAGTGCCCGAAAGGGTGACCAGCGTTCCCGACACGCTCCGTACTTGCAGCCCCGAGGCCAGCGCACCGGTGGACCCGGTGCCCACCGAGACCGTCATCCCTGGCAGGACGAACATCCCGGCAGGGACCGTGACCTGGCTGCCACCGACCGCGAGCGTCACACCGGGCAGCACCTGGGTGACAGGCACGCCGAAGGCACCCGCAGCTGTCTGCCCCGTGATTCCGGAGGAAACCGTGCCTCCGATGGCAAATTGGGTGCCGTTTATGATGTTGGTGATGATTTGGTTGGAACCGATGTTCACCAGATTCGGAGCGGTCATGCCTATGGCCAGGCCCGCCGTTGAACCCACGGTGATCAGACTTCCGGCCGAGGCGGTCAATTGCAACGAGGGCGCCGCGCCGATGGTGATTAGATTTGCGCCAGACTTCACCAGGTTGACGGCTCCAAAGCCGTTATCCGCGATCTGGGACTGGATGACCGAGGCGTTGCTGCCATACAGGAACAGAGAGGCGTTTGCGGAAGTGCCGGCCGTCAACTGGCCGCCCTGGAGCGAACCCCCCACAAGCAATGCGCCGCCCGAAACAAGAGTGAGGGTCTGGTCCAAGCCGCGCATTATGATGAACTGGTTATTCGACTTGAGCGTGTAGGTGGAGCGTGTGAGCACATTCGATTGGGTGCTGTTCACGAATATGTTGCTCGTACCATTAGAGTTGAAGAGGTCCCCAAAGTAATTTCCAAAAGGGAAGGTGTTCGCGTTGTTGATGTTCGCGCCGAACCCACCTACGCCGAACGCGCCCGTCAGGGGGTCTGCAATGTTCCGGTAGACAGCCCAGTCGCTGCCGTTCACCGTGGCCCACGGCCCGATGATGCCGTTGGTCAACTGGGAGCCCGACCCGAGCAGGTACTGCACATTCGCTCCCCCGGCAGTGCCTGTCTGTCCAGGCATCCCCGTCAGGGCCGCACCCACGTTGGTAGCCGCGAAATTTACCACGCCGAAAGGGTTGGCCTGCGTAAGTCCGGCGAGGTTGAGCGTCGAACCGCCGGTGCCGGTCGCACTGTTGTTGATCAGGGTCTGGGTCACCGTGCTTGCGCCCTGCCCAATGGCGAGGGTGCCCACCGACGCCGAGGCATTCCCCTGCGGCGCGCGCAGCAGCAAATTGCCGCCAACCAGCGAGAGCGTCCCCAGCCCCACAGGCGCGGCCACCGGCGCCAGTCCGGCGTTGTCGAGAATGAGCGTGGCCCCCTGCTGCACGGTGATTCCACCGCCGGCGGCCAGTGTTCCACCGTCCCGAAGCACCAGTGAACCCCCGCTCACAAGCACCGATCCGGAGGTGGCGCTCTGGCCGGTGAGCGTGAGGATGCCGTTTCGCTGCTTGGTCAGCGACACAGCGCCCGCGAGCGCGCCGGCGAACGTACCGCTGGTAACGGTTGAGGTGGTCAACGTCGCGGCGGTCGGGCTGAAGAGCACCCCGGCCTGGTTGACGAA
>JBILKV010000014.1:0-42365 GCA_044376515.1 Chthoniobacteraceae bacterium | reverse complement strand
TGCTTGCAAAGCTGGGAAGCGTTGCAGCATCCGCGCGCACCTCAAGGATGCCATTGTTCAATTCGACGTTCTGGCCGGAAAGGTTCAATCCGAGGGCGCGGCCGTCTGACACACGCACCGTCGTGTTAGCGTTCACCTGCACGGAGGAAAGAAAGGTGTTGAAGGTGTTCTGGAGCCAAAGGGTGGATTGCAGCAGGTTTGCAACCTTCACCAGTCTGTTGGTCGCGGTTTCAAAACTGCTGATGGCACCGGCGGCAATCAGGTTTCCGTTGCCGGTGAGGATCGCCTGCTGGCCCGTGCCGAGGCTCAGCGCACCGGCAAGCGTGGTGTTGCCGTAGGCCACGGCCAGGGCCGAGGCGCCGGAACTGGCCTGGAAGACCACCGTCCCGTTGAGGGTGTTGTTCCCAAGGGAAAGCAGCGCGACACCCGAGGGGACCGGAGTGGGCCCGCGGCCCGAAAGGGTCACCCCTTGATTTAGGGTGAGCCCCGTCGCCCCCCCGTCCAGCACGAGCATGCCCCCGGTGAAACCGGACCCCGTCACCCCGTTGACCGAAATCAGCCCGGTGTTCCCATTCAGAGCGCCGCCATTGTTCAGAACGAGTGCCCCTCCGTTGACGGTCACGTCGCCTAAAAACCCCCCCGTTCCCCCGCCCTCCAGACGCAGCACGCCGTTTCCCAGCTTCACCAGACTGCCCGAACCGGAAAGATCACCCGCGACCTGGACGGTCGTCCCGAGACTGGTCGTCAGCGCACCGGCGCTGCCCCCCACCAGCAGCCCCCCGTTCCCCACCAGCAAAGTGGTTCCATAAGAAACGGCCCCACTGCCGCCTGAAATGGTCAGACCGCCCGGGCCGTCAAAAACCATCCCGCGCAGCGAAGTGTTCCCGTTGAGCCACACAGCCATTGGACTCCCAAGCGAAAAAGTGCCCGAATCCAACGCGCCCGGCGGGGCCGACGCCTCCAGCCAGTTTGCCAGATTGGTCCAAAGCAGGTCGGGGGCGCCCCCTCCGCTCCAGTAAATGCCGGCGGCATACACGGGCAGGTCCAAAAAAAAGAGCGCGACGCAGGAGAGCAGGGCGATGCAGCGGGTCAACGCAGGCACCAGACGCAAAGCCTCCTGCGGCCGCCTCAGGAGAAGGCTCGGGGACTGGTTGGATATGTTGCGCAGGGGGGGCACTGGCAGGGCGGTGATTCAAGGCGACACGCTCTCCGATTCACTCCGAAGCTGCGGCTGCGAAAAACATCCCGGAAGGCCTCCCGCAACTCAGGCAAAGCAGGGGAGGCAATCTCACTGGAATGGCAGCACGCTCTGAGCCGGGGGGAAAAGGCGCTATGGCATCAAATTTCTGGCGCTAACCGCAGCAGTTTTCATTCCCCCGGAGGGCCGGTTATTGAAAGCCACACCTCTCTGTGCCGTCCTTCCATACTCATCAGGATGCCCCCCGCAATGCCGGGCGCATGGCCTGCTCGTAAATTGCCCTCCACCACGGCAAACCCCAAACGACAAGACTGCGCTGAAGTCCGCGCGAAGGGCCGCACGGAGGCCGGCCTTCAGCCAAATCTGCGAAAGGCGCCGGGGCCGCTCCAGAGGGTGCGCGCCCCCGGACACGGACGGCGAAACCTGTGTGAAAACCACCGAGCGAACGGCGGCGACGGACTCCGGAGCATGCCGGCCTACCTTACTTTTTTTGCAGGTTGCTCGCCCTTTGGTTTTCCGCCGCTTGGTTGGAGACGCCTCGGCCAGTCGGGGCCCTCGGCATCGATGGCGGCGTTGTGTTGGATCAACTGTTCCCGCAGCGCCGCAAACCGCTGCGGTTCCCGCTCTTTGAGGTCGGTGGTCTCCGTATGGTCGGCGGCAAGGTTGTAGAGCTCAAACTCCGAGAGATCGGCGTTGGCGAGGATTTTCCAGTCCTCCACCCGCATGGCGACCTTCGCGTTGGGTGCCATGAGCAGCTTCCAAAAAAGCGGCTGCGGCCGTTCGACCTTCGGAGCCGCGCCGGTGAGCACAGGGAGCACGTTCACCCCGTCGAGGACGCGGTCCCGCGGCGGTTCGGCCCCGGCCAAGGCCAGCATGGTGGGAAACACGTCGCTACCGATGAACGGCACGTCGCTGGTGCTGCCCGCCTGGATGCGACCGGGCCAGCGGACCAAACCGGGCTCCCGGATGCCGCCCTCGTGCAGGTCGCGCTTGCGACCGCGCAAACCGCCGCTGGAGCCGCGGCCGGGAGATTTGATTCCGTCGCCTTCGGGGCCGTTGTCCGAGGTGAAAAACACGAAGGTGCTGTCGGCAAGTTTCTCCTCATCCAGCGCCTTCATGAGGGTCCCGAAGGCGTGGTCCATCTGGGTCACGTTGGCATGGTGTTCGCGCTGCACGTCGTCGGCAAGATCGGGATAAAGCGCCTTGAAGGCGGGATCCGACTTGATCGGGTAGTGCGGTTCATGGGTCCAGACCGCGAGAAAAAAGGGCTTGGACGGATCCCGCTTCTGCTTGAGCCACTGGATCGCCTCACCCACCACCAGTGGAGCCGAGAAACCGTCCATACGTCCGACGGGTTCCCCGTTGCGGACAAAGTTGGCAGGGTTTTCGTGCGAGGGCGCCGCGTTGTTTTGGGTGGCCATCCACCAGTCGTAGCCGTGGTCACCAGGCTGGGGATGGGCGGCCTGGTTGAAGAGGCCGTTGAGGTGCCACTTGCCGCTGTGGCAAGTGGTGTAACCGGCTGCTTTAAGCAGTTTTGGAAGGGCGATTTCACTGGTGCGCAGGTGCACCTCGCTGCCCTCGGCGATCCACGTGTACACGCCGTTCCGGTGCGGGGTGCGGCCCGTCAACAAAGCGGACCGCGACGGACTGCAGACGGCACTCGCCGCGTAGCAGTTGGTCAGCTTCACACCCTGCCGGGCAAACGCGTCAAGGTTCGGGGTCTGGATAAGCGGGTTGCCGAAACAACCCAAATCCCCGTAGCCCAGATCGTCGGCGAGAAAAAGGATGAGGTTCGGTTGGGGAGCTGCTGTCGCGGCGGAAACCCCAGTGGCAAGGAGGACGAGGAGGAGTGGCAGGACTTTCATGGGGAGGAGGCCGCGACACTGGGCCACGCCGTCCCGGAGGGGAACCTTTTTTCCGCGCGCCGTGGCGGCTCCGAACGCAACCGAACTTGCAGGCGCTTCGGCGATTGGTGTGCGCTGGCGTCACGACCGTGGCTTCCGCCGAGTGGACGCTACCAGCCCAGTTTTTGGCGATTGAGGTACCCGCGCACCTCTTGGGTTTTGCCCATCCATCCCTCCACGGCGCCGGCGTCCTGTTGGAGCCAGACCTGCCTTCCGCGGGCACGCCATTCACCGGCCCAGCGCCCGAGCTCTCGCGCATCACGGCTGTCCGGGGCTCCGGCGACAATGATGAGCCTCGGGTTGACGGCCTGCACAAAAGCCTCCGTGCCTGTGACTTCACGAATGTGGCTGCCGCGCACCCAGATGTCCGCGGCCAGCATGTCCGGACAGTGCTCAAGCAGCCACCGCTCGGTGGGATAGCCCGAATCCGCAGTGTAAAGCAGGCTCCAGCCGGAGGAGCGAAAACGCACGGCCAAACACTTGTCGTCGGCCAACGAAGCGCTGTGGCCCCGTGGCGGAAAGAGGACTTCGACGGTCGGCAGAGCCCCGGACTGGAGGCGGTCTCCGGCGGCCACGGCGCGCAGCGATCCGCCCCCGCTGAGCGGCATTGTTCCGAGCCGCCTCCGGATGGGAGAACGGTCCTTTGCGGCGGAATCCACGAACTGGCGGGGCCGGAACGATTGGTGCGTCATGAACGCGCCGCCGATGTGGGCGGCGTCGCCGTGGGAAAGGACGAGCCCCTCGAGCCGGTCCAAGCCGTAATGGCGCAGTGCGGGGAGCAACAGCGTCTCAAACTGCGCCTCGCTGCCGCAGTCGAAGAGCCACGGTTCTCCGGAGAGATCCAGCAGCAAAGCCGCTCCGTTTCCGGCATCCAGAACCACGAAGTCGGGCTTTTTGAGGAAGGGATTTGCGACGGCCCAGTGGCCTCCAGGCAGTTGGCTCCCGATGCGGACGACGTCCAACAGTACCCCGGCGAGCAGCGCATTGAGCCGGTTGATCCCGGCACTCAACGGGACGACGGGTGCACTGAGAACGCCGCACAACCCGAGGCTCAGAATCCCGAAGGCGAGGGGGATCACCAACAGGTTGACCAGAATGCCAACCGGGGAGACCGAATGGAACACGAGGACCGCCCAGGGCAGGCCCCCCACGAACGACACGAGCGTTGCGGCGACAGCCGAGGCCACACTCCCTCCGACGCCGACGCGGAAGCGCTGCCAAGCGCTCCACATTTTGCGGGGTAAGAACGGGTCGGGCTCAAACAGCGCGGCCATGCGCCGGCCCAACGGCGTGGCGACCCAAAGCAGCGCAAACACAAGGCAGAACGAGAGTTGAAACCCGCCGTGAAACAAGGTGTCGGTATCGGCAGCGAGTAACACCAGGGCTGCAGCGCCGAGACTGTTGAGGGCAACCGAAGGGCCTCCCATCCAAGCGGAGCACAGAAACAAAACCGTGCCCACCAGCGCCCGCAAACAGCTCGGACCAAGACCGGTCACCAGACCGTAGAAGGCGAGTACGGGCAGGGACAGGAGCGCCGTAACCCGCTCATCCACGGCGGCCATTCTGAGTCCCGTCGCCAGCAACCATGCCAGCATCGTCAAATTGAGGCCGCTGACGGCAAACAAATGAAGGGTGCCCGTCTGCCGAAACCAGTCCTCGGCGTCCTTCAGTCCGGCGTCCCGAACGCCAAGGACCATGCTGCTTATGAGGGAGTGCTCCAGCGGTTTGCCCTCAATTCCCCGCGAGAGGGAATCCGAAATCCACGAACGCCACGCAGCCACCCGGGAGACCGGTTGCCATGCGGGCGGACCGCAAATCCGCGCCATGTCCCCGGGACCCGCGACAAAGGCCTCCACCCAGGTCCCGCGGCGCCCCCAAAGTTCCGCCCGGTCGGTCTGGCCCGGATTACGTGCGGGTGGAATCCGGCGCAGCGCGACCCGCAGCTGCAACCTTTCGCCGCAGCGCGGTCCCTCGCCTTTCGCATGCACCAAGATGCGGGCTCCCGGAAGGGACAGCCCCTCCGGATCCGCGGTCTCCAGACGGAGCAAAAACCGGGTCCGCGGGGCCCGGACGGGTCCCTCCGCGGGTTTCGGGTGATCGAGTACGCGTCCCGTGAGGGAGGCCGTGCGGGATTCGTGCGACGAAAGACAGCGCGCGAGCTTTCGGGAGGGCGAGTGTTCCCGCTGCCAGTGATGGGCCGTGCCGGCGCCCAGCAGGAGCAGCGCAAGCCAGGACAAACGGCCGGGGGCCGCCCAGGCGTAAGCCAGAGCTGCGGGGAGCAGGGCGAGCGCGAGTTGCGCAAACGAGCCTGCCGAATCCGCGAGCGCAATCCCGACCGCGGCGCAACACGCTGCGTTGAAAAGTGGCGCTGGAAGACGCTGAACACCGGAGGACATCCCATCACAAATTCGGAACTGACCTCCCGGTGTGGACCCGGGATTCGCCGCGCCCGCCGGCCGTCGGCGCGACCCGATTCACCGGGCGGTCGGGGGCTCCACATGCGTCCGCGTCACCAACCCACTGAGCCTGAGGTCGCGCCCCAGTCGCCGGTACTCCACGCGGTGAAGCAAGGGTGCCTCGGGAGTGGAACCGGCCCCGATGCCCCCGACTCCGACACCCGGCCCACCGCAGAGCATCGGGGCGATATAAAAACACACCTCGTCTACCAGCCCCGCGTCAAAAAAGGCCCCGAGCACCTCCCCGCCCCCCTCCACCAGCAACTGGGTCACCCCGTGGGCTTCGCCAAGCTCGGCCAGAACGCTCTCGAGCGAGCGGGAATCGAAAACGAGCGTCCGGGCGCTCTCGGAGTCGGTAAACAGTTTCGCATCTGTCGGCAGCGGCCGTCCGCCGCGCGTTAGGACGACTCTGCGTGGCTGGGGTTTGTCCCGGGGGAGGGGCACTTTGCGGACCGAAAGCGAAGGGTTGTCCGCACGCAGCGTGCCGGCGCCGATGAGCACCGCATCGGAGAGGGCGCGCAACCGGTGGGCGTCCCGAAGGGCCGCGGAGCCGGTCAGCCATTGTCCCTCCCCCGCGGGCCGGGTAAGGCGTCCATCCAACGACAGGGCGGCCTTCGCGACGACCCACGGGCGGCGGGTGATGATCCACTTGAAAAACGCGCGGTTCAGGTGGGCGCATTCCCCTTCCAGGACGCCGGCAACCACCTCCACCCCGTTGCGCCGCAGGATCTCCAATCCGCGTCCGGAATGGGCGGGATGCGGATCGGTGGCCCCCACCACGACGCGCCGGATGCCGGCGGCAAGAATGGCTCCGGTGCACGGGGGGGTGCGGCCGGTGGTGCTGCACGGCTCCAAGGTCACATAGAGGGTGGCTCCTTTGGCAAGCGCGGGATCCCCGAGGGCGCGCAACGCCTCCACCTCGGCATGCGGCATGCCCGCGCGACGGTGCCAGCCTCGCGCGATCACCCTTCCACCGCGCACCAGCACCGCACCCACGGCCGGGTTGGGACTGGTTGCGCCGCAGCCCTTCGCGGCTTCCTTGAGAGCCGCGCGCATGAATCTCGAGTGCGTAGGATTTTCCACGGTCCAAACCTGTCCCAGGACGGGGCGGGTTTCGAACCTCCTTTTCGCACAGCGCACCCTGCCCCGCCCTTTGAGCGGTGCGAACGCGCCTCCCCGGGAGGCGGGTTGCGCGAGCCCGCACCACTGTTGTAGGGTTGCGCCCGCCCGTTATGAATTCCGGCAACACCGTCCCCTGTGCCACTTGTGGCGCTTCGTCCGATTTCTTCGCCAAGCCGGTCGGACCGTTTTGTTCCGACCGTTGCCAACTGGCGGACCTTGGCCGGTGGTTTGCGGAGGACTACCGCATCAGCGAACCGCTCAGGCCGGATCACTTCGAAGAGTTTGAGGACTGGGACGGGTCGGGCAGCCACCCGTCGGGAGGCGCTTGGGAAGGACGCTAGATTTTGGCGTACACGTGGCCCTCGTTTTGGTCGATCCGCTCGGGGCGTCCCTTGTTGGCGTAGACCAACTGGGTGTGGTCGATCCCGAGGATGTGCAGGATCGTGGCGTGCAGATCGTGGACGTGGAGCCGGTCTTCGACCGCGTACAAGCCCAGCTCGTCGGTGGAGCCGATCGTGCGGCCGCCGGCGAGTCCGCCGCCCGCCAGCCACATGGTAAAGCCGGTGGGATTGTGGTCGCGTCCATCGCCCGCCTCGCTCATGGGCGTGCGCCCGAATTCGCCCCCCCAGATCACCAGGGTTTCCTCGAGCATGCCGCGCGCCTTCAAATCGCTCAACAGGCCTGCAATGGGCTGATCCACAGACGCGCAAAGCCTGGTGTGCGCCTTTTCAATACCCTTGTGGCTGTCCCATTTACTGCCCGCGCCGCTGTAAAGTTGGACAAAGCGTACGCCGTTCTCAACCAGCCTTCTGGCCAGCAGACAGTTGCGGCCGAACACCGCCGTTTCCTCGCGGTCCATTCCATACAGCCTGCGGGTCGCCTCGGTCTCGCGGCTGAGGTCGACCGCCTGCGGGGCCTCGGCCTGCATGCGGTAGGCCAGTTCGAAGCCGCGGATGCGGGCCTCTAACTCGGTGTTGTCCGAGCGCGACTGGCCGTACTGTTTGTTGATCGCGGCGAGCAGGTCGAGCTTCTCACGCTGGCGTTCCTGCGAGACGCCCTTGGGGTTTTCGAGGTTCCGGATCGGGACCCCCTCGGCGGCGAACTCTACCCCTTGGTAGACCGCCGGCATGAACCCGCTGCCCCAGTTGCGCACGCCGTTGACGACGGTCCCCTCGCTGTCCTTGAGCACCACAAAGGCGGGGAGGTTTTCGTTCTCAGAACCCAGCCCGTAGTTGACCCAGGCTCCGAGCGAGGGCCGGCCGCCGAAGACGGAGCCGGTGTTCATCGAACAGACGCCCCCTGCGTGGTTGATGCCACTCGAGGCGCAGGAGCGGATGACCGTGAGGTCGTCGGCGTGCCGCGCCACGTTCTCAAACCAGTCCGAAATCCAGAGGCCGCTCTGGCCGCGCTGTTTCCATTCCCGCTTGCACTCCAGAAGTGGCGACCCCGCCTCCCCCATCGCCGTGATGGGCGGCTTGAAGCTGTCGGGGAGCCGCTGGCCGGCCAACTGGTTGAGCAGCGGCTTGTAATCAAAGGTATCCAGATGGCTGGGGCCCCCCTCCATGAACAGGAAGATCACGCTCTTGGCGCGGGCACGGTGGTGGGGGATTCTGGCCGCCACGGGGTTGAGCGCGCCGGCGCTTCCAAGCAGGGGAGCGCGCGTGAGTGCCGCCAGGGCCACGGCGCCAAAGCCGCAACCCGCGCGCTGCAAAAACTCGCGGCGGGAGGAGGGCATTTCAACACGGTTGCAGAAACTCATTTTAGTGGAGGTAAAGGAACTCGTTTGCGTTGAGCAGAACCTGGCAGAGATCGGCAAAGGCCTGCCGCCGTGGATCCGTGTTTTCGACGGCTTTTCCCTCCCCCGCCCAAGTCCAATCCGCTCCCGGCCCGGCATTGGCGTTCCACACCCGCAAAGACGCCGGCGACGCAGTCCAGCTTTCGGGATTGGCCGGGCCGGCATCCGGTTGGGGCCGGCCCATGGAGAGGCGGAGCGCCTCGATACGGCCATCCCACTGATGCCCGGGGAGGCGCTTGCCAAGGCCTCCCACCACCAGCGTGGAGGAGCCCAGTCCCAGCTTGCCCCGGAGCGCGTGGTGCACCGCCGCGGTTTGCAGCGGAGCTCCAGGCGTATCCAGTTCCCGCAGAGTGAAGTGCACCATCCGATCGGCACACGAAACCGAGACGGTGGCGTGGTAGCGGCGGCCCGGTTCCACGCGAAGATTGGAGGCCACCACCTCGTAGCCGATGTTGGAGTTTTCATCCTCCCCCACCAGCTGGACGATGAGGTTACGCGGCTTGAACCGGGACTTTTCGCCCGTCACCCCGAGGCTCCACCCGTAGGCCTCGATGCTGTCTTTGGCGCCGCTCCAGCGCGAAACCAGCGTGCGCACCGCCGCGGCCGCATCAATGGAATCAAGCCGGAAGACCGCCTCGACCGAGAAGTCGTCCCCCTCCCGGACGGCGGTCCGATCCAGGAGCCGCTCGTGCTCGGACTTTTCGCGGAAAAGGCCGGGCGCCGCCTCGTCGCCGGCCCGCACCGGGGCGGGCCCGTCCCCGCCGCTCCACCTTTTGGCGAGAAACGCGGCCGCCACCTCCCGCTCGCCGGAAGTGGGCAAGCGGCCGAGCACCACTTCCCAGGCCTGTTCGATGGAGTCGATCCTCGCGGCGATTTTCCGGGCGCGGGCGAGGGGCCAGTCTCCGTTGAGGAGCAGCAGGGCCTGGGTGGGGGTGGTGGTGCTCTGGCGTTCGGGCGTGCTGGCGAAGCCGGCCGGCGCGTCAAGACTGCGCAACAATTCGTTCTGGTTGTTGCGCTTTTTGATGGTGTAGATGGAGCGCCGGACTGCATTCGCGTCCTCCGAGGGGCCGCCAGCCTTGAGCACCAGTTCCCCGCTCACCGCCAGCATCGCGTCCCGGACCTGCTCCGCATCCAGACGCCGGGGACTGAAGCGCCACAGATACTTGTTGGCGGGATCCAGACGGAGCGCCTCGGGCGGCGGAGTACGGCGGGCGGTCTGGCCGTACGCCGCCGAGAGCATGATCTCCTTGTGCAGCTTCTTGAGGCTCCAGCCCTGGGCGACGAACCTCCGCGCCAGCCAGTCCAGCAACTCCGGATGGGACGGGGGTTCGCCTAGTTTTCCGAAGTCGCTGGAGGAGGCGACCAGTCCGCGGCCAAAGTGGTACTGCCAGACGCGATTGACGATGACCCGGGTGGAAAGCGGATTGTCCGGCCGGACAATCCACTCCGCCAGTGCGGTTCGCCGCCCGGTGGAACCGGGCACGGCTTGGATGCGGGCGTCGCCGGGTTCCAACAACGAAAGGAACCCGGGGAGCACCTCCTGCTCACCCTTGCGCGTTTTGAAAGTGGTGGGCGGCGCGAGCGTGCCGACATCGGTGGCGACGAAGGCCTCCTGCAGGGGCTTTGGAGCCAGCGGCTCAAACTGTTTCAGCTCCGCCTGGAGCGCCTGGTAGGCCGCCTTTGCCTCGTCGGTCTTGAGGGCCTTCATCGGGTCCACCACCCGGCGCGAGCGGCTCATCTGGCGTTCGCATAGGTTGACCAGTTGCAACTCCAGCGGATCGCGCTCCCCGGGGGGTTTACGCATCATTCCCTGCAGTTCGGGGTTGAAGCGTTTGAACGCCCCCGCCTCGCTCTTTTTGATGAGCGGGTCCACGAGTGCGGCGATCTTGGCGCGCACCCCGGCGGTGGCCTCCTCCCACCGTGCCTTCCGGGCGGCGTGTTCCTCCAGGTCCGAGGGTGTCGCAAGCTTCAGGTCGTCCCTCCACTGCACGGGTGCGAAGAAGGCGCGCAGCCGGAAATAGTCCTTCTGGAGAATGGGGTCGAACTTGTGGTTGTGGCAGCGGGCGCAGCCAACGCTGAGACCGAGAAACACCTCCCCGGTGGTGTCGGTGATATCGGTGAGTATCAGATCCCACTGGCCGCGGACGTCGACCTGGTTCCATTCGTAGACGGGGTTGCGAAGGAAGGAGGTGGCGATGAGGACGTCGGGATTCTCAGGGGCCATTTCGTCCCCCGCGAGCTGTTCGCGGACAAACTGGTCGTAGGGCTTGTCGGCGTTGAGGCTGCGGATGACCCAGTCACGGTAGGGCCAGACGTTGGCGCGGTATTCATCGGCGTTGTAGCCGTCGCTCTCGGCGTAACGCACCAGGTCCAGCCAGTGCTGCGCCCAGCGCTCGCCGTAGTGAGGGCTTTCGAGGAGGCCGTCAATGAACCGTTCGCGGGCGCCGGGGCGCGTGTCCGAGGCGAAGTCCTGAATTTGCCCGGCAGTGGGGGGCAACCCGTGCAAATCCATGGTGGCGCGCCGGACAAACTCCAGGGGGTCGGCGGGTTCCGCGGGCGTGAACCCCAGTTCGCGGTGTTTGCACGCCACAAACCGGTCGATCGCAGTGCGGGCCCAGTCCCCCGGAACTTCGGGAGGCTCGGGATTGGAAAGCGGCCGGAAACACCAGAAGTTGCGCTGCTCCTCGGTAAACCCACCCTCGGAAAGGGCAACAGATTTTCCGGCGTGTGCCGGCCAGTACGCCCCCTGGCTGACCCACCGCTCAAGCACGGCGACCTCCGCCGGAGGCAACTGTTTTTTGGGCGGCATTTGAAAGTCGGCCTTCGCGTAGCGGACCGCCTCGATCAAGGGCGATTCGTCCGGTTTCCCGGGAACGAGGGCGGGGCCGTTGTCTCCGCCGGCCTTGAGGAAGGCGATGGCATCGACGCGGAGGCCACCCTTCTGTTTTTTCTCCCCGTGACACTCGAAACAGCGGTTGGCGAGGATCGGGCGGACCTCTGTCTCAAAAAACCTGACCTGTGCGCGCACCGCGTCCTCCTCGGCGGCATGGATGCCGCTTAAGGCCGCTGTCATCAGCAGGAGCAGGACGCGTTTCATGGGCGGGGAGGAAGCCTCAATCTTGGGGTGGCCGGAACCGGAGGTGTATCCTCCCCGGAAGTGACCCCTTGCGCAAGCCCGATGGGTGGGCCCCTTCGGAAGCAGGTCGCGGACGCATCCGCGCAAGCCGGCCCCCTGTCGGGCAGCCCGTTTTCTCCCGTGGGCGGGGGCTCTTCGCATCGATTGCCCCCCCTTTTTACGGGGATCGCTTTCCCTGCCGCATCGCGATGCGCCAGCAGGCACCGGCCGTCCTTCCCTGAATCGCTCCCCTAAAAAGACGCTCCCAAACGAAAACAGAAAAAAATGGGTGAAGAAACAAAGCTCCCGTGAAAGAAGTGGGGAGTGCCGGCATGCGACAGGTCATTCCGCTGTTGTTCCGCTGGAATTCGATGAAGAGGAGGGGGCGTAGGAAGCGAGGGATACCATGACGTTTGCAAACAAGATTACGGTGGCGAGGATCGCGCTGATTCCGGTGTTTGTGGGGTTTGCGCTTTACTATAGTCAGGGGGTCGCGGCCGGGCGCCCGGAGGAGTGGCTGCGGTGGACGACGCTGGGAGTGTTCGCGCTGGCGGCGGCCAGCGACGGCTTGGACGGCTATGTGGCGCGGCGGTTCAACCAGCGCACCGAATTGGGGGCGATCCTCGATCCGATCGCCGACAAGGGGTTGCTGCTGGCCGCGATCCTGACCCTGAGTTTTTCCAGCTGGCGCTATCCCCTGCCGGTGTGGTTTGGCGTGCTGGTGGTTGCGCGCGACCTGATTGTGATGACGGGCGCCGTCGTGCTGGTGTTGTTGCAGGGGAAAATCTCCGTGCGCCCCACCTGGAGCGGGAAGGCCGCCACCGCCCTGCAAATGACGGCGCTCATCGCGGTCATGCTCCAACCGGACGCCCTGCTCAAACCCGTCCCCTTGCAAAGTGGAACCCTGCGCTGGGTCTGGCTGGATCTTCCGGTTTTTCTGGCAGCCTTCTTCACGGCGGCCTCCGGCATTGGGTATTCCGCGCTTGCCATCACCCAGGTCCACCTCGCCGGACACGGGGACCCGCAGCCGGCAGCCGCAGGACCGCAGGAGAAACCGGCGGGATCATCGCGCAAACGCAGGCGACTCTCCAAAATGGTCTCTGGAGATAGGTCTCAAAAACCGGGTGGGATCCGGCGGGATGCGCCCCGGCAGCGGTGACAGCGGTGACAGCGGGGTGGGCGTGCCGGTTGGTCCGCGGATGAAAATGCTGGCCGCAGCTTAGTTTCGGGGCGGACGGCGCGAAAGTTTCGGCCGGGGCGTGGGGTCGGGGCAGTTTTTTGGACGGTTTGGACACCCGCGGCTGCGCTTTTGCACAAGCGTTTTGGGAAAACCGGGTGCCCCCCCGATGCGACTGAAACCGCAAACGGACGGCGTCACCGCTCTTGCGCTGGTGCTCGGGAGCACGCTTTCATAACGTCCCGTCCGAACCACCCTCCCATGAGCCAAAAAAACATTGAATCGCATCTGGTTGAAAAACGCGTCTTCAAGCCTTCGAAGGAATTCTCGAAGAAGGCGCGCATCGGAAGCCTGGCCGAATACAAGTCCCTGTGGGAGGAGTCCATCAAGCGGCCCGACAAGTTCTGGGCGCGCGAGGCGTCAGAATTGGTCTGGCAGCAGAAGTGGACAAAAGTGCTCGAGTGGAAGGAGCCATTCGCCAAGTGGTTCGTCGGTGGGAAGCTGAACGTTTCCGAGAACTGCCTCGACCGGCACCTCGGCACCTCGCGCCAGAACAAGGCCGCCATCCTGTGGGAGGGCGAACCCGGCGAAAAACGAGCGCTCACCTACCAGCAACTGCACCGCGAGGTGTGCAAGTTCGCCAACGTCCTCAAGGCGCACCACGTGAAGAAGGGCGAACGGGTCATCATCTACATGCCCATGGTGCCCGAGGCCGCCATCGCGATGCTGGCGTGTGCGCGCATCGGGGCCACCCATTCGGTCGTCTTCGGGGGCTTCAGCGCCGAGGCCATCCGCGACCGGATCGCCGATTCCCAGGCGACCGTGGTGATCACTGCGGACGGCGGCTACCGCAGGGGCAGCGTCGTGGGACTCAAGAAGAATGTCGACGACGCCCTCAAGGGAGGGGATCCGTCCGTCCCCAGAGTGCGCAGCGTCATCGTCTTCCAGCGCACCGGCCAACCCGTCGCGATGGAACCCAACCGGGACCACTGGTGGCACGAGGAAATGGCCAAAGCGAGCGGCACCTGCTCCGCCACCCCGCTCGATAGCGAACACCCCCTGTTCATCCTCTACACCTCCGGTTCGACCGGCCAACCCAAGGGGATTCTCCACACCACCGGCGGCTATCTCACCGGCGCCTATATCACCTGCAAGTACGTCTTCGACATGCGGGATGAGGACGTCTACTGGTGCACCGCCGACATCGGCTGGGTCACCGGCCACAGCTACATGGTGTACGGTCCGCTTGCCAACGGCGCCACCACGCTCATGTACGAGGGCGCCCCCAACTGGCCGGAGAACGACCGCTTTTGGAAAATCATCGAGGACTACCGGGTCACCATTTTCTACACCGCTCCCACGGCCATCCGCTCCTTCATCCGCTGGGGTGACCACTGGGTGACCAAACACGACCTTTCCAGCCTGCGCCTCCTGGGATCGGTCGGCGAACCTATCAACCCGGAGGCCTGGATGTGGTACCACCAGACGGTCGGCGGCGGCCGCTGCCCCATTGTCGACACCTGGTGGCAGACCGAAACCGGCTCGATCATGATCACTCCCCTGCCCGGCGCCACCCCCACGCGGCCCGGCTCCGCCACGCTTCCCTTCTTCGGAGTGGACGCGGCGATTGTCGACGAGGAGGGCAACGAAGTCGGCCCCAACGTCGGAGGCAAGCTGGTGATCCGCAAGCCGTGGCCCTCCATGCTGCGCAACATCCACGGAGACAAGGCCCGCTACCGGAAGACGTATTGGTCGGAGGTGAAAGGCTGCTACTTCGCCGGAGACGGCGCGCGCCGCGACAAGGACGGCAACTTCTGGATTGTAGGCCGCATCGACGACGTGCTGAACGTGGCCGGTCACCGCATCGGCACCAGCGAACTGGAAAGCGCCCTGGTGTCGCATCCCGTGGTGGCGGAAGCCGCCGTCGTGGGGCGCCCCGACGAATTGAAAGGGCAGGCGGTGGTCTGTTTCGTCACGCTCAAACAGGACGTCACCGCCACCGACCAGATCCGGGACGACCTCAAAAAACACGTCCGGCACGTCATCGGCCCAGTGGCAACCCCCGACGAGATCCGCTTTGCCGAGTCTCTGCCCAAAACCCGCTCCGGCAAAATCATGCGCCGCCTGCTCAAGCAGGTGGCCAGCGGTGCCGTCGTCACCGGGGACACCTCGACGCTTGAAGACCTCTCCATCCTCGCCAAGCTCGCCGGCAAGGAGGATTAGACTGGTTCCCTCGAAAAAGCCGCCGGCGGCAGGACCGTGAACCGTTTCCTGAGCAAACAAGCCCAGCCATGCCAAACCGTTCAATCCAACCGCCGGCCCCCCAGGGGACCCCGCCACCCGAAGCCGCTCATCCCAGTCTGGCGGTGCGCTGGATGGCGGTGCTGGTGTTGGGGGCCGGTGTTGCGGCCTCCATGGCTTCCCGTGACGCCCAAAACCGTGCGCAAATCGAGCAGGCCGTCGAACGCACTGCGGTCGGAGACCGGGTTTTTTTCCCCTTGGAGACCGGACCTGCGCTTGTTTTTGAAACCCTGCCGCTGGTCCGCGCACAGGCACCCGAACCGAAGCCGGAAGCATCGATGATCGCGACGGGCACCCTCGATGGATCTCCCCACAAACTCTACGTCCCGAGTGAGCGCGTCGACGCCCCGGGGGCTTCGGTCAGTTCCAGTTGGTGGTTGAAGACCGGTCCCGGCCTTTTCCTGAAAGTCAGCCGCGAGTGAAGCCCCCCCGAGCGATCGCAAATAGCAGCCCCAGAGAGTGCCAAGCCTCCGTTGAACCCCTGAGCCGAACGCGGATTCCCGACTTGCGCCAAGACGGCGGACGGTAAAGTCCACCCTTCAGAAAGAATCAGGTGGCCTGCATCCCTTCTCCACCGTCTCCCTCCAATCCCCCCGCCTGCGGTTCGTCCCCCTCCGTCTGAGGTCCGTCCCCCCCCTCTCCTTCCCCAGGGTGTTCTTCCGGATTTCCTCCCACGACCTCTGCGTCATCCGTGCCCTCTGCGGCGTCCGCCTTCTCCGGCGGTTTACCCAGCAGTTCCGCCACTTCGAGCTGCACCTCCGCGATCTGGTCGAGACGCAACTGCGGATCGGGCACGACGAGCACCTCGCCGGTTTTGGGAAACTGATAGACGCGCGAGAGTGAGCCGTCCTCCGCGCGCAGGGTCTGGATTTCCTTGAGCGTCCGTTTCCGCTCCAGCATCACCGCCAGAATGTAGCGGACATTCCGCCACTTGGGATCCTCGTCGGCCATGTAATGGCGCAGCAGGGCTTCGGCAGTCTGCTTCGCGAGGGCCTCCGGCGGTTTCGTGGGGGAGGGCTCAAACTTGGAACGCCAGAGGGAAAACGGCACCGGCGCATCGGCGGGCCGCTCGCGGAAGGCCGTCTGGCAAAGGTCCTCCCGGCGGAGCGTCGCCCCCTCCAGAAACAGGAGCGTGTGAAAGAGTTCCCCCGCTGCGAAGGGGGTTGCGGTCGCCGAGCACTGCTCTCCCCGGCTCTGAATGGTCCAGTCCTGAATCATGTGCGGCGCATGCTAACCCAACTCCGGCCGGTTGCCCAGCCACGCGCCCAGCGCGGCGTGCCCGGGGAGGGAAAGCCGCCCGCCGGGCCGGCCTCGTTGAAAAAGACTCCCGCGCTGCCACACCCAGGCCTCGGGCGGGTAGGGCCCCACACGGTTTGGATCGCTCCACGTATGGACGGCCACCACCCTCGGCGAAAGGGCCGAGGCGATGTGCATCGGCCCACTGTCCACACTGAGCGTCCAACTGGCAGCGCGCAGGACCGCCGTGAGCTCCAGCAGGTTGGTGCGGTTCAACCAGTTTTCCACGTGTGGCAGCGGGGCGGGCGTTTCCGCCGAGCGCCCCAGCAAAACCACCCGAATCGGCGAAAGCGCCTCACACAGCTCGCGCAATTCAGCCAGCGTGAGCGACTTGCCTTTCCCCCTCGAAAACGGGTGGACCGCGATGAAGGGATTGCCCGCAGCAAATCCGGCCGGCAGGGCGCCCTCCGGCAGCGGCCACTCCAGCGGAACACCCGCGGGCGCCCCCACGGCCCGCACCAGCGCAAGATACCGGTCGACGGCGTGCATCCCCCACTCCACGGGAACCGCCGCATCGTAGAAAAAACGCGCCCCCTCACGGGCGTCCGAAAGACCGTAAAAATGCGAACGCCGGCAGGAGTGCCCGACGAGCGCGGAACGCAGAAGGCACTGAAAATCCAAAACCAGATCGGCGCGCCCCCGCTCCCCAAAAGCGCGCGCCCATTTCCACAACCGCCAGGGCCCCGCCAGCCCGCGAAAGGACTGGCGCGGAAACAACACCGTTTCACTCAGGGCCGGATTGTCTGAAAGCAGCGGCGCCCACTCGGGATTGACCAGCCAGCGGATTGCGGTGTCAGGCCAGTGACGCTTCAGTGCCGCCACGGCAGGAAGGGTGTGGACGACGTCGCCGAGGGAGCTGGGTTTGAGAATAAGGATGGAGCCGGGCGCCTCGCGCAGCGGGAACCGCAAACCAGTGGAGGCCATGGCGTCTCAACCCGGGGTCAACAATCCGAAGGCACGCCCGAACAGCGCGACGCGACAGCCGGAGCTCAGCGCCCTTCCGAGAGGCGCGTGGCCAGCCGCTCGGGCAGTCCGGCGGCGAGGATCTTGGCCTGTGTCGCGGCAATGTCGTACTCCAGCCGGCGCCACTCCACCTGCTGCGTGCCGGGGGTGTAGAGGACGTAGCAGGCGCGCCAGTCGGTGTCGCGCGGCTGCCCGACGGAGCCGGCGTTGAGGAAATACTTTTTGCCGGGCTCTATCACCAGGGAGGTTGCGGGTTGTTCGGTCACGCGCAAGTCGCGGACGTACGCGCGCGGCACGTGGGTGTGCCCATAAAAGCACAGCTGCGTGTGCTGGTAACTAAAGCTGGCGGAGGCATCCAGATCCGACACCACGTAGCCCCAGCTGGCGGGCGAATCCAGGGTCGCGTGGACAATGGTGAAGTTGCGCACCAACCGGGAAAATTTCAGCGCGCGCAGCCAGTCCTTCTGCTCCCGGGTGAGCTTGTCACGCGTCCACTGGATGGCACGCGCCGCAAGCGGATTGAAAAAGGCCAGGTCGCTCTCCTCGGAAGCCTGTTCGTCGTGGTTGCCCTTCACCACCGCACAATTGAGTTCCCTCACGATTTCCAGACAGGCATCCGGGTCCGCGTTGTACCCGACAACGTCCCCCAAACAGACGAAATCCGTCGCGCCTGCCGCGCGAGCGTCAGCCAGCACGGTCTCAAGGGCTTCCAGATTGGCATGGATGTCGCCAAAGATCGCGTAGCGCATGGGGTGTGGACGGAATGAAGGTGCTGGGAGAAGCGCCGCCCTCTTCCAATGCTCGCAATTGCATCCTATCGGGGTGCCTGCATGGCCCCGGAACCGGGCGTGGGGCGTAGACTGTAGACCCGTAGGGCCTCCGGAACAGCCAATTTTTCCTCCAACTGCCGCAAAAGCCGCAACAAATTAGGCAAACGTTCCTGCTCCCCTTCCAGATACAGCGACCGGAGCCGTTCATAGGCCTCCCGTTCCCTGCCGGGAACCTTCGCCAGTTCGTAGGCGGACATCCGACGCAAAAACTTCAGCGCTCCCGGTTTACGGGAGGCCTCCGCATAAGCCTCCGCCGCCAGTGCCGGATCGTTTTTGCGCCTGCTGTAGAGTTCGCCCAAGCGCTGCCAGAGCGTCGCGCTGTCCGGGTTGAACACAATCCCCTCCTTCAAAAAATCCTCCCCGATCCGGACATACTCCAGCTCCGCCGAACGCCTCAGCGCCGAGGAAGGCTGCCCGCGGACATTGAGCCGCATGGCGTGGGCCGCGTCGTAGGCCATGTGAAAATGGGCCATTTCCCAGAAAACCACGGCCCGCGGCTGCAGTTGCGTCGCCGCGTGAAGCAGCATCTGCATCCGCGGCCACTCCGTCTTGTCAAAGGCCGACCCGGCGCGGATCCAAAGCAGATCCGCCATCAGCGCGCGGAACCCGCTCAGCGCCGCGACAAAACCCGTCTGCCCCAGCTGGGAGCGGATCTGCCCGGACAGGGTCGCCAGTTGGAAGCCCGCCCCGCGCTGGGCCGCAAGCAGCCGGTGCTCAACGGGCGTTTTCACCAAGCCGAACCCCGCCAGCAGTCCCAGAATGCAGAGGGTCTTTTTCACAGTTCCCGGGTCGAAAACACCACCTGCGCCAACAGGAAGTACACCAGCGTGTAAAGCGCTCCAAAGCCCGCCACCTGCCAGAACAAGAGCGCCGGAAGCGCCGTCCCTACGGCAATCTCATCAACCACGTTGAAGAGTTGCAGGTCCGGAAACGCGAGGGCCATGCCCGCCACCAGCAGTTTGAGCAGTGGCGAAGCCTGGCCCCCCCCAAGCCACGCCTCCCGCGCAATCCCCTGGACATGGCCGATGAGGTACACCACCACCGAGACAAGCACCGTAAAGACCGAGGAGGTCGCCACCGTCGAAAGCAACAGCGTCAGCGTCGAGCACAGCACGGCCTTGAGCAGAATCAACGCGATACCCGGCAGCAGGTTGACATGGAAGGTCGCCGCCCGGATCCCGGCCACCGCCGCAGGCAGGTTCTCCGCCGAAAGCGTGCGCTTCAACTCCGCGATCTCCTGTTGCTCGCGAATCGCCAGCACCCCGCCGAAAAGGAAGCTCATGAGCAACACCGCAAGCCCGAGGAGCAGGAACACCCCGCACAGTTTTCCCAGAAGGTACTCAAACCGCGAGACCGGTTTGGCCAGAATCGTGTACAGCGTCCGGTCCTCCAGATCCTTGGGGAGCAGATTGGCGGTGCACAGAAGTCCCAGCAGCCAGCTGAAGATACTCATCGCCCCGAGGCCCACGTCCTTCAACACCTGCAGCGGATTCTGGAAACTGAACTGCACCGTAAACAGGGAGCTGCCGATGATCAAAAATGCGAACAGCAGCAAAAAATAAAACACCTTCAGCCGCACCAGTTCCAAAAATGTGTTGTAGGAAAGCGCCCAGATCCGGCGCAGGGAGTGCGTGAGCGAATGGTGTCCCCGGTTCATGTGAAAGGCGCGTGCGTGGTTGCTCACTTCTCTTGCCGGGTCACCTCGAGGAAAAACTTTTCCAAATCCATCCGGGCGCTCCTCTGCGCCACCACCCGAGCCCCGGCCGACCGGCTCACTTCACCCAGACTCCCAAGCAGTTCAGGGGTCGCGTGCTCCAACACCAGTTCCACCTGGTCCTGGTGCCCGACCAACGCGTCGATCCGCCCCTCCGCCAGCAGCCTCCCTCGGTCCATGATCCCGATCCGGTCACAGATTTCCTGCACCTGACTGAGCAGGTGCGAACAGAGCAACACCGTAATCCCCCGGTGTTTGCATTCCAGAATCAGATCCCGGATGGCGTGCGCCCCAGCGGGGTCCACACCGGCGGTGGGTTCATCAAGGACCAGCAACCGGGGCGCCCCGAGCAGCGCCTGAGCCAGGCCGATCCGCTGCAGCATCCCCTTGGAGTAACCGCCCAGCCTCCGGTCGGAGGCGTCCTCCAAACCAACGGTGCGCAGCAACTCGAAGGCGTGATCCCGGAGGGACGGCCCCGCCAGTCCGCACAGCTTCCCGTAGAAAAGCAGCGTCTCCAACCCCGTCAGATACTTGTAGAAATACGGGTTCTCCGGCAGAAACCCCACGTTGTTACGGCTCTCCACCCGGCGGGAATCCACCCCGAAGACCGCCGTCATCCCGGAGGTCGGCCGGACCAGGCCGAGCACGATCTTCATGGTCGTGCTTTTGCCCGAACCGTTGGGGCCGAGCAGCCCATACACCTCCCCCGCAGGCACCTCCAGGGAGAGGTTCTGCACGGCCTTCACGGTCTCCCGCCGGAAGGGCACCGGAAACTCCTTGCTCAGCTCCTTGATTTGAATCGCATTCGCCTGCACCCCCCACTAGTAGCACGGCCCCGTAATGCTGCAAACCGGTGCGGCCTCACTTTTGCCTCCCTCCCCGCACCCTCCCTGCCCCATCCTCCGCCACCCATGAAACTCCTCTCCTGGAACGTCAACGGCCTTCGGGCGGGTTTGCGCAAAAACTTCCTCGGTTTTCTCGCCTCGGAGGCCCCCGACCTCCTCGCCGTTCAGGAAACCAAATGCACCGCCGCCGACCTCCCCGAGAACTGGAACGGCTACCACCCCTTCTGGAACAGCGCCGACAAAAAGGGCTACTCCGGCACCGGCGTCCTCACGCGGACACCCCCGATCGCCGTACACAGGGGGATCGGGATCGCCGTACACGACCGCGAGGGACGGGTCCTGACCCTCGAATTCGAAGCCTTTTTCCTCGTCAACGTCTACGTCCCCAACTCCCAGCGTGAACTGACCCGCCTCGACTACCGGCAGGCCTGGGACCGGTCTTTCGTGGGCTACCTCGCCGCCCTTCAGGAACGGAAACCCGTCGTCTGCTGCGGCGATCTCAACGTCGCCCATCAACCCCGCGACCTCGCCCGTCCCAAGGAGAACGCACGCACCCACGGGTTCACCGCCGAGGAACGCGCCGGGTTTGACGCCTTCCTCGCCGCCGGGTTTGTTGACACCTTCCGCCAGTTCGTCGAGGAGGGCGGCCACTACACCTGGTGGAGCCAGATGAACCGCGCCCGCGAGAGAAACATCGGTTGGCGCATCGACTACTTTCTCGCCAGCACCCCACTCCAACCCGCTCTCCGCCGGGCCTGGATCCTTTCCGATGTGCCGGGTTCCGACCACTGCCCCGTCGGTCTGGAACTCGCGCTCTGACCCCGGGGCGCTCCAAAAATTCCCGCCCGCCGCCGCTTGAACCTCTTTCCGCGCCGGGTCCAAGTTCGACTAGGGAGCGGTTGCGCTCCCGCCACATGCGTCGCAGAATGGGCGGCATGAAGCGTACCTCCTGTCTTTTTGCCGCCGCCATCCTCGCCGTTGCGGCTCTTCCCTCCGCCAACGCGGCCCCCTTTGATCTGGATCTCGAATCAGGCGCGGTGTGGAACTCCAAGGCGGACGTACGGGTGCCAAACGCCGGCGGCAGTTTCTTTTCCCTCACCAAGGACCTTGGCGCCAGCGACCCAAAGGCCTTCTTCCGGGGACGCCTCACCTGGCAACCGGCGGAGCGCCACGACCTCTCGCTCCTGTACGCCCCTCTGGAACTCGACTACCGGGGCCAGTTCAACCGGCCCATCCACTTCGCCGGGACAAATTTCGCCGCTGCCACCCCCACCAACGGCACCTTCCGCTTTGACTCTTACCGGCTGACCTACCGCTACAACTTCGTCCAGCGGGAGAACTGCGTCTTTGGAATGGGACTCACCGCCAAAATCCGCGACGCCGAGGTCAGCCTGCGACAGGCCGGCAACGCCGCCAGCAACTCGAACACCGGCTTTGTGCCCCTGGTGAACTACCGGCTGCTCTGGCGCTTTTCCAAACCCTTCAGCCTGATGTCCGAGGGCGACGCGCTCGGAGCCTCGCAGGGGCACGCCATCGATGCCTCCGCCGCGCTCCAGTGGCATGCCACCGACAGCCTTTCCTTCCGGATCGGCTACCGGATTCTGGACGGGGGCGCCGACAGCGATTCGGTCTACACGTTCAACCGCTTCCACTACTCCACGGTGGGGGTGAACTACCGGTTTTGAGCTGGGGATCGGCGAAGGCGCGGAGGCTGGGGGGGCTTCCTGAGACTGAGTCGCAACAAAGGCTTGCGCGCGCAAGCCCCTCTGTGCAGACTCCCTTTTGAGATTGAGAATCAGTCTCAGTAAGCTCGGAACCGCCATGTACCTCCCCTTCCGCCTCTCCCCGCACGCACGCGCCGCCCTCGGCGCCGCCCTCGGCGCCGCCCTCATCCCGGGCCTGATCCTCGCCCAGTCCGCACCGCGCCTCCTCGACACCCTCACCGTCTACGGTGAGTCCGAGAACGACAGCATCATCCAAAATCCCTTCCCCGAGGGCGTGGAGGACAACCGCATTTTCTCGGGAAAACGGGCCACGGTCATCGACCTGGACGCGCTCCCCAAGGTGCAGGCCAACAACTACCGTCAGGCCCTCTCCATGACCCCCGGGCTGCTGTACTCGGAGGAAACCACTCCCATGGTCAGCCTCGGCTACCGGGGCATTGGCACCCCGGAACGCGCCCAGTTCCTCCAGGTCCTCAAGGACGGCATCCCGATTCACAGCGATCCGTTCGGCTATCCCGAGGCCTACTACATGCCGCCTCTCGACGTGGTGGACCGGCTGGAATTCATCCGCGGGGGCGCCTCGCTCATGTTCGGGGCGCAACCGGCGGGCGCCCTCAACTACGTGACCCACATGCCGGTCACCGACCGCCCCTTCACCGTCCGCACCCAAAACATCTTCGGCTCGGACGACTTATACTCCAACTACACGAGTTTTTCGGGAACCGTCGGCTCCACAGGCTACTACGGCTATTTCAACCACCGCGAATCCAACCTCTTCCGCGAGGCCAACAGCCGCTACAGGCTCGACGGGGGCCTCTTCAAGCTGGTGCAGTCCTTCAGCAAAAGCACCCGTCTGGTGCTTGCGCTCGACCTGTACGAGGAAAAACACGGAGAACCGGGGGGGCTCACCCTGTCAGACTTCCGCTCCAACCCGCGCAAAACCACCCGTTTCAACGACCACTTCGAGCTGTCCCGCTACGCGATTTCAGCCGACCTGCAGCACAACCTCCAGCCCGGGACGGATCTCTCCGTCAAGATGTGGTTCGCCCACCTCACGCGGCTGAGCTGGCGCCAGCAGGGCGGCGACTTCGGCCTCATCCCGGCAGGCCCTCCGGGATCCAAGGCCCAAACCAATGTGATTCAGGATCAACGGTTCCTCAGTCTCGGTTTTGAACCGCGGCTCCGCCACGACTGGGACGGTCTGGGTGCCGCCAACACCCTCAGCGCCGGATTCCAGTTGTACGGGCTACGCTCGCCGCGCAGCGACCGCGAGGGACAGTCCCCTACCGCCCTCGAGGGGATCCTTGAAAACTCCCAGTTCTTTCCCTCGGAGGATTCGAGGCGCCGGGTTGCGTACGGGGCCGCCTTTGCGGAAAACAAATTTTCGTGGGGGGATTTCAGCCTCACTCCCGGCTTCCGTTTCGAGGCAATCCGCCAGTCGGTCCGCTCGCAAAAGTGGGATCCGGCCCCGACGGCACGAGTCCTGAGAGGCAGCGCCGTGACCAAGACCGACTACCAGCCGCTGGTCGGGCTCGGGGCGGCCTACGAACTGCCCCGCCAGCAACAGGTCTACGCAAACGTCTCCCAAAGCTACCGGCCCACGCTGTTCAGCCAGTCGATTGTCGCCGCCCCCGGCATGACCGCCACCGACGCAAGCCCCAACATCGGCTGGAACTACGAGGCCGGCGTGCGCGGCCGGCCAACGCCCTGGCTGACCTACGACTCCAGCCTCTTCCTTATCGACCTGGACAACCGTTTCGGGGTCATCAACAACCAACTCACCAGCGTCGGACGCAGCATCAACTACGGCTGGGACGGTTCGACCCAGCTCGACCTGATCGGCCTCCTCGCCGCCAAAACCGGCCGCGACCTCACCACCCGCTACGGCAACCTCAACTTCTACAACAGCCTCACCCTGCTGGAAGCCGGACTCTACGGCGGCCCCAACAACGGCGGCACCCCCATGTATGCCCCCCGCTACATGCTCCGCACCGGCATCGTGTACGGCTTCCACAAGGCGAAGGTTTCCATGCTCGGCACCCTCATGGGCCGCCACAACGCCCAGGACAACAGCGCCCCTCTTTTTGATGTCCCCTCCTACGCCACCTGGGATCTCACCGCCGAAATCCCCGTCCACAAACGCGTCTCGGTCCTGGCCGGCATCAACAACCTCTTTGACCGGCAGTACTATTCCCGCGTCACCGCGCAGGGCATCGACCCCAGCTACGGCCGCAATGTCTACGCCGGTTTTTCCCTCCAATTTTAACCTCTCCCGCGGCTTCCTCCTTCCGCACCCCAGAACTGCACCGCCCGCATGATCCGCACTTCGCGCCAGTCCCCCCTGGACCTGCTCTCCGCCTGGATGTCCGGCGTGGCGGTGCTTTTCCTGCTCGTCGGGGTCGGCGGGTCCCTCACTCCGATCTCCCCCCCCGTCCACCTTTCCTTCGGCGACGCCTCCTCCGCCGCCCCCGTACAGGTGCAGGAATTCCTCCCCCCCGGGGAGGAATCCCCCTCCGAACCGCCGACCAAGGAATCCTCCGAAACCCCACCCGCCGCGGAGATCACCATTCCCCCACTTCCCACCCTCACCCCTCCGCTGCAACCGCCGGAGATGACCGAACTTCAAGCGCCCGAGCCGTGGGTCGAACCCAGCCCGGTGCAGCGCCCCCCCGCTCCCCAGCCGCCCGCCGAATCCAGAAACAAACCAGCGCCCAGCGCCCCATCCGGCCCGCCAAAGACCTCCCCCTCGCCTGTCCGCACGGGCAAACCCGGCGGCACCCCCGGCCCCCCGCAACCGGTTCCCTTTTCGGCAGCGGGCGGCGGCAGTTTTCCCGCGCCCTCGTATCCGTCGGCCGCCCGCTCCGCGCGGGTGGAAGGCACCGTTCTGCTGCTGGTGACCGTGGAATCCAGCGGCACCCCCTCCGCGGTGGAGGTCCGCACCTCGAGCGGACACGCCATGCTCGACAACGCCGCCCGCGATCATTTGCGTCGCAACTGGCGGTGGCCCTCCGGAGATTCCCGGCTCTTTCTGGTGCCCATTAAATTTTTGCTTAAATGACTCTCCCTCAACCTTTACTCTGCAACGCTTTGGTGGAGCTTTTCCTCAAGGGCGGTCCGATCATGTGGCCGATCGGCGTGCTGACCCTCTTTTCGGTCGCCGTCATCGTCGAACGTTTCTGGTGGTGGTTTGTGCTCTCGAGGAACCGCAGCGCCGACCTCCTCGACCGCGTCCTTACCGAGCTTGAAGCCGGCAACGCGGCCAACGCGCTCAGGCTTTGTGAAGGCTCACAGGACCCGGTGCTCCGGGTCATCAGCGCCGGAATCACCCACCGGCACGCCAGCCTGCAGGGCGCGCTGCAGGCTGCGGCCGGCATCGAGATCAAGCGGGCAGGCCGCTTCCTGACGGCCATGGACACGATCATCACGCTCGCCCCGCTGCTCGGACTGCTCGGCACGGTCACCGGCATCATGGGCAGCTTCTCGAGCATTGGCGGATCCGAACTGGCCGTGGAAAAGGTCACCGGCGGCATCGGCGAAGCGCTCATCGCCACCGCTTTCGGACTCGGCATCGCCATCGTCACCCTCATTCCCTACAACTGGTTTCACTCGCTGGTGGCCTCCCTGCAACACGACATCGAAACCGCCGCAAACAACGTGGAAGTCTTCACCGCGCAGAAACCATGAAGATCGTCTCCCCGCTGTCCCACAAAAAGGCGCGCCTCGAAATCGTGCCCCTGATCGATATCATGTTCTTCCTGCTGGCCAGCTTCATGATGGTCAGCCTCACCATGACCAAGCAGCGCACCGTCGGCGTCAACCTGCCCGCCGCCGCCTCCGCTCAAACCTCCCTCAAGCCCGATTCCATCAGCCTCGCGGTGGACGCCGCGGGACGCGTCTTCTTTGAAAAGCAGCCCGTCTCCCTCGAGCAGCTCGAAACCGTTCTCCGCGAAAAACTCGCCCTAAACCGGGACCTGCCCGTCTACCTGAGCGGCGATGCCGCCACGCCGCACGGCGCGATGGTCGCCGTACTGGACTACGTCCGCCGGTGCGGCGTCACCAAAGTCGGTTTCAACGTCAAACCGCTCGAGGCCCGATGAGCCGACCGGTTCCATTGGGCCTCCTGCTCCTCCTGCTCGGGGGCCTCTGCGGCCTCTGCGCCTGGCAGTGGAACCGCGAGGAACTCCTGCGCGAACTCACCCGCAGACAACTCGCCGAAATCGGCGAACTCCGCAAAGCCCTCGACGAAAACTCCTCCCGCGCCAAGGCCGCGGACGCCGAAATCCTGCGCCTGACCGAGGCACTCGCGGACATCAAAACCGCCTCCGTCTCAAAAACCCAGTACGACGAGGCGATGGGCGCCGCGCAAACCATGCGCGAAGGAGTCCTCAAACAAAACGCCGCCCTAAAGGAGCAGCAGGAAACCCTGCTCAAGGCAAACTCCGCAGTGGCCCAAGCCAACCAGTCCATCGAAAAACTCACCGCCGACCGCAACAGCGTCACCCAAAAACTCAACGCCCTGACGCTGGAATACAACAAACTGGTCAAACGCCTGCAGTCGGATTCCCAAAACGCCCCGTCCGCAAAGGAACAGTAAACCAGCAGGGCAGCCAAGTGTCTGTCCCCGGCAGCAGAGGGGAGGAGGGGAGAAGGGGAGCCAGGAAGGGCCCCCCGACGCTAGACTTCGGCGGGAGGGAGCAGGCGGGCGCGCTGGTCGCGCTGGGGCAGGCGGATGATGCATTCAAGCCCCTCCCCCTCGTGGGAAACCAATTCAATCTCTCCGCCGTGCTCGCGCACGATCCGGCGCACGATCAGAAGCCCCAGCCCGGAGCCGTTTTTCTTCGTCGTAAAATACGGGTCGAACACGTGGCTCATGTTTGCCGCAGGAATCCCGCCGCCGGTGTCGCGGAAGGTGAGCCGCAAAAACGGCCCTTCCAATGCCGTTTCTATCTGGAGGACGCCGCCGGGGAGCATCGCTTGGATTGCGTTCTTGAGCACGTTGAAGAAGGCCTGCTTGATCTGGGTGCGATCCACCTCGGCCAGCGGGAGGTCTGTGCGCAGGAGGGCGTCCACGCGGATGTCCCGGTCGAGCAACTCGGGCCCCAGGAAGTCCACGGATTCCTTCAGAAGCGTGTTGATGTTTTCAAGGCGCAGCTCCAGTTGGGCCGGCCGGATGGCCCCCAGAAACTGCTGGACGATCGAGTCGAGGCGCTGGATTTCGCCCTTGGCCACCTCCACGGCGTTTTGGAGGTCGCCGCGGACGGCCTCCGGCAGGCGGCGGAGTTTCCGCTCCAAAAGCTGCATGTGAATATGCAGCGAGTTGAGCGGGTTGCCGATTTCATGGGCGACTCCCGCCGCCAGCAGCGTCAGGGCCGAGAGCCTTTCGCTGTGGATGGTTTCCTCGGTCGAACGGCGCGTCTCGGTGATGTCGCGCAGGATGACCGCGTACCCGACCGGCTCGCTTTCGTAGCCGTCCTTGGGGCGGGTCGCGGCCGGTTTTTCCAGACGGATCGGTTCAATGTAAAAGTTTACGAACCGGTGCAGGGGATAAAAGATTTCGACGTCACGGGAGACCACCTTGCCCACGGCCAGCAGGTCCGCCCAAGCCACGCCGCGGAGGCAGTCGCCGATCAGACGGCCCATGCACTGCTCCCGCTGCAGCCCGAACATTTCGCAGGCCCCCCGGTTGAGGTAGCTCACCTCGCCGCTCAATCCGGTGACGATTACGCCCTCGTGGATCGCGTTGAAGATCGTCTCGAGGAAGCCTTTTTCATCGGCAAGACGGTGCAGGTACGACTCCAAATCCTGCGAACGCACCTTGCCGATGCGCTCGATGAGCTTGTCTAAAAATCCGGAGTTCATGGTCTTCCCATGTCCCGCGCCGGCGATCCGGCCCCGGGCCCGCCCCCTGGCGTCCCTAGCGTCCCCGCATCAGTTCCCGCACGTAGGCGCTCGGGGCGTAGTCCTCGATGACGGAATACATGGCGCCGTCCCGGTACACACGCGCCTGGGTGACGCGGATGGCCGGCGTCTTGGTCGGACTGAAAAGAATGTCGTCGTGCGTGGCATTGAGCCGGCTCGCAAAGCGTTCCGGAGTGAGGGCCCCGCCCAGATGGTCGCTCCGGCCGGTGGCGACATGGAGGGTGCCGAGGATTTTTTCGTCCTGGATGTCACGGCCGCTCGGGGGCAGTTCCTGCGTGCCAAAGCCCAGCTCGCCGAGTTCGCCCGTGAGCGGGTCGGAAGTGAGTTTGGCGTTGTGCGCGGCGATCACGGCCGCGTCGCCCAAGAGCAGGCGGGCTTCCACAATGCGGCCGGCGCGGACGGTCATCATTCCGAGAGTCCCGTCTTCGTACTGCATCGGAAAATGGCCTTCCGCGGATTCGGGGACAAAGTACACCTCGCCCGCGGGAAGGTTCGCGACATCGGGCTCACCTTGGCAGAGGCCGTGGCTCTTTTGGGCCTCCTGCTTTCCGAGTTCCAGCCGGAGCGAGGCGGTTTCGCCTGCGACAGCGAAGTCGATTTCAACGCGGTCCGCGGCGGTGAGGCCGAGTCGGAAACGCTCCGCCAAAACACTCACCTCCTTGTAGTCCACCGAAAGCCCGGTATTGAGGATGATCGGGTTGAGCCCGTGGAGCGTGGCGCCGCGGAACCCGTACTGCTTGGCGAAAGCCGTCAGCGGGGCGGTGGCGGAATAGGTGGAGACGCAAAGGATCAGATCGTACTTTTTGTAGACGGCTTCGCGCATCGAGACCGTCGCGCCTGCGGCGTCCACACCGGTTTCGGGGAGGTCAAGGTTGCTGCCGCCGGTCAGTTCGTAGGCGAACATCTCAGCACCGAGGAGTCCGAGCTCCTCGAGCACGCCGGCGCGGAGCCCCTGATAGAACACCTCGTAGGCATGCCGCTGAATCGTGAACCGGGGCTCCGCCAGAAAGCCAAAGTCTTTCATGAGGGCCGGATCCGGCAGGTCAATGAGGATGCAGACGCGTTCGCCACCCTTGGGAGCGAAGACTGTTTTGAGAAGGCGGCTCAGACTGAAGGGGGGGAAGGTGCGATCGCTGTAGGCGTTGGTCAGCTTGCCTACCGGAGAGTGGGAGTGGTTAACGTCGTGCATAAGTCAGGGTTCTTTCGTCTTGCTTCTTGGTAAAAAAGGGGTGCCGGGCGGGGCTCATTCGGTGGAGCGGCGCGGAAGGTGACACTGGCGGCGGGGCGCCCTGAGGGAAAGTCCCGTTTTTGGGTGCTCACGCCGAGGTCTGCGCACACGTTTCATAGCTGCTTCAAGGTCGCTGGGAGGGGGCTGGGGCGGGGCTGGTGGGGAACAGGTCGGGTCCCTGCAGCTCGGAAGGGGTGTCGGGCAGGCCGAAATGCCGCAGAAGCGCCCCCCTGCGGTGGGCGAAGATCTTTTCCACATCAGGCCGCACCAGGAACCGCTCGAGCAACCCGGAGCCCGGCATCCAGCTGAAGGGAATCGCGTACTCTACCGCGTCAGCGACGAGTGTTCCTCCGTGGCGCGCCTCGAAGGTGTGCTCATGGTGCCAGACCGCATAGGGCCCCTTTAGCTGCAGGTCCGCAAAGCGGAGAGGCGGCTCCCATACCGTGATTTCCGACCGCCACTTGAGGGGGATGCCGTGCACGCGGATGGCGTAATCGAGCAGGAGCCCCTTTTTCATTTCCACGGGCAGCTTGCTCAAAATCCTGAAGCCGACCCAGGGAGGAGTCACCAGTTCCAGATTGGCGGGGTTTGAAAAGAAGGCGAATACCGTTTCAAGCGGGAGAGGAACCCACATTTCGCGGTGAAGCCGGCTAAGACGGGGTTGGAAGAACATGGATTAAGATGCGCTGGGGGTGTTTTCTGGGCGCGGAAAATTGCGGGCGAAGACACCTCAGCGGGATTCCG
Organism: Chthoniobacteraceae bacterium; assembly: GCA_044376515.1. Taxonomy (GTDB): domain Bacteria; phylum Verrucomicrobiota; class Verrucomicrobiia; order Chthoniobacterales; family Chthoniobacteraceae; genus Chth-196. The sequence goes on along the minus strand of JBILKV010000014.1, from coordinate 12,034 downwards.
GCGGGCGCCGGAGTCGGCTCAGTTCAACGTCCAATTCGTCGAGGGTGGCAGGCATTTTGGCGCCGATCTTCTGCAGCGCCGGAAGGTAGGCGGCACTCGCCCGCCCCCCCACGATCACCGGAACGCTCCGGGGCAGCAGGTGGCCCAGCTTCAGGAGTTCCGCGGGCAGGTTCGGATCGTCTTCGGGAAACACGATGCTCAAAACCAAAGCCGAGGCGCCGGTCGTCTGGACGGCCCCCGCGAGTTCAAAGGCTGGGAGGCTGGAGCCCAGATAGGTCACGTTCCACCCGTTGTTGGCCGCCACGGCGGATACGATGCGCGCGCCAATCTCGTGGTATTGCCCGGCGGGTGTGGCCACCACGACGTTGGGGGCGCGCTTGTCCCGCCGATACTGCCGGGTGAGATTCCAGATGAACATCTTGGCCATCGCCGTGAAGAAATGTTCCTGCGCCGCGGTGATCCGGCCCAACTTCCAGAGGGTGCCCAGTTCGCGGGCCAGCGGGGTGATCACGCGCCGGAGCAATCCCTGATCGCCAAGTGAAACCTGTGCCCGCTGCAGCGCCTCATCCAACGCACTCGTATCCAGACGCTTGACCGCATCCAAGACCTGCGCGCAAAACGCCCGGTCCCCGGCATCGAATCCGGCAGCCGCCCCCACCGGCGCGACCCCGGCCCCTGCTTCCCCGGAGGCCCTCCCAAGGAGGGACACCAAATCTTCGTTGCTCAGCCTCGCCAGGTTCCGGATCTGACGCCCAGTACGGCAAGCCTCCGCCAGCAGGTTGAGCCGGCGCACGTCCTCCTCCGAGTACATCCGGTGCCGACCGGGGGAACGGGCCGGTTCAATCGCACGGTAACGCCTTTCCCACGCCCGGATGGCATGGGCGCTCAATCCGGTGCGGGCTGCGACGGTCTGGATGGGGAGGGAATACACGGCTACAAGGTTAGACAAGGATTCCGGCTTTTGTTCAATTTCGAAAAGGCATCACTGTCGTCCGACCGCCAAATTTTGACAAACCCAGACAGCTCGTCTAATCTTTGCAAAGGAACGGGCGGGCTTTTCCCGAGGAATGCCCTGCCGGATTTCTCCCCTGCCGACCCCCCTGCCGACCCCCCTCCCGACCTTTTCACCTATGAAATTCTGGACCCCAAACATTGAAATCCCCGGACGGATTGCCCGGGGACTGTGCGGAACCGTGAGCTTGGCGGCGGCATGGGTGTGTCGTGACCACGCTTTGGGAGGCGCTGCATTGGCGCTCGCGGGGATTTTCATGATTTTTGAAGCAGCGCGCGGCTGGTGTCTGGCCCGCGCCTGCGGACTGAAAACCCCGATGTAGGAGGGGATGGCCTCCGGCGGATGCAGGTCCCTCGTGGGGGCCCGCGCCCACCGGACTAGGGGGGGCCCGCGCCCACCGGACTAGGGGGGGCCCGCGCCCACCGGACTAGGCGTAAACAAGCGTTGCGCGTGGCATCAAACTCTGGTACTCAACGACGCCCTGATCGGCTTTCTTGGCGGGTTCCAGCTGTTTAATGTGTGCGAAAATGAGGGAGCCTCACGCATGGAATGGTGAACGAGTCCGGTGTGTGCTCCCTGGTGGAAGTGTGGAGGGGAAGCTGGGGTGAAAGGCGTCGCCGCAAGCCGCCGTCCCGTCACGGGAGCCACTCGCGTCCGGGGGGACCGCGGGTGGTTCGTCCGGGCGGGGCGTCGGCTTGCGGTGAGGCCTCGGTGCGGTGAGGCCTTGGAGGGTCGCTGATTGGTGCGCCAACCGGGGCGGACCGGGATGGGGCGGCGGCTTGACTTTTCCACAGGGCGACAGGCGATGGGTGTTGCCTGACGGCGCGCGTTGGGGTTTTTAGAAGGGAATGGGCCCGCTGCGCCGCATGCTGGGTGCTCTGCTTGGAGTGTCCACCCCAAAGCCTGAGGACATCGTATTTGAGCCAATCGATGCGCCACCCCGGGCCGGCCTCTCGCGCCCAGAGACTGCGACCCCGGCGCCCGCACCTGCGAATCTTCCGGAGGTGCCAGCGCGCAGGGAGGGACCGGCACCCGGCCCGCTGGTACCCAACCGCCCCAGCAGAGGCCTTCCCCGGACCGTCTCCCTTGGCGACCTCCTCCCATTGGTTCCCACGGGTTGGAGGCGGTCGGCCCACTACGCGCCGGAGCAGACCATCGTCCTTCCGGCGGAGGCCCGGCTCGAGATGGGGATAGAACGCCCGCTGGCGTACTCCCTGCGCTACCTCGCCAAGGTACACCCGCAATGGTTCAAGGACCCGGGACCCTCCGAAACGGATCCGGGCGTGGATCTTTGGATGGAGCCGTTTCGTGATCCCGAAGCCTCCGCGACCGAACTGGACGTGCCCGCGCAACTGGTGGTAGAGGCGGCGGACGAGCGGGACACCTTTCTCTTGTGGGAGGAGGACAAGCGCAGCGCCCGGGAAGTGCGGAAGGAGGAAAAGGAAACGCGACAGGCGTTACAGAGTGTCAAGATGCCCCCGCTTCTCATGCGAGTGGAGGGCGAGTTTGAGGATTTGTTGCGCACCAAGCCCGAGGAGGGGTTGCCCGCAGAGAAAAGGCGGCCACCCTCCCCCGTGCCTGCACAGGGCGCGGCACCCAACCCGAGATTGCGCAAGATTTTGGAGGCCTATGCGGACGGTCTTTTCGGCTCCAAGACGGCGCCCCCGCAAGCCCCGCTGGGTGGCGAGCGCGCGCCCACTTCCGCGCCCACTTCCGCGCCGCCTTCCGCGGGCGCCGCAGGGACGAGGGAGCAGGGCAAACCCGAGGTTTCCTCACTGGCGGAGGATCCGGGGGAGGAAGAAGCCGCCAACCGCTGGGGACAGGCCCTTTCGAAGCCGGGGGGCGAACCGGTACTCCGCACCGATGTACCAGCGGTGACCGAAGGCTATCAGATGCGCTTTGAGGAGTTGGGACTTTCGCTGTCACGCTTTGCCGAGGTCCGCGGCTTCGGCCTGTGGCAGGGCGGGATTGCACAACACACGGGGGACCTCGGCTTCGACGCACGCAACCTGGCCGCCCGGGAGAAGCTGGAACGCATCCTCGACAACGCACTTTCCACGCAGGGGGCGCAGGACGGTTTCCTGAGCGTGACCGTGCACCACGCCCGCGGCGGCATTTCCGTCTTTGGCGGAGGGCCCTGTTTGGTCGCCGTGGCGCACCATGCCGATGGGTTGCCGACGCACCTGCGTTCCTGGCTGTGCGGGTGGGTGTCCCAACCGCTGCGCGGTTGACTATCCGTTCGCAGCCGTGGGCTTGCGCTCTGCAGCGGCGGCTTGCGAAGCTGCAGGGCCACCCATGCAAATCCTTCGATTCCCGCTGGTCTATTTTCTGGCCGCACTCACCGCGTTCGCAGCACCGGTGGCGGAGCCATCGCACCGGCTTCCGACCACTCCGGCAGAGGTGGCCGGATTACTGGCCGCCAGCGACGCCGCGGTGGCCGCACGCGAGGCGCTGCTCGCCAGACGAGCGGCCGCCAAAAACGAGTACACCGCCGCATTCAACGCACTCAAAAACGGCCCCTTCAAACAACTGGGCGAGGCGGGGCAAGCCTCCCTCGTTGAGACACTCGAGGCGGTAACCTCGCTGGAGGCGCTGACCAAACTCAAACGGGAGGCACTGGCCGCGGCCGAAAAGGCGGGCGAAACAGACGAAAAGGCCGCCTTGGAAATCGAGTCGTCGCGGTTGCGCGTGCTCAAGGACGCCGCCCAAGCCGCACTCGAAAAACAGGTTCTGGACCGCTGTCTGGCCGCCCCCGAGGTGAAGCCGGCCGCTGAGACGGTTGAGACGCTGCGGCGAAAGGCGCAGGCGGCGGAGGACGCCCTCACCGCGCACACCGCCAACCGGCTCGAACCCTTGCGGGAGCTCGCAGCCGCCTATCGCCAAGAGGCTCCCGGCGTCGGTTTGACCAAGACCCGCCCGATCATCCTTTCCCCGCCGGCCGATGCCGCCGAGCGACGGGAGGCGTTCCGCAAACGCAACACGCCCGCCGCGCTGGAAGCGCTGGCCCACCGCCTTTTCGCCGCGCTCGACGAAAAACAACCCGCCCTGAAGAAGCCCTTTGCTCTGTACAAGGCGAAGAAACACTCCGAGGCACTCACCGCATTCCGCGACTACTTCTGCGACAAAATCGCGCACCTGGAGAAACACCGGATTTCCCCGGAGTCCATCCTGACCGACGCCACCGCGCCGCTGGCGCCGTGGCGCTTTCCACGGGAATGGGCGGAGGATGCGCTGCGCGGCGTGGCAACCATGTCGAACCGGTTTGCGGGGAGGGAAGCGTTGTTCAAGGCGGAGGTAGGCCCGCCGGGGGCGGTCAACTGGACCTGGCTGCCGGCCGAACCGGGCACTCCGCGGGAGCAGCCTGAAACGCTGCATCTGGCGCGGGCCTTTCACCTCCTCGAAAGCGAGGGTGAGCCCAATGGGCTTCTTTCGTGGCTGTTGCAAGGTTACCAAGCCTGGGGCGAACGGGCCTACCTTCAGCGCTGGGCGGAGTACGCGGACGACTGGGCGCTCAACGTGCAACGCGACCTGAGCGCGGTGCCCGCCGCCGGATTGGACCCGAGCGCGTTTTCGCCTTCGGAACCGCTGCCTTGGAATCTGCGTTACTACTCAACGCTTGTCCCACGCGTGCTGGCGGGGTTTGTCACCCGACTGCGGGCGATTGTCTTGGAAAGGCCCGAGAGTGTGGCGGCCCTGCCGGCACCCACCCTGGCGCGCGTGCTGCTCACCGCCCTCGAGGAATACGCCACCCCAAACATTCTCGTGGCGCGCTCCACCCGCTTCAACTGGAACATGATGGGGCTCAGCTTCAACATCCGCAACAGCCTCCTTCTCGGTGAGTTCAAAACCGGCCAGTGGCTGGGACGGGAGGCGACGCGGACCCTCCTCAACCACGCGCTGTTTTCCATTCTGCCCGACGGCGGCTACGTCGAGTATTCTGACGAGGGACACCAGGGCGCGTGGCGCGAATTTGGCGGCGCGGCCCTCGAGCTGCTGACCAAACACAAGCCCGCCTGGTTTGATCCCCTGCTCGAGTCCGAACTCCGGGCGAGCCTTTCGCAAAACGCAACCTTCTGGCTGCGGCACCTCAAGCCGGACGGCCACCGCCACCGCGACTCCTACCGCGACGCCGCTCCCAGTTACGTGGGCAGACGCATCAGCGCCTTCGCCCCAACCTCGCTTGACGCCCAGACCCCGTGGGTCACGACGCAGGCTGAGCCCGCGCGGCTACTCGACACTGTGTTTGGGGCGGGGGCAAACGGAGCGCCGGCGCACCGGTCCGACGTGCTCCCTTATCTGGGCGAGTTTCTGCTGCGGGGCGGCTGGGGCAGGCGGGACCCGTTCCTTTACATGCACTCCGGTCACATCCCCAACAGCAATCCGGACGAGGACTGTAATGCTTTCAAGCTGCACGACTTCGGGCACCACCTGCTGACCGCACAACCGGTCTACGTCGACGGACGCACCCAGAACCAGCATGCCGAAATGGTGGACAATCCGGGGGCGAAGACCGCGTTTGTTTCGGTCAACAACGGCAGCATCGGAAGAGGCCGCTGGCACTCAAGCGATTCCTTTGATTTCGCCGAGGGCGTTTATTCCGGCGTCTACGAGGAGCGACCCGGCCGGACCTATTGGTCCGCCTTCCAGACGGGTGGCTTTGACATGAAGCGACGGCAGCGCAGCGTGGGCAAGCCCCCCGTTGAGGACGTGCACCACGTTCGCCAGGTGTTGTTTGTACGAAAGCCTGCCGCCTGGATTGTGGTCGACCGGGTGCGCAGCGCGCGGAATCACCAGTACGAGTTTCCTTACGAGCTTTACACGCCGGTCGACAGGCCGGACTGGCTGCGGCGCCTCAAGGTGCCGATCCCGAACGGCTCGGGCCGCGTGGTGATCGACCGTCCGGGCAAGGCCGTGCACACGCACAACCCGGGGTTCCCGGCGCTTTCGCTGCGGCACTTCGGGAGCAGCCCGCTGAGCATCGAGTTCGACCCCAATTCACACGAGCTCAACCAAAAGGATACGGGCGAAATCCGCGACGCCGAGGCGGAGTGGAAGACCGCGCGCGCCGACCTGCGGGACAGACTGGCCTTTGTGCGGCGCACCCTGGTGAAGTGGTCTGGCTCTGGCGAGCAACTGCTGGTGACGCTGATAACGACGGCTCCCGAAGGAGGGATGCCCGCGAACACCGGATGGAGTGTACAGGGGGAGGGCACGGCGTTTTCCGCCACCGCGCCGGACGGTTCAAAACTCCACTTCGCCGCAAGCACCAAGCGGACGCCTCTTTCGGTTGCGGGTGTCGAAGCGCAGGCGGACACCATTCTTGTGGTGGAGCCATCCTCGGGCAACGCGGGGGCGCTCGTGCTTTCGACCAACGAGGTCAACGCGCGGGGCCGCTTGTTGCGGCTCCCCAGCGGCGCCGCCGAACTGAAATTGGGTGCGGAACCCGCCGCGGTGCGCGCCATTTACCCGATGCTCTCTCCGGTGGCAATCAGTCCGGGCGTCAACGTGTTTGCCGACAGCGTCGAGGTGACGATGCAGACCGATAACCCAGCAAGTGAGATCCGCTACACGCTGGACGGCTCGGAGCCCACGCCACAGTCAACACGCTACGCCGGGCCGGTGCTGATCAACAAAACCACGGTCGTCCACGCGATCGCTGTGAGACCGGGCGCCGGCGAGCTCCGGTGGCCGCTCGACCCGGGCTATGCGACACTCCCGACCCTCGCCGTCTTCACCAAGCAGGCACCGGCGCCCGCGCAAAAGAAGGTCAAGCTGTCGCGGGGCCTCGTCTGGGAATACACGCCGGGCCAGGCCTTCGCGCTCACGGCAACCAGCGGCTTTGTGGCACCCCGCAAACACGGAACCACCGACACGCTTCCAGATGTTTCCTTCCGCGAGGGAGGGGACGCTTTCACCGCGCGCTACACGGGATTCATCGATGTGCCCGCGACGGGCGTGTACACCTTTTACGCACCAAGTGCCTACGTTATTCCCAACCAAGAGCCAGGCTATGACCTTCGGGTATTCGTGGATGACGAGGAATGGTGGCCGACGATGCGGTGGCATGCACTCGGCACCTGGTCGCGGGTTCTGGCCGAGGGACCACACCGCTTTCAGGTCATTTACACCGACACGCGAACCGCCCCGTTCAAGCACGAAACCTGGATGAACTGGCCCAACCCCGCCCTGCTGTGGGAGGGCTCCGTGCCGGCGCTGGAGGTGAGCTTCCCTGGATCCACCCGACGCCCGCTGCCCGCCGAGTGGCTCAAACACGCGCTGATCCAAAAGTAGGCGGAGCGCAGGGCCCCAGAGTTGCGGGGCGGCGAAGGACTGGATTCGAATAGATGGAGTCCGGATCGGGCGCGGGACTTGGCAACCTCCGGAGCGTTAAGCCCGATAAGATTACGCTCGAACTCCGGAGCCCGTTTTTTCAATGCCACGCACCCCGGTCCTCCTCAACCCATTCTGTGCCCATCTCTCAGGTTGCCGGCTCTCGTTCCCCCCGGGAAGCCAGGCATTTGCTGCATCCCAAACCATCCGGTTGGGGGCTTCACGGAAGCCACCGGCACATCAGATTTTCCAGAGATCCCGGTGGCGGGGTCCAAATTCGGAGAATTCGCCGGAGGCCTGCCGGCTGGCGTACAAAATCGCCGCGATAATACTCACCGAGGTGATGCCAAAGACGACGAGGACCGCTGCGGCCGGAATGCCGTGACCCGCCGCAACCGCATCAAAAAAGGTGGCGCATGAGACGATCGGCGCGGGCGCATGCAGGAAAATTTTGGCCAGCCAAGCACCCAAAATCAGCGCAAACAGGTAGACATAGTTGCGCTTGAGCCGGCGGCCCAGTGCCTCAAACTTGCTGATCTTAAAAGAAGGCAACAGCAGGTCCTCGCACATCAGTCGCTGCCAATCGCCTTGTAGCAGCTTTTTGTCCTGCAGCACCATGGGCACCAAAAAGTGGGCCTCCAAAAGCCGGACCCTCGCGCGGAAGGCATCGTAGAACCGGTACCTCCGAGACTCGATCCACAGCAGGATCCACACAACCGCCACGTTGAAAAAAAAGATCCCGTGGGGAACCTCGCGCAGGGAGAAGGCGACCGTGAACACGGTGGAAGTGACGGTGACCGCCCAGTTGGTGGTGGTGTCCAGTCGCACGCGCCAGGCCATGATCCGGCCCAGTTCGCCGCGGTAAAAATGGGACATCGCATTCACGTAGCCCGGGTCGAAGCGCGCGGCCGAGACGCCAGCGCCCTCCGGCCGGGATTCCGCATCGGAAGGATCGCTTGAAGCATCGCGGGGGGTGCGCGAGGGGACAGGGGGCGGTTCGGAATGCCAAGGCTGAGCCGGTGCATCCATAGGCTCCATAGGCTCCATAGGCTCCATAGGCTCCATAGGCTCCGTAGGCTTCGCGTCCCTTTGCGTGTCTAGGAACGGATGGACTCTTTTTTGAGGAGCGCCTCGCGGGCTAGCTCAAGCTGTGCCCTTTCCGCCGCGTTGAGACTCCCCATCCCGCTACGGCTGATCTTCTCTAGCAGGGGATCAATCAATGCCAGCGCGGTGGCTTCTTCGTCCACTTCGACCACCAGCCGGGCCGTCTTGGGCCGGGGAGCCGCCGCGGGAGCGGGCACGGCCTCAAGCACCCGGAGTTTTGGCCGTTTTCCGGGAAGGCGCAACCGGGGGAGCTGGGGGAAGCCCCAGAGTCCTTGTTGAACGCGGATATAGCCGAAGGCGAAGACCACCGCCGAAAGGGAATGGAGCAGTTGTCCCCAAGCGTGCGCCGCAGCGTAGGACAGAAGTTGGACGCCTAAAAAGATCAGGGCCGTCCAGCGGGCGGACACCCCAAAGAGCAGCAGCACGTCGGGCGCCATCGTTGCAAAAGCCACAAACAGCGCGAAATCCCCGGGCAAACCCACCCACTGGGTGGGAAGCACAGGCCCCGCCGCAACACCCACCAGCGCCGGCATGAGCACGATCCCGGCGCAGAGCTTCAAGAAGGTACGCCGCCCGAAAAACGACTCCAACTCCCGCCCAAACCACCAGAGCATCAACAACTCCAGCGCGAAGGAAATGGTCGGTGGATTCCAAAGCACGTAAGAAAACAGCCGCCAGACCTCGCCGCGCTCGAGAATAGCGGAGGAAGAAAACCGTAGCAGCGCACTTAGGTCATCATTCAGCGCGATGGCCACCGTTGTGAAGAGCATCGAAAGAATGCTCGCAGCCACCAGAGCCAAAGGTGCGTGCACCGGATGGCCGGCAAACTCAAACCACGGACCCCTGTCGTCCCCGGGGTGCGGAGAACCGCCCGGGCTTTTTCCGTCCCGGTTTCGGCCTTTCCCGCTGCTGCCAGATGGAGTTCCGCCGTTCATGCTCAGTGTTGGGAGCGTAGCATACTCTGAACCAACTGCCCATCGAAGGTTGAAAATTCCCCGGGCCACGCCTCCCGCGTGGCTGTCCTTGAAACGGAACCCCTCCCCTGGTGCGAAGAAGGCTGTCACCTGCCGCATCGGCAGCCTTGCCTGAGCCCCCGGCAACCGACGAGATTTCCACACATTCTCCATGATTGCCCCGATTCGTAAAGCCGCCCTCCTCCTGTGTTGCCTCGGTGTCCTGCTGCGCTCCCCAGCGACGGCGACACCGCCGGAAGAAACCTTCCTCTTTTACGGCAATTCGGTTGTGGAACGCCTGATGGAAAACGGCGAACTGGAGGCCTGCCTTCATTTGGCAAAACCCGCCTCCCACGTGCGGGTGCGATCCCTTGCGTGGACGGGCGACGAGGTGGGTTGCCGCCTGCGTCCGGAAGGGTATGTCGAGCACCTCAAAGGCCTCCTTTCCCAATGGCCGGCCAGCACCGTCGTCCTTGGGTTCGGCAACAACGAGGCCTATGGCGGCGAGGCCGGCTTGGAGCCCTACCGAAAGGACTGGGCCGCCTATCTCCGGGAAATCAGGCGCCTTCATCCCGGTGCCCGGCTCGTGGTGTTGTCGCCTTTGCCCGTCCGCTCCGGTGGGGACCTTTCCGCGGCGGAGCGCAACCGGACGGTGGCCGCCTATGCCAGAGCCACCGGGGAAATCGCCGAAGCGCACGGCGCATCCTTTGTGGATTTGTGGAATCTCGAACCCCTCGCCCCCGAGGGGACCGACGCCGGCAAGCGAACCGTCGGGGCCGTGGCGCGGGCCGTCGCCCGGGCGCTGCTGGGGGCCAAGGCACTCGACTCGCTGGACGAGACCCGTGTGTCGGAGGTCGCAAAGGCGGCAGCCCTGAAGGCCGGCTACGTGGCCGACGTCGTGCGCCCTAAAAACGGGGTGGTCTACTACGGCGTCCGCAGGCGGCCCGAGGAGTACGCGGCCGAAATCCCGCGCTACCATGCCATGATTGAGCAGGCCGACGCGCTGGTACGCGGCCTCGTACGCGATCCAAAACGGCGTTTCGCCGACGGTCCCCTTCCCTCGCTGCCCCCGCTGCCAGAGGGAAAGAGCGTTCCCGACCGCTACAGCGGCGGCATTCTGAAAAGCCCCGCGGAGCAACAAAAGGACCTGACCGTGGCCGAGGGTTACCGCCTCAACTGTTTTGCCTCCGAGGAGGATTTTCCCGACCTCAAGGCGCCGGTGCAGATTGCCTTCGACGCCCGCGGCCGACTGTGGGTGGTGACCATGCCCTCCTTTCCGCACACCGTTCCGGGGGCCGTTGCCGACGACAAGATCCTCGTGCTCGAAGACACCGACCGGGACGGCAAGGCGGACAAGTGCACCGTCTTCGCGGGAGGCTTTGACGCGCTCGACGGCGTGGCCTTTCACGAACGGGGCGTCATTGTGTCGGCCCAGCCGAGGTTGTGGCTGTTGCGGGACACCGACAATGACGGACGGGCCGACGCGCGCGAAGAGTGGTTGCGCGGCATTGACGTGACCGATTCGCACCACGGAGGGATGGTTTCTACCGATCCGATGGGACACGTCATTTTTAGCGACGGAGTCTTTCACCGCTCGCAGTTGGAGACGCCCTTTGGCATGGTCCGGGGCATTGATTCCACCACCTACCGGCTCAACCCGCGCACGGGTCGGGTGCAAATGGAGTGGCAGGGTCTCACCCCGAATCCGTGGAAAACCGCCTGCGACCGTTACGGCAACCTTTTCCAACGCTTCGGTGGCGGACACCTGCTCGACGGGCTGCCGCAAACGTGGACGCCCCTCGGCGTGGCGCATCCGTACGGCAACGGAACAGTGGTCAACTACGGCAAAGGCTCCGCGCTCTGCGTGGTCTCAAGTCCGAACTTTCCCGACCAATACCAGCAGGGGGTGGTTACCGCCGCTTTGCTTGGCAGCTACTGCGTTTCCATCTCCGCCCCGAACACCGACGGAGGCGCAGTGGTGGGGACCGACCGGCTTGACTTGTTGAGTTCGCAAAACTCGGCATTCCGTCCCGTGGACACGGCCTTCGGGATGGACGGCGCCCTCTACGTGTCGGATTTCGCGAGCCGGATTATCGGACACGCGCAGCATCCGATGCGGGACCCCCAATGGAACCACACCCGGGGCCGGATTTGGAGGGTGGTGGCGACCGGCCGCCCTCTGGCTGGTGACTGGCCGAAAATCGAGGGTGCGTCCCTGGCGGAGTTGCTCGAGTTGTTGCGGCATCCGCAGGATCTGGTGCGCGACCATGCGCGGCGCCTGCTCCGTGCGCTGGGGGCCGAGACCGTGCCCGCGGTGGAGGACTGGATTGCACGGATGCAACAGGCGGGGGCGGTCGACGAGCAGGCGTTGCTGGAGGCGTGCTGGGTGTTGCTGAGCCAAGGACGCCCGCGGCCGGACTGGGTACGGACGCTTCTGCAGTCCAAAGAGCCGCGGATGCGCGCTGCCGCGGTTCAGACGGTACGCTTTGAGGGTTTTGAGCCCGCGGCAGCGCGGGAGCTGCTTGCCGCTGCCGCCAAAGATGCGCATCCCCGGGTTCGAATGGCGGTGGTGAATTGCGTCTCGCGGCTGCGGGCCACTTCCCCGCCTGCGGTGGAACACCGCGGCGCGGAGGGA